>NZ_JAQYXB010000594.1:0-339 GCF_036322405.1 Streptomyces sp. SP17BM10 | reverse complement strand
TGGGTTTTTTTTTTTTTTATTTGTTTTTTTTTTTTTTTTTTTTTGGTTGGGGTTTGTTGTTTGTTTTTGGTGGGGGTTTTTTTTTTTTTTTGTTGTTTTGGTTGTGTGGGTGGGTGTTGGGGGGTGGTGGGTGGGGTCGTGGGGTGGTTGGGTGGGTGGGGGTTGGTGGGTTGGTTTTGCCTGTGGCGGCCGCCCCCCCCCACGCAGAGGACGGCGGCGGCGAACAGCGAGACCTCCACCCGAAGGGACCCCGCGTCCCGCCGCGTCGCTCTTCCGACCTGACCGGCCCCGCCGCCGCCCCCCACCGGGCGGTCCTGGTCCAGCTTGCGCTGCTGGTCC
>NZ_JAQYXB010000593.1:0-432 GCF_036322405.1 Streptomyces sp. SP17BM10 | reverse complement strand
CGATTCCCTGGTCACCCAGGTCGCCGGGACCATCGTGCCCGGCGACCTGCGGGGCGAGATCATGCGGACCCCGACATCGTCCAGCACCATGCCGAATCAGTTCGTGCGCAAGTGGGAGGACCTACGGGACGAGGACGGCCACCGGGTCATCGAAGCGGGCACCGGCACCGGCTACTCGACCGCGCTGGGCTGCCACCGCCTCGGCGAGGACCGGAGCGTCTCCGTCGAGGTCGACCCGGAGGTCTCCGCGCGGGCCGGCGTCTCGCTGGGGGCGTGCGGGGTCTTCCCCGATCTGGTCGTCGGCGTCGCCCTGGCCGGCTACCCGGGAGACGAGCGGTTCGACCGGGTCATCGCCACCTGCGGCGTCCTCACCATCCCGCCCGCATGGATCGAGCAGACCCGCCCCGGCGGGATCATCCTGGCCACCGTATG
>NZ_JAQYXB010000592.1:0-284 GCF_036322405.1 Streptomyces sp. SP17BM10 | reverse complement strand
ATAGCGTTCGATCAGTTCGAAGCCCTTGGGGGCGGCGAGGTCGCGGGCGAGGGGGTCGGTGAAGAGGGCGTCCTCGCGCTCGGACTCCTGGGCGCGGGCGGCGGCCATCCACTGGGCGGTGTAGGAAACGGCGTGCACGGGGGGCCCTCCTCGGGCTCAGGCGAAGAACGCCTTCTGGATGGTGGCGAGGGACTGGAAGTCCTCGATGTCGATGGTGTCGAAGTCGATCTCGATGCCGGCCGCGTCCTCGATCGTGTAGACGAGCTCGACGAAGGCGAGCGAGT
>NZ_JAQYXB010000591.1:0-337 GCF_036322405.1 Streptomyces sp. SP17BM10 | reverse complement strand
TGCCGGACCATAGTGCCGCCAGGATAGGGAATGAATGGGGCAAATCTTGTGAAGTGCGCCAAACCGGCGCGCCGCCCCCCCCGGAATCGGGAATGGCGGCGCGCCGGCCGTGCGGGCGGGGGCGGGCCCCCGCCGCCGGGGGGGCCCCGGGCGCCCCCCGCCCCTGAGGACCGGTGTGTGTTATGCGGCTGGGGCCCCCCCCCGGGGCCGGCGGGGGGGCCCCCCCCCCCCCCCCGCCCCCTCGGCTGGCCCGGGGGGCCGCCCCCCGGGCCCCCCCGGCGCCGGGCCCCCCCCCCCGCCCGCACGGCCGGCGCGCCGCCATTCCCGATTCCGGGGG
>NZ_JAQYXB010000590.1:0-310 GCF_036322405.1 Streptomyces sp. SP17BM10 | reverse complement strand
GACTGGCTGTAACTGAAGTCGTGATGCGGTCCGCTCCCGAGGTTTCGACGTTGCTCTCCTTCGCGCTGCGGCTCGACCTGCTTGACCTCGCCGTGCTCTCCGTGTTCTGCGCCGCCGCCTTCGCCCCGTTCCACTGCGCCCCCGACGACGCCGCCCGCGCCGCCGGCGTCCCGCGCTGCGACGGCGGCAAGGAGGCGGCGTACCGCGAGGAGGGGCAGCGCGGAGGCTCCCCGTTCGCTGTGATCGAGGAGCCCTCGGCCTGGGAGGGGCCGACCCCGTCCTCGCTCGTGCCGTTCGCCTTCGACGGCCG
>NZ_JAQYXB010000589.1:0-233 GCF_036322405.1 Streptomyces sp. SP17BM10 | reverse complement strand
GGCCGGACGATCACGGGTGTCGTGCATGCGGCCGGTGTGCTGGATGACGGCATCGTCACCGCGCTCACCCCGGAGCGCCTGTCGGCCGTCCTGCGCCCCAAGGTCGATGCCGCCTGGAACCTCCACGAGCTGACCAAGGACCAGGACCTCAAGGCCTTCGTCCTCTTCTCCTCCATTTCCGGCGTCATGGGCAGCGCGGGCCAGGGCAACTACGCCGCAGCGAACGTCTACCT
>NZ_JAQYXB010000588.1:0-301143 GCF_036322405.1 Streptomyces sp. SP17BM10 | reverse complement strand
TCTGTCCGTCCACGGGGACCTTGGCCCTGGTGGCGAGGTTGCCGACGCCGGCGGTGTAATTGCGGGTGCGGCCGTCGCTGCCCTTGACGGTGGCCAGCGCGGCGGGCAGGCCGTCGTCCTTCACCAGCGCGTTCAGGCTCGCTTGGACGCTGTCCGGCCGGCCGCCCGCGAACGCCGCGGTCGGCGCCAGCACCCCGACCGTCACGGCCACCGCGGCCACGGCGGTCACGACCGCCGCCGCCCGGTGCCGGCTGCCCCGGCGGGAGAGCGGGAAGCGGCTGTGCGGTGCATGCTCGTACACGAAAGGACCCCTCCGATGAATGGCGCCGGTGCTTCCCGGCCTTGATCAAGAGGACCATTCGGGGACAGGGGAGTTCGTCCGTATCCAGGACGAAACCGCGCCCGGGAGCAGGCTCCGGGAGCGTGGCCGGGCCAGGACCGTACTCCTGGCCACCGGTGCCGATCGGCCGGCTGCTCGGCACAGCAGAACCGCATGGGTCTGTTCCCATCAGCAGAATTGCCATGCTCGAGGGGCGCCATCCCGTAAACGGGATGGCGCCCCTCGAATCGGACGCATTTTGCCGGATTGACGAATGCCTGTCCGGGACCCGGCTTTGGTGAGGTCGGTGCCAGCCGTGGCGACTACTCGGTGTGACGCAAGTCCGGCGTGCGTCGCAGGGCTACCCGTTCGGGAGTGGTAGCGGCAGGGCCGGCCGCGAGTTCGATCTGCGTGCACATCCGGGTGCACATCGCGAGTCCGGCGCATCTGACCAGACTCTGTCTCCGCAGGTCAGCGACTTGCCGACCGGCGGAGACGTCGAGACGTCGGTTCGCGTCTCCACAGGTCAGAGCGCCCTCTACAGGTCGTAGTACAGCTCGAACTCGTGCGGGTGCGGGCGGAGGGCGATCGGGGCGATCTCGTTGGTGCGCTTGAAGTCGATCCAGGTCTCGATCAGGTCGGGCGTGAAGACGTTGCCCGCGAGGAGGTACTCGTGGTCGGCCTCCAGGGCCTCCAGGACGGCCGGGAGGGAGGAGGGCACCTGGGGGACGTTCGCGTGCTCCTCGGGGGCGAGCTCGTAGAGGTCCTTGTCGACGGGCTCCAGCGGCTCGATCTTGTTGCGGATGCCGTCGAGGCCGGCCATCAGCATCGCCGAGAACGCCAGGTAGGGGTTGGAGGACGGGTCCGGCGCGCGGAACTCGATGCGCTTGGCCTTCGCGTTGGAGCCGGTGATCGGGATGCGGATCGCGGCCGAGCGGTTGCGCTGGGAGTAGACCAGGTTGACCGGCGCCTCGAAGCCCGGGACCAGGCGGTGGTAGGAGTTCACCGAGGGGTTGGTGAACGCCAGCAGCGACGGCGCGTGCCGCAGCAGGCCGCCGATGTAGTAGCGGGCGGTGTCGGAGAGGCCGGCGTAGCCCTGCTCGTCGTAGAAGAGCGGCGAGCCCTCGGCCCACAGCGACTGGTGGACGTGCATGCCCGAGCCGTTGTCGCCGAAGATCGGCTTCGGCATGAAGGTGGCCGTCTTGCCGTTGCGCCAGGCGACGTTCTTGATGATGTACTTGAACAGCATCAGGTCGTCGGCCGCGTGCAGCAGCGTGTTGAACTTGTAGTTGATCTCGGCCTGGCCGGCGGTGCCGACCTCGTGGTGCTGGCGCTCGACCTCCAGGCCGGCCTTGGCCAGCTCCAGGGACATCTCGGCGCGCAGGTCGGCGAAGTGGTCGACGGGCGGGGTGGGGAAGTAGCCGCCCTTGTACTTGACCTTGTAGCCGCGCACGTCGCCCTCGGCCGCACCGGTGTTCCAGGCGCCGGCCTCGGAGTCGATGTGGTAGAAGGACGCGTTGGCGCTGGTGTCGAAGCGCACCGAGTCGAAGACGTAGAACTCGGCCTCGGGCCCGAAGAACGCGGTGTCGGCGATGCCGGAGGAGGCGAGGTAGGCCTCCGCCTTCTTGGCGACGTTGCGCGGGTCACGGCTGTAGGCCTCGCCGGTGACCGGGTCCTGGATGAAGAAGTTGATGTTGAGGTGCTTCTCGGCCCGGAACGGGTCGAGCCGGGCCGTGGCGAGGTCCGCGACGAGGGCCATGTCGGACTCGTGGATGGCCTGGAAGCCGCGGATCGACGAACCGTCGAACATCAGGGTCTCGGACGGGTCGAAGGTCGCCGCAGGTACGGAGAAGTGCTGCATGACGCCTGGCAGGTCGCAGAAGCGGACATCGACGAACTTGACGTCGTTGTCCTGGATGAACTGCTTCACTTCGGCGGCGTTGTTGAACAAAGCATCCTCCTCGGCGTGCGAATGCGGCTCACCCTAGGAACGGTCCGTTTCCGACCGGTGACCCGCTCGTTTCCTCGATGTTAACCACACCCGCCGAACGGGCGGCAAAGTCGTACGGTCCAGGGCAAAACGCCCCACCGGCCTGGGCGTCTTCGGGTAAGTGGTCTGGACCATTTGGTAAGCCCGGTAGTCGGGATTCACTCGGTCGGGGAAGGCTCGCGGACGACGGGGGAGCCGGTGGCGGCTCTCGGCGACCGCCCGGTTAGTGTGGATTCGTGGACACCAGAGAAGCGTTGGGATCGTGGATCGACGGCCCGAAGGCTGCCGCCGAGAAGATGGGCACCGACTTCGGCTACCGCGGCGAGCGCCTCGGACTGCCCAAGGAGGGCCCCGGCTCGATCGCCGGCCCCGGCCGACGGATCGGCGCCCTGTTCGTGGACGGCTGGCTGGTCTCCCTGGTCGCCTACGGGCTGCTGGGCCAGGGCACCGCCTCCTCGGCCAACCTGTGGACGACGCCGCTGTTCTTCGCCGTCACCGCGCTGCTGCTCGCCACCTCGGGCACGACGGTCGGCAAGCGGCTGTTCGGCCTGCGGGTCGTCCGGCTGGACGGGCGCCGCGCGACCATCCCGCAGGTGCTGCTGCGCACACTGCTGCTCTGCCTGCTGGTGCCGCCGCTGGTCTGGGACCGTGACACCCGCGGCCTGCACGACAAGGCGGTCGGCACCGTCGAGGTCCGGATCTAGCGCCGTGGCACTACTGGCGCCCGAGGCCCAAACGCCGTGAACGCCGAACGGCCCCGCTGCTCCACTGGAGCGGCGGGGCCGTTGCGTGTCGACGGGGGGAGGGTCAGCGGACCTGGCCGCCCTTGGGCATCCGGGCGCCCTTGGGCATCGGGCCCTTGGGGATCGGCGCCTTGGAGAGCAGGTCGCCCAGCGCGCGCAGGCGGTCGTTGGTCTCGGTGACCTGGGCCGGGGTGATGGCGCGGGGCAGGCGCATGAGGTGGATCTGCAGCTTCTTCAGCGGGATCTCGCCCTCGCCGTTGCCCACGACGATGTCGTGCACCGGCACGTCGCCCACGACGCGGGCCATCTTCTTCTTCTCGGACGCCAGCAGTGGGCGGACCCGGTTCGGGTTGCCCTCGCCGATCAGCGCGATGCCGGCCCGGCCCACGGCGCGGTAGATCGCGTCCTGGTTGCGGGTGACGGCGACCGGGGTGGAGCTGGAGCTCCATCCGCGCTTGATGTTGTTCAGCACCGCCGCGACGGCGCCCGGCTGCCCCTCCATCTGTCCGAACGCGGCGCGCTCGGCCCGGCGCCCGAAGACGATCGCCATGGCCAGGAAGGCCACGATGAAGCCCAGGATGCCCAGATAGACGGGGTGGTCGATCGCGAAGCCGATGGCGAGGAACACGCCGAAGGTCAGCAGGCCGACGCCGGCGATGATCAGGCCGATCTTGGTGTCGACCTTCTTGGTCATGGTGTACGCCTGGCGGATCTGCTTCAGCCGCCCGGGGTTTTCGGATGTTTCCCTCGCCATAACGCTCATGGTACGTGCCATGGGTGCGGGAACTCCAAGCCCGGGTGCCGTTCGCCCCGAACCGTGACCCGTGTGCCGGGCAGTCGTCGCGGACAGCGACGAAAAGCCCGCTTCCGTCAGCTCCGGGCCGGCTGCACCGCCGCACCGCCCCCGACCGCCGAGGCGTCGTGGTGCCGGTCCGCCGCGTGCCGGCGGTTCTCGCAGACCGCCGCCCAGGCGTTGCGCCGGGCGTGCCGCTGCCCGCCGGCCATCAGAACGCTCTCGGCGAACCGCACCGCAACTCCGACCGACCGGATCCGCATGCGCATCCCGGGCAACTCCCCTCGTGACTGAGAAGGACCGAACGACGAAGGCTCGACCGACCTCGCCGGATCCATCGTCACCACTCCGTGTTACCAGTCCGTGATCCTGCGGTCAAAACCTGGTGAAACCGGCGAAAAAACGGAAGGGCGGAGCCGAAGCTCCGCCCTCCCCGATCGCTCGGGACCGCTCTCAGACCGCGGCCTGCTCGCGCCGCTCCAGCGCCTGCCGGTACAGCCGGCCGGCCCGGTACGACGAGCGCACCAGCGGGCCCGACATGACCCCGGCGAAGCCCAGCTCCTCGGCCTCCTGCTGGAGCTCGACGAACTCGTGCGGCTTCACCCAGCGCTCGACCGGGTGGTGGCGCAGCGAGGGCCGCAGGTACTGGGTGATGGTGATCAGCTCGCAGCCGGCGCCGACCAGGTCGGCCAGCGCCTGGCTGACCTCCTCGCGGGTCTCGCCCATGCCCAGGATCAGGTTGGACTTGGTCACCAGCCCGGCCGCGCGGGCCTGGGTGATGACGTCCAGCGAGCGCTCGTAGCGGAACGCCGGGCGGATCCGCTTGAAGATGCGCGGGACCGTCTCGACGTTGTGCGCGAGCACCTCGGGGCGGGAGGAGAAGACCTCGGCCAGCTGCTCGGGCACCGCGTTGAAGTCGGGGATCAGCAGCTCGACGCCGGTGCGGCCGGCCTCGCGGTCGGCGGTCATCGCGTGCACCTGGCGCACGGTCTCGGCGTAGAGCCAGGCGCCGCCGTCCTCCAGGTCGTCGCGGGCGACGCCGGTGATGGTCGCGTAGTTGAGGTCCATGGTGACGATGGACTCGGCGACGCGGCGCGGCTCGTCCCGGTCGAACTCGGCGGGCTTGCCGGTGTCGATCTGGCAGAAGTCGCAGCGGCGGGTGCACTGGTCACCGCCGATGAGGAAGGTCGCCTCGCGGTCCTCCCAGCACTCGAAGATGTTGGGGCAGCCGGCCTCCTGGCAGACCGTGTGCAGCCCCTCCTTCTTCACCAGCGACTGGAGGGCGTTGTACTCCGGGCCCATCTTCGCGCGGGTCTTGATCCACTCGGGCTTCCGCTCGATGGGGGTCTCGCTGTTGCGGACCTCCAGGCGGAGCAGCTTCCTGCCGTCGGGTGCGACAGCGGACACGTGCGACTCCTAGAACTAGACGGGGTACCCCCAGGGTACGCCTGTGGTTGTACGGGCTTCGCCGGGCGTGCCGCCCCGCAATCGCAGGGCAACAGAGCTACCGGCCAGTAGATTCCCCGGTGATGTCCGATCTCGGGGTGCGTCGGGTCCTCAGCGGCTGAGCGCGGGCTCCGGCAGCTCGGCGAGCACGTCCGCCAGGTGCCGCTGGACCACCGGCAGCGCCGCGCCGACGGACAGCTCGCGGCCGAGCTCGTTCGAGAGCGAGGTCACACCCGCGTCCCGGATGCCGCACGGCACGATCTTGTCGAAGAAGGTCATGTCCTGGGCGCAGTTCAGCGAGAAGCCGTGCATCGTGACGCCGCGCGCGACGCGCACGCCGATCGCGGCGAGCTTGCGGTCGTCGCCGCGCTGCCCGGCGTTGGACGGCGCGTACTCGGGGCCCGCCAGTCGCGGGTCGATGCCCAGCGGCAGGCCCAGCCGCAGGGTGAGCTTGCCGATGTCGACCACCTGGGACGGGTCCACGACCGCGTCCGGGATGGTGTCGCCGAGCACCCAGACGCCGCTGCGGCCCTCGACCCGGGTGGTCTCGACGCCGAACTCGGCGGCGGCGCGGATCAGCGCCTCCTCCAGCCGGCGGACGTACGCGATGACGTCGATCGGGTCGGGCAGTTTGACGATCGGGTAGCCGACCAGCTGGCCGGGGCCGTGCCAGGTGATCTCCCCGCCGCGGTTGACCTCGACCACCGGGGTGCCGTCCAGCGGGAGGTCGGCCGGGTTGGTGCGCTTGCCCATCGTGTAGACGGACTGGTGCTCCAGCAGCAGCACGGTGTCGGGGATCTCGTCCGCGACCCGCAGCGCGTGCAGGCGCTGCTGCTCCTCCCAGGCTTCCTGGTAGGGCACGGTGCGCTCGCCTATGCCCAACGAAACGAAACGTACGTTCTCGCTCACCGTTTGCCGCTCCTTGCCGGGCGTTCGAGACCAACCTCGCCACTGTACGCCCAAGCCCCTCCGGGGCGACCGGCCGCCCGGGACCGCGGACCTCACGCCTGCGCCAGCAGTTGGAGCCGCAGCGCCAACTGCAGCTCCAGCGACCGCTCCGGCACGTTCCAGTCCCGCCCGAGCAGCGCCTCGACCCGGTCCAGCCGCTGGACCACCGTGTTCACGTGGACGTGCAGCTCGTCCTTGGCCCGGGTCAGGCTGCCCCCACAGTCGAAGTACGCGCGGAGGGTGCGGACCAGCTCGGTGCCGCGCCGGGCGTCGTAGTCGAGCAGCGGGCCGAGCGTCGCGCGGACGAAGCCGTCCACGTCGTGCCCGTCGCCGAGCAGCACCCCGAGGAAGCCGAGCGCCCGCGCGGACGCGCCCTCGCCCGCGCGGCCGAGCACCCGCAGTGCCCGCAGGCACCGCAGGCCCTCGGCGTACGAGGCGGCGATCGCCGCCGGGCCCGCGGCGGGGCGGCCCGCGCCGACGGTGACCGGGAAGCCGGCCAGCCGGGCCAGCCGTTCGGCCGCCCGCCGGGCGGTCTCCTCGGGGCCGCCGCCGTCCGGTACGAGCAGGACGACGGCCTCGTCGTGCTCGGCGCTGATGCCCCGCGAGCCGAACAGGTACCGCCCGGCCGCGCCCGCGAGCCGGCTGCGGTCGGTGGCGTCCCCGGCCGACCCCGCGGGCCCGACGGGCTCGGCGACCAGGACGACGTGGGGGCGGCCGAGGTCGACGCCGAGCCGACGGCCGCGCGCGGTGAGTCCGGCGGGGTCGCGGTCGGGAGTGGTCAGCAGGTCGGTGAGAAGTTCGCCGCGCACACGGTTCTCGGTCTCGGCGACGGAGCGGCGCAGCAGCAGGAGGAGCGCGGTGACGACGCCGGCCCGCTCGAACAGCCGCCGGTCGGCGTCGTCGAGGTCGGGGCGGCCGCGCAGGACCATCGCGCCGAGCGCGTCCTGCCCGGCGAGGACGGCGCACACCCACAGGCCGTCGTGGCGCACGGACCGGCCCTCGGCGCGCGAGTCCGCGATCGCCCCGGCCAGCCCGGCGACGGACGGGACGCGCCCGGCCAGCGGTTCGCCCTCGGCGTCCAGGACCGCTATCTCGCCGTCCAGCAGGGTGGCGACGGCGGCGGCGACGTCCGGCACCTCGGCGCCGCGCAGGACGAGGTCGGTGAGCCGGTCGTGGGCCTGTTCGGCGCGCTGGACGGCGGCGGAGTGGGCGCGGACGAGTTCGTTGGCGGCGCCCAGTTCGGCGAGCGCGGCGCGGGTGTCGGCCAGGGACTTGGCGGTGTCCAGGGCGATCGCGGCGTGCGCGGCCAGCGAGCAGAGCAGCGCGACCTCGTCGGGGGAGAAGGCGCGCGGCGAGCGGTCGGCGGCGAACAGGACGCCGATGACCCGCCCGCCGAGCAGCAGTGGCACGCCGATGATCGCGACCAGGCCCTCGTCGAGCACGCCCGCGTCGATGGTGCCGGTGTGGTGGAAGCGGTCGTCGGTGCGGTAGTCGGGGGTCGCGTACGGGCGGGCGGTCTGGGCGACCAGGCCGCCGAGGCCGTCGCCGAGGCTGAGCCGCAGGGTCTGGAAGAGGACGGACACCGAGCCGTCGGTGACGCGCATGTACGTGTCGCCGGCGGCCTCGTCCGGGAGGGTCAGGTAGGCGGTGTCGGTGCCGAGTAGGAGGCGGGCGCGGCGGACGATCGCCTGCAGCACGGTGTCCAGGTCGCGGGAGGCGGCGAGGTCTCCGGCGGTGTCGAACAGCGCCGTCAACTCGGCCTCGCGGCGCCGGTGCTGGCGCAGCGTGCGGTGCACCCGAAGGGCCTGCCAGGTGGCGTCGTCGATCTCCCGCAGCACCGCGGCCGGCGCCCCCCGGCGGCGGGCGTCGGCCAGCACCTCGGCGAAGTCCTCGGTGGCGGCGCCGGATCCGAGGAGGTCGAGCAGCCGCCGCAGGGCGGGAGCGGCGCCCGTCTGGGGGTCGTTCATGGTGCGTGCCGCCAATCGGCAGTGGGGCGGAAGCGCGATAGTAACGGCTTGGCCCTCACGCGGTGGCGGGCTTGGCGGCCGGGGTGGTATCCGCTGTCTGCACCTCCACGTCCGCGAGGTCCTGCCCCTTCGTCTCCCGGGCGCACAGCACGGCGAGTACCGTCAGCGCCGCCGCCGCTGCCACGTACACCGCGATCGGCGTGGCGCTGCCGTAGTCCTTGAGGAGCGCGGTCGCGATGAGGGGAGCCGGTGCGCCCGCGGCTACGGACGAGAACTGGGCCCCGATCGAGGCGCCCGAGTAGCGCATCCGGGTGGCGAACATCTCGGAGAAGAAGGCGGCTTGGGGCGCGTACATCGCGCTGTGGAAGACCAGACCGACCGTGACGGCTCCGACGAGCGCGGGAAACGACTTCGTGTCCACCAGGCCGAAGAAGACGAACGCCCAGACCCCGACGCCTATCGCGCCCACCAGGTACACCGGCTTGCGGCCGACCCGGTCCGACAGCGCGCCGAACGCCGGGATCAGGGCGAACTGGATCGCCGAGCCGATCAGTACGGCGTTGAGCGCGGATTGCTTCCCGAAATGCGCGTGGCTGACGGCGTACGCGAGCACGAACGTCGTCATCACGTAATAGGAGATGTTCTCCGCCATGCGGGCGCCCATGGCGACGAGGACCTCCCGCCAGTGGTGCCGCAGGACGGCGACCAGCGGCGGCTGCTCGACGGTCTTGCGGTTCTTCTGCGCGGCCAACGCGGCCTGGAACAGCGGTGATTCGTCGACGGCGAGCCGGATCCACATCCCGACCCCGACCAGCACGGCCGACAGCAGGAACGGCACCCGCCACCCCCACGCGAGGAACGCGGCGTCCGACTGGACGGCGGTCATCAGCGACAGCACGCCGGCCGCCAGCAGGTTCCCGGCGGGCGCGCCGCCCTGCGGCCACGAGGCCCAGAAGCCGCGCCGCCGCTGGTCCCCGTGCTCCGACACCAGCAGGACGGCCCCTCCCCACTCCCCGCCGAGTGCGAACCCCTGCACCAGGCGGAGCACCGTCAGCAGCACCGGCGCCGCGACCCCGATCGAGTCGTACGTCGGCAGCACCCCGATGAGGGTGGTGGATCCGCCCATGAGCAGCAGGCTCACGACGAGGAGCCGCTTGCGCCCGACCCGGTCCCCGAAGTGCCCGAACACCAGGGCCCCGAGCGGCCGCGCGGCGAACCCGATCGCGTACGTCAGGAACGCGAGGAGCGTCCCCGTCAGCGGATCACTGTTGGGGAAGAACACCTTCCCGAACACGAGCGCGGCGGCCGTGCCGTAGAGGAAGTAGTCGTACCACTCGATGGTGGTCCCGATCAGACTGGCCGCCACTACCCGAGGGAGTGAGCGCCTCTCAACCGTTGCTGCCATGGGTCACCACTTCCGGGTCCGGCGTCGTCGATGTCGCCACAACGTAGGAAGCCCCGCCTCCGAGGCCTATGTGCCCAACCCACACAGTCCAACCCCAACTTGCAGCCCTCCACCCCATAACCAGCCCAGCGCCCTCGCCACCCCCCACCCCCGCTTCGGTTGCCTTCGTCGCCGCTTCGGCCGAGCCGAAGCGGCGACGGAAACTGCAAGGGGCGGCGGACATATGGGTCTGCCACCATCGGAGTTACCACTGGTGGTCTGCTTGCGGCTGGAGCACATCGATCGTCGAAGCTAGCTCGTGGACCGCTGCTCAAACACTGATTGCATCTCAAAGTCCAACAGCCTGCTCAAGATTGCCGAACCTCCATCCCGGAAGAAGACCCGGCAAACGCATAGCGGCGTTCCGTACGCCGAGGTCGAGAAGCCGATGGGCTTACCAGCGCCCTCGTTCGGCACATCGAAGATCTTGTTTCCCCAGTATTGACCAAGGAAGAACTGCGCCCTCACCACATCAGACAGGTCGCCGCCCCTAGATGGGACTAGATAGGCGAAAATGTCGAAGCGTTGCCCCGGCACCTTGGACGGGCTGATGACGTGAACCAGATGGATGTTGCGACTGCGCCTCTTCAGCTGGGATCGGTACTCGGCCCATTCAGCCGCCTCCCCTGGAGCCCCGGGAGGCGGCAGTGAGTCAACGTGATGAGGAGCTTCGGGGGCCTCAGTAGAAGGGGCGCTCTGAGGTGCTTGCGGCTCGAATCGGGGCAACTCGGTTAGCTCTGCGGCAAAAGGTCCAGCCGAGACCTTGACTCCACTACCAGCCTCTAGTCGTCGACCGACTTCCTTTTCGACCTTCGCTCCGAATCTACCGATCGGCCGCCGGTACGCCACGAGAACCCCGGCGATCAAGACAGGCCAGGCCAGTGCCTTGACGAGAGAGACGTAGGGCTCCATGGCTCAACTCTGAAAGTAGCTCGCCTGTCCTGCCCGCGAGGGTGCGCCAAAAGGTGCGCGAGTGTGTCCCCAGGGCCTCGGCAGGGTTGGGATGTGGCGTGGCTGGTCAGGCCCTGTGGTGCAGGCCGCCGAGGCGTGAAGCAGGCACGGTGCGCTGTGTGTAGGAAGTCGGCCAGGTCGACTTCCTACACAGGAGCGGTTATGCATTCCGGGCGAGCCGTAGAGAAGCGAGGCAGCGAGGTCGGAGACTGCCCGGAAGCCTTGGGAGTCGTCAGGTGGTGACGAGGTCGGACGGGTCGGTGTTGGCCCCGCACAGCACCACGGCGATGCGCTCGCCGTCGCCGGGCGTGTAGGCACCGGAGGTCAGAGCGGCGAAGGCCGTGGCGGCGGCGTGCTCTACGGCCAGGTACCGCTGCTCCCACAGCAGGGAGCGGGCCGCGCGGATCGCGTCATCGGTGACGAGGACGGAACGGGCCTCGGCCCGCCGCGCCCAGTGCAGGGCCGTCTCGCCGGCGCGGCGGGCGCCGAGGGAGTCCGCGGCGATGGAGTTCACCTCGACGTCCACGATCTCGCCGGCCTCGATCGCGGCGTTGAGGGCGCGGCAGTTCTCCGGCTCGACGGCGACGACCCGCACGCCGAGGGCATGGGCGGCCATGGCGGTGCCGGCGAACAGGCCGCCGCCGCCCACGGCGACGATGACGGTGTCGAGGCCGGGGATCTGGTCGTGGATCTCGGAGAGCAGAGTGCCGGCGCCGGCGGCGATGTACGGGTTGTCGTAGGCGTGGGAAGCCAGGGCGCCGGTGGTGGCGGCGTACTCGGCGGCAGCGGCGGCGGCTTCGGCGTACTCCTTGCCGACCTGGCGGACGTCGGCGCCGAACGTGCGGAGCTTGGCGACCTTGACGGCCGGGGCGGTGGTCGGCAGGAAGACGGTGGCTTTGATGCCGTGGCGCTGGGCGGCCCAAGCGCAGGCCAGTCCGGCGTTGCCGCCGGAGGCGATGACGACTCCGGCGTCGGGCATCGTCCCGGCCGCCAGGTGGGCGCCGATGAAGTTCGCGGCGCCCCGGTCCTTGAAGGAGCCGGAGACCTGCATGAAGTCCAGGGCGAGGAAGGTGCGGGCGGTGCCGAAGGTGTTGCGGTCGATCTCGAAGACCGGGACGGGCCGGATGATGCCGTGGACGCGGTCCTTGGCGGCCTTCACGTCGTCGTAGGTCGGGAAGGTGTCGGTGGTGGCGGTCATGGGGGGATTGCTCTCCGGAGGGTGTCGGTCAGGTCGGGGGCTTCAACTCTGATCCACAGTCTTGGCCTTGGGTCGCGTTCAGGTCGTTCCCGGCGAGTGCCCGGCGAGATTTGATCAGCAGACCGGGACGGGGACGCCGCGCAGGAGGAGGGGGCGGCCGGCGCCGTGTTCCCAGGCGTCCCAGGCGTCGTGGACGCGGAGGCTCTGGTCGGGCGGCATGACGGTGTCGAGCGAGGAGCGGGGCACCCAGTGCAGGGCTCGGATGTGCTCTGGCGGGCGGTGGCCGTTCGCGGTCTTGGCCTGCTTGGGGGTGACGACGCCGCCCGCGTAGACGAGGTTGAGTCCCTCGGGGTACGTCTGGCGGGATACGTAGTCGACGGTGAGGATCGTGCGGAGTGGCAGGACGAGCCCGGTTTCGGACTCCAGGTGGCGGCGGGCGGCGAGGTGGGGCAGCTCGTCCGCCTCGGCGCTGCCGCCGGGGAGGGTGCAGCCATCGCGGTGGACGGGCTCGACGAGGAGGACGCAGAGTTCGTCCTGCCCGTCGGGGCTGTCGCGCAGGACGAAGACCTGCTGGCCCAGTCGCCGGGCGGGGGGCTTTTGCATGAAGTCGTCGTTCAACTCTGCTCCTTGGGTGGAGAGTTGGTCGGGTGGTGCTCCCCGCCGGAGGAGGTTGCCGGCGGGGAGCAGCTCGGCTCGACAAGGGGCGCTGTACGCCAACGCGTCGCCCATGGAGCCGACCGGCAGGAGGAGGCCGACCTGCCGGGGTCCGTCCGCGGATTCGGCGCGGACGGACGTTGAGCCGCCCGGTCGGGCGGGTTCGTGATCCCGTGCCGTTGGCTGCGTGCCGCGTGTTCGGCGGCGGCAAATCCGGTGGCAGCCAGGGAACTTACATGGAGAGCGGTGAGCAGCAGGAGGCTGCTCGGGATCACGTGGGCTCTTCCTGGAGCAACCGCCGGTGCGAGCGGATGCCGCGGCCGGGCGCGATCTCTCGGGGGTCGAGGACGCTGACCTGGTCGGCCCTGGTGGTCCATTCGACGCCGCCACCGACCGGGCGGAGGTACATGATGCCGCCGCACTGCTCCATGAAGACCCCCTCGCGCGGCCGGCCGTCGTCGAGGTGGCCGCGGTCGAGCACGACTTCGTGGAGGAGGGGGACTTCGGACATGGGGGTGCTGTTGTTCATTCCGGGGGCTCCGATCCGTAGTGCGATGACTACCGGGAGTGCCCAATGTCCTCTATGCTCGGGAGCTGTTCAACTCGTCTGATCTGTTTGATTGATGGGGTGGGGCGCCATGAACAAGCGTGAACTTGACCATCAAGAAGCCGAGTTCGGAGTCCTCCTCCGCAGCTCACGCGAGCAGCGCGGCTGGACTCAGGAGCAGCTTGCGGACCTTGTCGGCTGCACATCGTCGTACATCTCGGCACTTGAGATTGGTCGAAGAAAACCGAATCAACGAATCGCAACAAAGCTTGACGCTGCGTTTGGTCCTGGGGCGCCCTTCCTGGCGGAGTGGAGCAAGTCGGGCCAACGCATCCTGTTCGAAGGCTTCGAGGAGTACCTGCGCCACGAGGCGAAAGCCGTCGCACTGCGGGTGTTTGAGATCAACATCATGCCGAGCCTGCTCCAAACGCCGGCGTACAGCCGAGCGTTTCAACAGGCGCCTGTGCTGCGGGGGACCGCCACTCAGCGGCAGGCCGACGAGCGGACAGAGAAGGTACTACTCCGCCAGCAAGCCGTGGCCCGAGACCCGGCGCCGATTGTCCAGGTGGTGATAGATGAGGCCGCGCTGCGGCGACCGATTGGCGGTCGGGACGTCATGGTGGAACAACTTCAGCACCTGGAAGCACTCGCTTCGCGCCCCCGCTACCTAGTGCAGGTCTGTCCCGCCTCGGCAGGTGAGAACCGACCCTTCGGGTATCCAATTACGTTGCTGACCATGCCGAACAGGGTCATCGTGGGATACGGCGAGACCCAGCGTCGCGGCTACCTCGAACGTGATCCGGAGACGTTGGCCGAATGGGCCAGTGAGTACGATCACCTGCAGGTCGAGGCGCTGTCCCGAGCGGCGACCATTGAGTTCATCAGAGGCGTGCGGAAGGGCTTTGAGCATGGATGATCTACGCAAGGTCACTTGGTGCAAGAGTTCATACAGCACTCAGGGAGGAAACTGCATTGAGGTCGGCAGCCTCTCGAATCTCGTCCCCGTGCGTGACTCCAAGGATCCTGAGGGTCCTGCGCTGGCCTTCCCCGTCGAGGCATGGTCGGCGTTCGTGGCCGCCGTCCGCTCAGGTGAGTTCGGCGAGGTCTGAGGCTTCGTGTTGCCGGAAGCCCCTGCCCGATCGGGCAGGGGCTTCTTGCTGCCTGGCAGCCGCAGTCCGATGATTGTTGGCAGTTGATTCGCGAGCGGTGGAGGCAACTGTGGTGCCCCTTGAGTGGTTCAAGTCCAGTTACAGCAGCAATGGTGGACAGTGCATCGAGGTATCCAGCAGTGTGCCTGGCGCGGTCCCTGTTCGTGACTCCAAGGATCCTGAGGGTCCTGCGCTGGCCTTCCCTGTGGAGGCTTGGTCCGCCTTTGTGGCCGCAGTCCGCTCGGGCGAGTTCGGCAAGGTCTAAAGCACCGTTGCCGGAGGCCCCTGCTCAGTCGGGCAGGGGCCTCTTGCTGCCTGGCGGTCACAGTCGCATGCTTGTTGGCGTCGAACTGTGAGCTGTGGAGGCAACAGTGGCGCCCACCGAATGGTTCAAGTCCAGTTACAGCAGCAACGGCGGCGACTGCATCGAGGTCGCGGCCAACGCCGTCTGCACTGTTCCCGTCCGCGACTCCAAGGACCCCCAGGGTCCCGTGCTGGCCTTCCCTGCCGAGGCGTGGTCGGCCTTCGTCGTGGCCGTCCGCTCGGGGGAGTTCGGCGAGTCGGTTAGTGCGATAAGCACCCTTGTGGGGATAGGCAGTTGATCGACCGTCGGCGTGTTACGGTCCGAACGCCAACTGAAGAAATGTGACCCCGGCAGCGCGCCAACGCTCCGGGGTCCGGCACCAGGAGCCCAACACTCCCATGCGCGTTCATCGTACCCAACACGCACGGCACTTCACCGTGCTTCCCAACGCCGTCCTCCAGTACCGGCGCCTGAGCTACACCGCCCGTGGCCTCCTCGCGGACCTCCTCTCCCGCCCCGACGGCTGGCGCGAGGACGGTCGCCACATGGCCGCCACCAGCCCCCAGGGCCGCGGCGCCGTCCGCAAGGCCCTCAAGGAGCTCGCCGACGCCGGCTTCTACCGCGTCGAGACGGTCCGCCTGCCCGACGGCACCCTCCGCAGCGAAGCCCACGTCTACGACACCCCCTGGCCGTCCCCGCCGAGTGCCACCCGCCCGGCGCCCGGTCGGCTGGCCGCCGGTCCCGCAGACAGCCCTCCTGTAAAGAACCGGCAGCAAGAACCCGCCCTCCCCGACGAGCAGACCCGACAAGCCGTTGCCGCCCTCTTCCGGGCCATCCGCCCCGAGCCCCGCCTCCGCCTCGGCCAGGCCGAAGCGGAGAAGCTCGCACCCCTCGTCGCCCAGTGGCTGGAGCGCGGCTGCACCCCGAGCGACCTCGCCCAAGCCCTGCTCCCCGGCCTGCCCAGCCCGATGCACTCCGCCGCAGCCGTGCTCCGCTACCGCCTGGAGCACAAGATGCCGCCCTGTCGCGCCGCGGAACGCCCCGCCGCACCCCGGTACGCCGAGTGTGCGGAATGCCGCGACCCCGTCCCCCGTCCGGGCCTCTGCCGCGCCTGCAAGAGCCTTCAAGCGGTCGTCGCCGGCCATGGCGCCGGCGCCACTCGTGCCCGTACAGCGCTGAGAAGTGCCCCTGGCGCTCCTAGTGCGCCGTCCAGCCCCCGTCGACCGGCAGGCTCGCGCCCGTGATGTAGGCGGCGGACGGCGTGCAGAGCCACAGGGCCAGGGCTGCGACCTCCTCCGGCTCGATGAGGCGCTTGACGGCCGTGCGGTCGAGCATGATCCGCTGGACCACCTCCTCCTCAGGGATGCCATTAACCTGCGCCTGGGCCGCGATCTGCTTCTCCACCAGCGGGGTCCGGACGTAACCCGGGTTGATGCAGTTGCTCGTGACCCCGTACGGGGCGCCCTCCAGGGCGACGGTCTTGCTGAGTCCCTCCAGGCCGTGCTTCGCGGTCACGTACGCGGACTTGAAGGCACTCGCCCGCAGGCCGTGAACGGACGAGACGTTGATGACCCGGCCCCACTCCCGCGCGTACATGTGGGGCAGGGTGCGGCGCAGGATGCGGAACGGGGCCTCCACCATCACGCGTTGGAGGAGGGAGAAGCGCTCGGGCGGGAACTCGTGGACGGGGGCGACGTGTTGGAGGCCGGCGTTGTTGACCACGATGTCGGCGTCGGCCGGCATGGCGTCGACGGCCTGCGGGTCGGCGAGGTCCGCGACGACGGCGAGGCCGCCGATCCGCGCGGCGAGCTCCCGGGCCGGTTCGGCCGCCAGGTCGACGACGTAGACCCGGGCGCCGGCCCCGGAGAGGGCCTCGGCGCAGGCCCGGCCGATGCCCGAGGCGGCGCCGGTGACCAGGGCCGTGCGACCGTCGAGCGGCCGGGCTGTAGTGGTGTCCATGGGTCAGAACGGTAGGAATCCGGCGGCTCGCCTCCCATGTGCCGGGCCACTACAGCATCCCGATGGACGGTGGTGGTCAGCACTATGACGGTCGATCGACGGTTCGACCGTGGAAGTCCAAACCCATCGTGTCCCGGCTTCCCCACAATGGGCGCGGTTGCTTCACCCGTTCGGAGGATTGCTCGGTCAGATCCACCCATAGCGCCCGAATGCTCGCTACATTCACGCCGATTCCCGACAGGGGGCGCCGCCACAGGCAGCCGAAGCGCTGGTAGAGCCCGGTGCGGCGTCCGAGAGGTGTTGACTGATATGCCCCAACGGCCTGCAACCGACAGCCCGGCGTACGGACCGCTCGACCCGCTCGACCAGCACCGCGGTCCGGCCGGCCGGGCCCTTCCGGACGCCCCTGACGCCCTGACCGCCCACGCCCCGGCCGCCGACGAGCTGCGGCTGCCCGAGCAGGCCACCCCCGACCGGCACCAGCCCGTGGCCGCCGGGGGCACCGCGACGGCCACGGCCACGGCCACGGCCACGGCGACTGCGCCCGCGACCGGCCACGCGGGCCACTCCGGGCCCGCCCCGCAGAACGGCCAGCTCGCGGCGCTGATCGAGGAGGCCGGCTTCTCGCACGCCGGCCTGGCCCGCCGGGTCGACCAGCTCGGCCTGGAGCACGGCCTCGACCTGCGCTACGACAAGACCTCGGTCACCCGCTGGCTGCGCGGCCAGCAGCCGCGCGGCGCCACGCCCGCGCTGATCGCCGAGGTCTTCACCCGCCGCCTCGGCCGCCGCCTCACCGCCCAGGACCTCGGCCTGGACGCCTGCGCCCCCGTCTACGCGGGCCTGGAGTTCGCCGAGACGCCGCAGGAGGCGGTGGACATCGTCGCGAGCATGTGGCGCAAGGACAACGGCCCGCAGTCCGAGCTGCGCCGGATCGCCTTCACCCCGGCCGGCCTGGTCGTCCCCAGCCGGGACTGGCTGATCGGCCGCACCGACGAGCGCGTCGCCCGGGACGGCTCCACCCTGGCCCGCCCGGACGCCGCCACCGGCCCGCCGCCCGCGGGCCCGCCGACGGCGAACGCCCCCACCGGGCCCGGCGCCCAGGCCCTCGGCCCGGGGCGCGGGCCGGTCCCCGGCGGCCCCGGCCCGCGCCCCGCGGCCACGGCCGCCGCGCTCAGCCGTGTGCCGACCCAGAGCCGTCGCCCGCCCGCGGCCGTCGAGCCGCCGTACGCCGACCCGGCCCGCGAGCAGCGCCCCGCCCTGCGCGTCGGCCGTGGCGACATCGCCGCCATCCGCGCCGTCGGCGACCTCTTCCGCGCGCTCGACCACGCCTACGGCGGCGGCCACGCCCGCCAGGCGTTGGTGCGCTACCTGGAGAGCGAGGCCGAGCCGATGCTGCGCGGCCGCTACGGCGAGCAGATCGGGCGCGCCCTGTTCGGCGCGGTCGCCGACCTCACCAGGCTGGCCGGCTGGACGTCCTTCGACATCGCCGCCCACGGCCTCGCCCAGCGCTACTTCGTCCAGGCGCTGCGCCTGTCCCAGGCCGCGGGGGACCGCGCCCTCGGCGGGTACGTGCTGGTGACGATGAGCCAGCAGGCCGTCCACCTCGGCCACGGCCGGGAGGCGGTCCAGCTGGCCCGGGTCGCCCAGCAGGGCGTGGGCACCGCGGTGCCGCCCGTCGTCCAGTCGCTGCTGCACGCCGCCGAGGCGCGCGGGCACGGGCTCCTGGGTGACGTCCGGGCGTGCACCACGGCGCTCGTACGGTCCGAGCGGTCCCTGGCCGCGGCCCGGCCTGGCGACGAACTCCCCTCCTGGGCGCGGTACTTCGACGAGGCCCAGCTCTCCGACGAGTTCGCGCACTGCTACCGCGACCTCCAGCAGTGGCGCACCTCCGCCCAGCACGCCGAGAAGTCGCTGCGGCTGCGCTCGCCCGCCTACGCCCGCAGCCGGATCTTCTGCCGACTGGTGCTCGCCACCGCGCGGCTCGGCATGGGCGACCTCGACGAGGCCTGCACGATGGCCACCGACGCGCTGCGGGCGGCGGGGGAGATGCGCTCGGCCCGCTCGCTGGAGTACGTCCGGGACTTCCACCGCCGCCTCACGCCCTACCGGGGCAGCCCGGTGGCCAGGGCGTTCGAGGAGACGGCCCGCCAGGCGGGGGTGATCTGACCGCACGGCAGCCGGACGACGGATGCAGGGCCGGGCGCACGACGACGCCCGGCCCGCACCGGCCACGGGGCCTCAGAGGCCCCCGCCTCACCAGCTCTCGGCACGCACCCGCGGCCGCCCCTCCTCCTCCGCCACGGGCGGCCGGACGTCGCCGCGCAGGCGCTGCGCGGCGAGCGGGAAGACGAGCACGGAGAGCATCCCCGCGCCGACCAGCGCGGCGGCCGTCGAGGACGGCAGGTGCCCGGCCCCGACCTCGATCGTCGTGATCACCACGACCAGCGGCAGCGCCGTCGCGGCGTACAGCCCGAGCGCGCCGCGGTCGTGCCGCCCGAGCCCGGCCGGGGCGAGCAGTGCGGCCGGCACCCCGCGCACCGTGAGCAGCAGCACCAGGAACACCGGGACGAGCAGCAGCGTGCCGGGATCGTCCAGCAACGCGTCCAGGTCGAAGTTCATCCCGCTGACCACGAAGAACACCGGTACCAGGTAGCCGAAGCCGATGCTCTCCAGCTTGGCCTCGATGACCTCCTCCTCGTGCGCCGGGACGCCGGAGAGCAGCATCCGGGAGATGATCCCGGCGGTGAACGCGCCGAGCAGCATGTCGAGGTCGAGCCAGATCGCCGCGGCGACCATCACCGCGAGCACCAGGATCACCGCGCGGATCGCGAACTGTCCGGACGTGCGCAGCGTGCGCTCGATCAGCCGCGCCATCCAGGCCGGCTGGGGCCGTTGCGCGCCGAGGACCGCGAGGGCGGTGATGACGGCGAAGGCGCCGAGGATGACGGCCGTCCGGGCGGGGGAGTTGCCGCTGAGCAGCACGGCGATCGCGATGATCGGCCCGAACTCGCCGACGGCGCCGGTGGCCATCACCAACGAGCCGAAGGGCGTGGGGAGTTCGCCCGAGTCACGGAGGATCGGCAGGATCGTGCCGAGCGCGGTGGTGGTGAGCACGAGCCCGGTGAAGGCGCCGTCCAGCGGGTTCGGGTTGATCAGCGCGCCGACCC
This sequence comes from Streptomyces sp. SP17BM10, assembly GCF_036322405.1. Classification (NCBI taxonomy): domain Bacteria; kingdom Bacillati; phylum Actinomycetota; class Actinomycetes; order Kitasatosporales; family Streptomycetaceae; genus Streptomyces; species Streptomyces sp. SP17BM10. Next base: position 281,565 of record NZ_JAQYXB010000588.1, on the reverse strand, counting down.
CGAGGGCGAGGACGACCGTCGCCAGCCACGCGGTGCCCGCCCGTTTCAGCGGGCCGCCGCGCAGCTTGGCGAAGTCGATCTCGTACCCGGCCAGGAACATCAGCATCGCGAGGCCGAACTGGGAGAGCGCGTGGACCAACTCGTCGACGTGCGCCCAGCCCAGGACGTCCGGACCGATCAGGACGCCGAGCACGATCTCGAACACGACGGTCGGCACGGCGATCCACCGCAGCAGCCGGTCGGCGAGCAGCGGCGCGGCCACCGCGGCGGCGGGGATCAGGACCAGGACGAGCGGGTGGACGGCGGCGCTCACCGCGCGACCGGCCGCAGGGGCCGGGCGGCGGTGGGCGCCACGGTGGGCGAAACCATCCGAATAGCGGTCATATCGGCATCCTGGCACGGGGCCGGTGCGCCGTCCCGGCAGGCACCGTACGCGTGTTCCCTGCGGGCCGTGCGCGTGTTCCGGGCGGCACGGGAAGCCTGCCGCCCGCCGCCGTTGCGCAAAACCGCCGCCCAGTGGTGACCGCTGTCAGGCCGTGATCGCCGTCAGGCCGCGACCTCCGCCTCCTGGGCCGTGGCCGGCAGCCCGAGGTCGCGCAGCACCGCCCGCGCCACCCGCCGCCCGGAGACGAGGGCACCCTGCACGGAGCTGGTGTCCCGGTGGTCCCCGGCGACGTACAGCCCGGCGAGCAGCCGGACCGGCCGCTGAGGGTTGTGCGGCGGCGGCATGGCGGGCAGGGCGTCGGGCAGGTGCCGGACGCTGAGGAACTGCCAGCCCCGGGTCGACGTCCCGTACAGCTCCGCGAGCCGGGCCCGGACGGCCGGTTCGAGCCCGGCCGGGCCGCCCGCGCCGAAGGCGCGCCGCCCGAGCACGGTGGTCGCGACGAGCGCCTGCCCGGCGGGGGCGTACGAGGGGTCCAGTTCGCTGAGCACCAGCGAGTGCGAGACGAGCGGCGGCTGACCGCCGGGCCGGTCGGCGTCCAGGAGGAGGACGGGTTCGTTCACCGGCGCCCGGTCGGCGGCGTGGAAGAAGGTCGTGACGGGGTGGAAGTCCGGCAGCCGCAGGCCGGGCATGAGCTCGACGGCGGAGCGGGCGTCGGTGGCGATCACGACGGCCTGGGCGCCGATCCGGCCGTGCGCGGCGGTCTCGACGCCGTCGGCCGCGATCCCGGTGACCTCGACGCCGGTGCGCACGGTGCCGACGGGCAGCGCGGCGGCGAGCTGGGCCGGCACGCTCGCGATGCCGCCGGCGGGCATGCACAGCCGCCCGCGGGCGTAGCAGCGCAGGACCAGGTCGGCCATCCGGCTGCTGGTCCCGAGCGCCGGATCGCCGAGCAGGGCGCTGAGCAGCGGCCGCAGGAAGCCGTCGACGGTGCGCGGGGCGAGCCCGTGACCGGTGATCGCGCGGGCGGCGGTGGTCTCGGGGCGGGTGTGGATCCGCCCGGCGGGGGTGGCGGCGAGCCGGGCGAGGAAGCTGCCGAGGCGGGCCTTGTCGAGCGGGCTGCCGAGCGGGGCCCGGGCGGCGGCCTGCCGGGCGGCGGTGAGCTGCGGGTCCCCGGCGCGGTAGCGACGGCCGGCGCTGTGCACGAGTACGCCGGGCGCGAGCGGGCGCAGTTCCAGGCGCTCGACGTCGAGCGCGCGGTGCAGTTCGGGGAACGCGGTGTTGAGCAGGTGGCTGCCGTCGTCGAGCCGGAATCCGTCCAGCTCGCGGGTGGCCATCCGGCCGCCGATCCGGTCGGCGCGTTCGAGGAGCTGAACGGTGAGGCCCTGGCCGGTGAGCGCGCGGGCGGCGGTGAGGCCCGCGAGGCCGCCGCCCACCACGACGACGTCCGGGTCGGACGGTCGGCGGGCGCGGCGGGTGAAGTCGTACGTGGGCACGGGCGTGCTCCCTCCCTGGTTCCCGGGGCTCCGGCCGACGCAGGCAGCGGGGTGCCGGGACACGGTCCGACGATGTGATGCCCAGTCAGTGTGAGCGTCAGACAAACGCATCGGGCCGGATCCGGTGCCGGGAACGGCGGGGGCGGGGGCGCGGTCACGGACTGTGCGCCGTGGCGGCCGGGTTGGGGGGTCGGCGGGCGCGCACGGTCACCAGGGGCGTGCAGCGCGCCCGCCGTGTGCTCCCGTGCGCCCCCTGTCGGAGCCCCGTCCGACCCCCGCTCGGCATATGCCCCTGGCCAGCACGAATGCCGTACGCCCGGTACGTTTCCCGGCCGCGGTGCGGTACGTTTCCGGGCCCCTGCCCCCGGGCGCGCACGCCCGGCGCAGGCGGGAGGGCCGCAGAGGAGGGGCCCCGCCGAGCTGTCAGAGGGCCGCCCGCACCGCCGCGTCGACGTCGGTGTGCGTGAACTCGAAGCCGGCGTCGAGCAGTCGCCGGGGCACCACCCGGTGGCTTCCGACGACCTCGATCGCGAGCTCCCCGAGCACCGCCTTCAGCACCGCCTCCGGCACCGGGAACAGCGTCGGCCGGCTGAGCACGCGCCCGAGGGCCGCGGTCAGCTCGGCGTTGGTCACCGGCTCCGGCGCGGTGAGGTTGAAGGCGCCCGACAGGTCCTCCCGGTCGATCAGGAAGCGCAGCGCGGCGACCTCGTCGGCCAGCGAGATGTAGCTCCAGTACTGCCGCCCGTCGCCGAGCCGCCCGCCCAGGCCGAGCTTGAACAGCGGGAACAGCCGCGCGCCGGCCCCGCCGGCGGCGGACAGCACGATCCCGGTGCGCGGGTGGACGACCCGGATCCCGGCGCGCTCGGCGGGCCGCGCGGCGGCCTCCCACTCCACGCACACCTCGGCGAGGAAGTCGTCGCCGAGGGGGGAGTCCTCGTCGATCACGCGGTCGCCGGTCTGCCCGTACACGCCGACCGCGGAGGCGCTGACGAAGACCTTCGGCGCCTCCTTCAGCTCGGCCAGCGCGACGGCGAGCGTCTCGGTGCCGAGCACCCGGCTCTCGCGGATCTCCCGCTTGTAGGCGTCCGTCCAGCGGTGGTCGCCGACCCCCGCACCCGCCAGGTGCACGACGGCGTCGACGCCGGCCAGGCCGTCCCGGTCCACCTGACCGAGCAGCGGGTTCCAGCCGATGGCCGTGGTGCCGTCGGGCTGCGGGCCCGTCCTGGAGCGGTGCCGGACCAGCCGGACCACCTCGTGGCCGTCCGCCGTCAGGGAGCGGACGAGAGCCGAACCGATCAAACCTGTGGAGCCTGTGACAGCGATGCGCATGGGCCCCATCCTCCCAGTTCCTGACCCGTGGGCCGCACTTATTGAGTGTGTGGGTCGGACACCCCTCACTAGGCTGACGCACATGCACGATGACGATCTGATCATCCGACCAGCCAGGAGCGAGGACGAGCGCGAACTCGCCGCCCTCAACCGCGCCGCGTGGTCCCCCCTGTCCGAGGTCGCCCCGCGGCCGCCCGAGGAGGACGGCGTCTTCGACGAGCGGCACACCCCGGATCAGTACCTGCTCGCCCTCCTCGACGGCCGGATCGTCGGCTACATCCGCCCTGTCCCGGCCACCCCGCTGGCCAGCAACCGGCACGTCCGCCAGATCCAGGGCCTGGCCGTCGACGCCTCCGTGCGCGGCCGCGGCGTCGGCCGGAAGCTGGTCGAGGCCGCGTGCGCCGCGGCGCACGCGGAGGGCGCGCGCAGGATGACGCTGCGCGTGCTCGGCTGGAACACCCCGGCCCGCCGCCTCTACGAGAGCTGCGGCTTCGTCGTCGAGGGCTCGCTCGCCGAGGAGTTCCTGATCGACGGCTCGTACGTGGACGACGTCTGGATGGCCCGCCGCCTCACCGACTGAGGGCTCCGGCCGGTCGTTCGTCCACCGGACCTGACCGTGCGTCAGTTGTGAACGAGTGGTGCAGAGTCGTGACCGACCCGCCCTGTCTCGACCGCCGTCGTGCCGGGTACGGTACGCCCGTGAGCAACTCGACGCCTCCCGGGTGGTACCCGGTACCCGGTGCGGACGGCGCCCCCCACCAGGAGCGCTGGTGGGACGGCAACGCCTGGACCTCAGAGGTGCGCCCGCTCCAGGGCGGCGCCGCCCAGGTCGCCGACGCGCCGACGCAGACCTGGCAGTCCCCCGGGCCGTCGGCCCAGGGGCCGGGCCAGGGCTACGGCTACGGCACTCCGCAGGACGCGCCGCCCGGCTACGGCTACCCCGGCGGCCGGCCCCCGGCCCCCGGCTACGGCTACCCGGGGCAGGCGCCGGGCCAGGGCTACGGCGCCCCCGAGTACGGCGGGGGCTACGGCGCCCCCGAGTACGGCCAGGGCTACGGGGGCCAGGAGTACGGCCCTGGCTACCCCGGCGCCCAGCCGCCCGGCTACGGCTACCCGCCGCCGCCGCGCAGCGGGGGCGTGAAGCCGGGCGTCGTCATCGGCGTCGCCGCCGCCGTCCTCGTCGTGGGCGCGGTGATCACCGGCCTGGCGCTCAGCGGCGGCTCCCCGTCGGCCGACCCGACCCCGAACCCCACGGTCCCCGTCACCAAGAGCCAGGACCCGGCCCCCAGCCCGACCTACACGCTCCCCACCACCGTGCCGACCCCGACGCAGCAGGCGCCCAAGCCCGCGCCCGTCCTCAAGAGCACCGTGCCGGACGCCCAGCACGCCATCACCGTCCCGGTGTTCGAGGGCTGGGAGGCGCAGGCCGACGGCCTCAAGTCGACGGTCTACCTCGGCTCCGGCCGCTACACCTGCCCGGACGGGAACAACACCTGCATCCGCGGCCAGTTCGCGGTCCAGAAGGACACCGTCCAGGGCGCCACCGCCAAGGCCGCCGCCGAGGCCGCGATGCCCGACTACGCGGGCGCGATCTTCACCGGGATCACCTCGCACACCGACTCCGGCTCGGGCTACGTCACCGTCGCCGGGGTGCTCGGCTACGCCTCCCGCTGGCACGTCCGCACCTCGGACGGCACCCAGGGCTACGTCCTGCTGGCCACCGTCCCGGCCAAGGGCGGCGGGTTCGTGGTGTTCGAGGGCGGCGTGGACGACGATCCGGCCGCGCCGGACGCCTCCGTGCTGGACCAGATCCTCCGCGGCATCAAGCAGGACGGCAGCGCCGGCCCGGGCAGCACCACCTAGGGGGCGCACCGGCGAACGGTCGGAGCGCGGCGCTCAGTCCCCGTAGCGCTCCCAGAGCTTGGGGAAGCGTTTCGCCATCGCGTCCGGATCCTCGAAGTCCAGCGGCGTGCCGGCGGGCCGGGCCGCCTGCCGTCCGCCCACCTCGGGCAGTGGCAGGCCGGTGAGCTGCTCGTAGGCCTCGTCGGCGGCGTAGCCGAGGTCCTCGGCCTCGCCGTCCTCCTCCTCGTCGAACTCGGGCAGGAGGTCGGCCAGGTCGTCCGGCTCGTGCAGCCCGCCCTCGAAGACGTCCCGGCCCTGGCCGATCAGCCAGCAGCGGAAGAAGTCGAAGGTGTCCTCGGAGGCGCCGTCGAGCAGCAGGTGGGCGGCGCCCCACAGGTCGTAGCGGTAGGCGCGCTGGAAGCGGGCCTCGAAGAGCCGGGCGAAGTCGATGACATCGTCCGGGGTCAGCTGGACGAGGTGCTCCACCAGCCGGTCTGCCTGCTCGTCGGGGTCGCCGTCGGCGGCCTCCCGGGTCTCGTCGATGATCTGCCAGAAGTCGGTCTCGTCAATCACGGCTCCAGCATCCCCGTTCGGCCGCCTCCGCGCATGCCATGGCCCGGCGAAACGCTGATGACGACCGGCGGAACGTTCGTCGGCGGCCCGGCCGGGAACGGCGGAACCCCGCGCCGTCCGGGGACGGCGCGGGGTTCCGCGCGGGGACCTGGTGGGGTCAGAGGCCGAGCTCGACCTCGAACTCGCCGGCCTCCAGGATCTCCTTGACCGCGACCAGGTAGCGGGCGGCGTCGGCGCCGTCCACCAGGCGGTGGTCGTAGGAGAGCGAGAGGTAGGTCATGTCGCGGATGCCGATGGCGGTGCCGCCGTCGGCCTCGATGACGACCGGGCGCTTGACGGTGGCGCCGATGCCCAGGATGGCGACCTGGTTCGGCGGCACGATCACGGTGTCGAACAGCGCACCGCGCGAGCCGGTGTTGCTGATGGTGAAGGTCGCACCGGACAGCTCGTCCGGGGTGATCTTGCTGTCGCGGACCTTGGTGGCCAGCTCGGCGGTCTTCTTCGAGATGCCCGCGATGTTGAGGTCGCCCGCACCCTTGATGACCGGGGTCATGAGACCCTTCTCGGAGTCCACCGCGATGCCGATGTTCTCGGTGTCGAAGTAGGTGATGGTGCCCTCGGCCTCGTTGATCCGGGCGTTGATGACCGCGTGGGCCTTCAGCGCCTGGGCGGCGGCCTTGACGAAGAACGGCATCGGGGACAGCTTGACGCCCTCGCGGGCGAGGAAGGAGTCCTTGGCCTTGGCGCGCAGCGACATGATCCGGGTGACGTCCACCTCGACCACGCTGGTCAGCTGGGCCTGCTCGTGCAGGGCCTTCAGCATGTTGTCGCCGATGACCTTGCGCATGCGGGTCATCTTGACCGTCTGACCGCGCAGGGCGGACGGAGCGGCGGCGGCCTTCGGCGCGGCGGCCGGGGCGGCAGCGGCGGCCGGGGCCGACGTGGCCTTGGCGGCCTCGGCGGCGGCCAGGACGTCCTGCTTGCGGATGCGGCCGCCGACACCGGTGCCGGTGACGGAGGACAGCGCGACGCCCTGCTCGGCGGCGAGCTTGCGCACGAGCGGGGTGACGTAGGCGTCACCGGCGTCGGCCACCGGGGCGGCCGGAGCCGGGGCGGCGACGGGGGCCGGAGCGGCGACGGGGGCAGCCGGGGCGGCCGGAGCCGGGGCGGCGACGGGGGCCGGAGCGGCAACCGGGGCAGCCGGGGCGACCGGAGCCGGAGCGGCCACCGGGGCCGGGGCGGCAGCGGGGGCCGGGGCGGCGGCCGGAGCCGGAGCGGCGGCAGCCGCACCCGCGGCGCCGATCAGCGCGAGCTGGGCGCCGACCTCGGCGGTCTCGTCCTCGCCGACCAGGATCTTGACGACGACGCCGGCGACCGGCGACGGGATCTCGGTGTCGACCTTGTCCGTGGAGACCTCGAGCAGCGGCTCGTCGACCTCGACGGTCTCACCCTCGGCCTTCAGCCAGCGGGTGACGGTGCCCTCGGTGACCGACTCGCCCAGCGCGGGCAGCAGGACCGGGGTGGCGTCGCCGGCCGGGGCGGCCGGGGCCGGAGCGGCAACCGGGGCAGCCGGGGCGGCGGGGGCCGGAGCGGCGACCGGGGCCGGGGCGGCGGCGGGCGCGGCCTCGGCGGCCGGGGCAGCGGCGGCGACCGGGGCGCCGGAACCGTCGTCGATGATCGCCAGCTCGGCGCCCACCTCGACGGTCTCGTCCTCGCCGACCTTGATCGAGGCCAGGATGCCGGAGGCCGGCGCCGGGATCTCGGTGTCGACCTTGTCGGTCGAGACCTCGAGCAGCGGCTCGTCGACCTCGACACGCTCACCCTCGGCCTTCAGCCAGCGGGTGACGGTGCCCTCGGAAACGCTCTCGCCCAGCGCGGGCAGTGTTACTGAGACCGCCATGGTTTCAGCGACTCCTATCAAGTCTTGCGTACGGAAGTACGGGAAGTACCGGGAACGGGGGTGGGGGCGTGATCAGTCGTGCGCGTGCAGCGGCTTGCCGGCCAGCGCCAGGTGCGCCTCGCCCAGGGCCTCGGACTGGGTCGGGTGCGCGTGGATGAGCTGCGCGACCTCGGCCGGCAGGGCCTCCCAGTTGTAGATCAGCTGGGCTTCGCCGACCTGCTCGCCCATGCGGGCGCCGACCATGTGGACACCGACCACGGCGCCGTCCTTGACCTGGACGAGCTTGATCTCGCCGGCGGTCTTCAGGATCTTGCTCTTGCCGTTGCCGGCCAGGTTGTACTTGAGGGTGACGACCTTCTCCTTGCCGTACAGCTCGACGGCCTTGGCCTCGGAGATGCCGACGGAGGCCACCTCGGGGTTGGAGTACGTCACGCGCGGGACGCCGTCGTAGTCGATCGGCATCGGCTTGAGGCCGGCCAGGCGCTCGGCGACGAGGATGCCCTCGGCGAAGCCCACGTGGGCGAGCTGCAGCGTCGGGGCGAGGTCACCGACGGCCGAGATGGTGGGCACGTTGGTGCGCATGTACTCGTCGACGAGGACGTAGCCGCGGTCCATCGCGACGCCGTTCTCCTCGTAGCCCAGGCCGGCCGAGACCGGGCCGCGGCCGATGGCGACGAGCAGCAGGTCGGCGTCGATCTGCTTGCCGTTCTCGGTGGAGACGCGGACACCGGCCTCGGTGTACTCCACGCCCGAGAAGCGGGCCTTCAGCTCGAACTTGATGCCGCGCTTGCGGAACGCGCGCTCCAGCAGCTTCGAGGAGTTCTCGTCCTCCAGCGGGACGAGGTGCGGCAGCGCCTCGACGATGGTGACGTCGACGCCGAAGGACTTCCAGACCGAGGCGAACTCGACGCCGATGACGCCGCCGCCGAGGATGACGGCCGACTTCGGGATGCGGTCGAGCTTGAGCGCGTGGTCGGAGGAGATGACGCGGTCGCCGTCGATCTCCAGGCCCGGGATCGAGCGCGGCACGGAGCCGGTGGCGAGGACGATGTGGCGGCCCTCGATGCGCTGGCCGTTGACGTCCACCGAGGTCTGCGAGGAGAGCTTGCCCGCGCCCTGGATGAAGGTCACCTTGCGGGAGGCGACCAGGCCCTGGAGGCCCTTGTACAGGCCGGCGATGACGTCGTCCTTGTACTTGTGGACGCCGTTGATGTCGATGCCCTGGAAGGTGGCCAGGACGCCGAACTCGGCGGCCTCCTTCGTCTCGTCGGCGATCTCGGCCGCGTGCAGCAGCGCCTTGGTCGGAATGCAGCCGCGGTGCAGGCAGGTGCCGCCCAGCTCACCCTTCTCGACCAGGGCGACGCTCAGGCCCAGCTGAGCGGCGCGGAGCGCCGCGGCGTAACCGCCGCTTCCGCCTCCGAGAATGACTACGTCGAAAACGGTGCTGGCGTCGTTCGCCACGTCACGTCCTCCATGCAATGGGGTGTGGATCGCCGGGCCGGTCGCGGTCCGGTGGGTCGGAAGCCTTTGTGGGGCGCCCAGTCGTGCCGGAAATACATCTTCGCACTTGTTCACGGTGGCTGATGTCCGGGTCCGCCCCGCGGGTGTCCCACCGGGCGGTCACGGGGGTGGGAACACCCCCGACGGAAGGGCATCATTGCAGCTCAACGACCGGTTGACAGCCACTGGGCGGGCGCCGTGACACCCTTCGGGCGCCGGCGCTTCCGCAGTGCGGAACAAAGTTTCGCCCGCAGCGAACAGGGGTGCGGGGCCGCGCGGCGGCCTACCTGTGAGTAACCCGTCCGGAACGCCGGAGGGGGCCCGGCGCACGCGCGCCGGGCCCCCTCCGAACGGGTGGGCCGGGTCAGGCCTTCGCCGCCGCCGTCCGCTCGGCGTAGGCGACCAGGGTGCGCACCGCGCTCGCGGTACCGCCCTTCGGGGTGTAGCCGAACGGCGCGCCCTCGTGGAAGGCCGGGCCGGCGATGTCCAGGTGCGCCCAGTCGGTGCCCTCGGCCACGAACTCCTTCAGGAACAGACCGGCCACCAGGCCGCCGCCCATGCGCTCGCCCATGTTGGCCAGGTCGGCGATGGTCGACTCGGTCATGCCCTTGCGCAGCTCGGCCGGCAGCGGCATCGGCCAGGACTGCTCGCCGACCTCGCCCGCGACGGTGTGCAGGGTCTCGCGCAGCTCGTCGTTGTTGGACATCACGCCGAAGGTGCGGTTGCCCAGGGCCAGCACCATGGCGCCGGTCAGGGTGGCCACGTCGACGATGGCGTCGGGGTTCTCCTCGCCGGCGCGCACGATCGCGTCGGCCAGCACCAGGCGGCCCTCGGCGTCGGTGTTCAGCACCTCGACGGTCTTGCCGCCGTACATGCGCAGCACGTCACCCGGGCGGGTGGCGGAGCCGGACGGCATGTTCTCGGCCAGCGCGAGCCAGCCGGTGACGTTGACGGCCAGGCCGAGGCGCTTGGCCGTGACCACGGCGGCGAACACGGCGGCGGCGCCGGCCATGTCGCACTTCATGGTCTCGTTGTGGCCGGCCGGCTTCAGCGAGATGCCGCCCGAGTCGTAGGTGATGCCCTTGCCGATGAAGGCGAGCGTGGCCTTGGCCTTCGGGTGGGTGTAGGCCACCTTCACCAGCCGCGGCGGGTTCGCCGAGCCGTTGCCGACGCCCAGCAGGCCGCCGAAGCCGCCCTTGGTGAGCGCCTTCTCGTCCAGCACCTCGACCTTGAGGCCGTGCTCCTTGCCGGCGGCCTGGACGATCGCGGCGAAGCTCTTCGGGTTCAGGTCGTTCGGGGCGGTGTTGACCAGGTCGCGGGCCCGGTTCATCTCCTCGCCGAGCGCGACGGCGCGCTCCACGGCGGCCTTGGCGTCCTTGCTGCCCTTGCGCGGGGCCAGCACGACGAGCTCGCCGACCGGCTCCTTGCCGCTCTCGCCCTTGTAGGTGCCGAAGGAGTACGAGCCGAGCAGACCGCCGAGCGCGACGGCCTCGATCTCGGCCGCGGACTCGGCCGGCAGGGCCAGCGCGGCCTTCTTGGCACCGGCCAGGGTGCGGGCGGCGACACCGGCGGCGCGGCGCAGCGCCTCCAGGCCGTAGCCCTCCTCGGCCGCCTCGCCGAGGCCGACCGCGAGCACGAGCGCGGCCTTGACGCCGGCGGGCGCGGGGACCTTGACGGCCTCGCCCTCGGCGCCGGTCGCGCCCAGGGTGGTGAGGACCTCGGCCAGCTTGCCCTCGAACGCCTCGTTCACGGCGTCGGTGCCGGCGGCCAGCACGATGCCCTTGGGGCCCTTCGCGACACCGACCACCAGCGCGTCCGCGCGCAGCGAGGCGGCAGCGGAGGTGCTCACAGACAATGCAGTCACGTAATGCGTCCTGTTCTTTCGCGGTCCACGGCCGGGTGCGGCGAGGCTGCCGCACCGGCGCAGCCCGGCGGGCGTCGCGGGTGTCCCTCCGGCGCGGTCCGGGTCCGGGTCCCCTGGCTACGCGCACCCGGCGTTCGCGGACGCGCACACCAGAGGCCCCGGCTCCACGCTCGGCGCCGGGCGGGCAGGACCTGCGACGGTGCAGGGCTGCGGTGCTCCCCGCATGGTAGTCCGCATGGTGGGATCACGCGCCGCCCGGTGTCAGGCCAGCAACGCCAGGGCGAACAACGAGCAGGTCGCGGCGGTCTCCGCCATGGCGCCGAGCACGTCCCCGGTGATGCCGCCGAAGCGCCGGGCGCACCGCCGGAGCAGCAGCCAGGCGCAGCCGGTGCCGAGGGCGAGGGCCAGGGGGAGGCGAGCGGATGACGCGCCGTCAAACAGGCCGAGAGCGGCCAGAAGGAGCGCCGCGGCGGCCGTCGCGGCCAGTGCGGCCGGGGGAGCGACGGTGCTCGCCACCATCGCCCCGAGCCCGCCCGGTCGTGCGGGCGGAACCGACCGCAGACAGCCCCACGCGAGCGCGCACCGGGCGGCCACCGCGGAGCAGAGGACGGTGAGCGCCCCGCGCAGCGGCGAGTGTCCGAACTGCCCGGCCAATGCGGCGATCTGGGCGAACAGGGCGAGAAGCAGCACAAGCACGCCGAAGGGCCCGATATCGGACTGCTTCATGATGCGCAGCGCGTCCTCGGCGGGCTTCCCGCTGCCCAGCCCGTCGGCGACGTCCGCGAGCCCGTCCAGGTGCAGCCCGCGGGTGAGCGCCGCGAGCACCGCCACCGCCGTCACCGCCGCGAGCAGCCCGCCGGCCCGCCAGGCGACGAGCGCCCCGGCCCCGGCCGCGATCCCGCCCAGCACGAACCCCACGGCCGGCGCGAGCACCATGGCCCGCCCCCCGGCCGCCCGGTCCCACCGCTCGACCCGCACCCGCAGGACCGACAGCGTCCCGAACGCGAACCGCAGCCCGTCGCCCCAGCCGGCGTCTGGCATCGCCGTTGCTCCTCATCCAACGAGAACCCCGCGCCCCGAAAGGGCGCGGGGAACTGCGCGAACCGGACGGCTGCGGCCCAAGTGCCGACCGTCGACGGGCAGTTGCACCTGCCGGCGCCGGAAAGCGCCCGGCCCGGGTCGCGTCCGGTCGTCTACAGCCTGCGCAGCAGGTCCGCCGCCGACGGCAGCCTCGGCTGTTCCTTGGGCGCCGCCGGCACGTACGCGCGCGGCGCCTCGTCCGCGAGCGCGTCCCCGGCGGCCTGGAGCAGCGGCAGCGCCAGCAGCGCACCGACGCCCTCGCCCATGGTGATCCCCTGCTCCTGCATCGGCGTCAGCGTCAGGCGGTCGTACGCCTTGGCCTGGGCCGGCTCCCCGCTGGACTGCCCGGCCCGCCACCACTCCGGCGCCCGGAAGGCGATCCGCTGCGCGACCAGCGCGCAGGCCGCCGAGACGACGCCGTCCAGTACGACCGGCAGTTTGCGCACGGCGGCCTGGAGCAGGAAGCCGGTGATCGCCGCGAAGTCCGCGCCGCCGGTGGCGCCGAGCAGTGCCAGCTGGTCGCCGAGGACCGGCCGGGCCCGCCGCAGCGAGTCCCGGATGGTCGCGCACTTGACCATCCACACGCGGTCGTCGATGCCCGAGCCGCGCCCGGTCACCGCGGCGGCGTCCGTCCCGCACAGGGCACCGATCAGCACCCCGGCGACGGTCGTCGAGCCGACCCCGAGGTCGCCGAGGAGCACCAGGTCCGTCCCGGCGTCGGCCTCCTCGTCGGCGACGGCCATGCCGGCCCGGAAGGCCCGGACGGTCTCCTCTGGCGTGAGGGCGTCCTCGATGTCGATCCGCCCGGAGCCGCGCCGGATCCGGTGGGCGACCACCTCGTCCGGGAAGTCCGCCGGGTCGGCGTCCACCGCGACGTCGACGATCCGCACGTCGGCGCCGTACCGGGAGGCGAGTCGGGCGACCGGCGCGGTGCCGTCGAGCACGGCCCGCACCCGGGCCGCGGTGCCGCCCTGGGCCGGCAGCCGGGACACCCCGAGCGCCGCCACGCCGTGGTCGGCGGCGAACAGCAGCACCTTGGGCGCCGAGAGCGGCCGCACGGGGGAGCGCCCCTGCACGGACGACAGCCAACTGCCCAGCTCCTCCAGCTTGCCGAGCCCGCCGCGTGGCCGGTCGGCCGCCTGCCAGCGTTCGTCGGCGGCCCGCCGGGCGCTCTCGTCGGGGCGCTCGACGAGCGAGGAGAACGTATCGAGATCCACGGTCGTGTCCATCGTCCGAGAGGCTACACGCCGCAGGTGTTCACGCTGCGGCTGGCTTGACCGTCAGAACCTGCCCGGCCACGACCAGCAGCACACGCTGCGAGGCGTCCGCCACGGCCATGTTGAGCCGTCCCAGGGTGTCGCGGAAGCGGCGGCCGGCCGCGGTCGCCGGGACGACGCCCATGCCGACCTCGTTGCTCACGGCGACGACGTGCCGCCCGGTCGCCGCCCAGGCCCGGGCGAGGGCGTCGCAGCGCCGCTGCACGGCGGCCTCCGCGCCGCCGAGCCAGGCCTCGTCGTCCCAGGCGCCGCACTCGTCCATCACCGAAGTCAGCCACAGCGCGAGGCAGTCGACGAGCACCGGCGCCGGATCGGTGGTGTCCGCGAGGACCGCCTCCAGGTCGCGGGTCTCGGCGGTGCGCCAGCTCGCCGGGCGCCGCTCGCGGTGCAGGGCGACGCGCCGGGCCCACTCGGCGTCGCCGTCCCGGGTGCCGCCGGTGGCGACGTACAGCACGTCCGCCCGGTCGACGAGGAGCTGCTCGGCCTTGGTGGACTTGCCGGAGCGCGCACCGCCGAGGAGGAGCGTGCGGGAGGGTTCGGGGTGGGTCGCCATGGTGCCCATCCTGCCGGACCAGGCATACGGAAGATCGGGCCGGGCAGGCTAAGGTGCGCGCAGCACACTGGCAGCGTCGTCGGCGGGAGGAGCCGGGCATGGTCTGGACGTGGCGGTACGAGAAGGCGGACGGCAGCGAGCTGGCGCCGGGCGTCGGGCACGAGGAGTTCGCCGGCCAGGGCGACGCCGAGACGTGGATCGGCGAGACGTGGAAGCAGCTCGCCGAGGACGGCGTCGACAACGCGGTCCTGCTGGAGGACGACCGGGTCGTCTACTCGATGAGCCTGCACGAGGACTGACCGGAGCAACCGCCCGTCGGGGGGCGCTACTTGGCCCCGATGACGTGCAGCAGCGCGGCCACCTGCCGGTAGGGGTCGGTGCGCCCGGCGCGGTCCTCGGCCTCCAGCAGCTGGGCCAGCTGGCGCCCGTCCACCGGCGGGGTCGCGTCGTCGGGGGCGTTGTCGGTGAAGACCCGCACGCCGTACCAGTGCTCGAGCGGCACCGACACCTCGGAGAGGGTGACGGCCAGGTCGGCGAGCCGGTCGGCGCGGGCGGCCAGCCCGAGCCGGTTGTAGTAGCGGTCGCTCTCGAACGCGTGCAGGGCGGCCCGCCAGTCCCCGGCGGCGGCGGGCCGCAGGGCGAGCGCGTCGCGGTTGCGGACCAGCAGCGAGAGCAGCCCGCCGGGGGCGAGCAGCCGGGCCAGCGAGGCGATCATCGGGTCCGGGTCGGGCAGGTACATCAGGACGCCGTGGCAGAGCACCACGTCGAAGCTGCGCGGGCCGAACCAGCGCCCGCACTGGTGGCCGTCGCCGCTGAGCAGCTGGATCCGCCCGCGGACCTCGGGCGCCTCCTCGGCGAGCGCCCCCTGGGCGACGCCGAGCGCGACCGGATCGGAGTCGATGCCGGTGACGTAGTGGCCGGCCCGGGCCAGGCGCAGCGCCTGGGTGCCCTGGCCGCAGCCGATGTCGAGGACGCGCTGGGCGGTGCGGCCGGTCAGCTGTTCGGCGAGCTGCCGGGCGACGAGCTCCTGGCGCACGAAGTTGCGCAGTCCGCCGAGCCGGTCCAGCCACGCGGCGGTGCCGCCGGCGAAGGAGCCGCTGCGGGAGGGCAGCCGGCGTTCCTGGCCCGCGCGCTCCTGGCCGAGCCGGTCGTGCCCGCCGTCCCCCTGGCCCGGCAACGCGTAGAGGCCGGGCCCCTCCCAGGACGGAGGGGCCCAGCCGGAGTCCACCGGTTCGGCGGTCAGGGCTTCTCCCCGCGACGCACCTGCGGCTTGGGCAGCCGCAGTCGGCGCATCTGCAGGATGCGCATCAGGCCGTAGGCGACCGTCCCGCGGGTGTTCTGGCCGGCGAAGCGCTCGCCGAGCTGCTTGCGCAGGCCCAGGCCGAGGCGGACGAAGTCCAGCGCGACCAGCACGAAGAACAGCAGGAACAGCAGGGTGGAGAGCATCTGCAGGGCCGGCACCTTGACGATGCTGAGCACCAGGATCAGCACGGCCGCGGGGAGGAAGAACTCGGCCAGCGACCAGCGGGCGTCCACGTAGTCGCGGGCGAACTTGCGCACCGGGCCCTTGTCGCGCGCGGGCAGGTGGCGCTCGTCGCCATCCATGAGCGCCTGGCGCTGCCTCTCGCGCTCGACCCGCATGCGGTCGCGCGCCTGCTTGGCGGCCTCCTTGCGGTCCTTGGGCACGGTCACCCGGGTACGCCGGCTGGCCTCGGCCTCACTGCGCTTGGGAGTGGGCCGGCCCTTCTTGGCCTGCGGGTCGCGGGCCTGGGTCGTCTCGTCCTGCTTCTCCAGCACGGTGGAGGCAGCGGCATCATCTGAACGGCGTCGGAACACACCACCAGCGTACGGGGTGCGGCGGCGCTTCTCGGGGCGGCCTCGGACGCAAACGCGTATCGATCCGCGAGGTGGGAACCCACCCGGGGTTCTCCGGCCCCTTCCCGTAGGGGATCAGTCGGGAGGAGGATGGGGGGGATGAGCACGGGATCCACCCGGGGGATGAGGAAGAGGCACCCAGCGCTGTAGCAGTCTTGTTGCAGGCAGGTGCACTGCGGCGACGGGCTCGCTGCACATACACTCGTCGTGTCTGGTAACGAGATAGAGACCGCAGGCCGGAGAAGGGGGCACCCGAGGCCCATGAGCGACGGAATCATGAAGCGTATGGGGCTGATCTTCCGCTCCAAGGCGAACAAGGCCTTGGACCGGGCGGAGGATCCCCGTGAGACGCTCGACTACTCGTACCAGAAGCAGCTCGAACTGCTGCAGAAGGTACGGCGTGGCGTCGCGGACGTCGCGACCTCGCGCAAGCGCCTGGAACTCCAGCTGACCCAGCTCCAGCAGCAGTCCGCGAAGTACGAGGACCAGGGCCGCAAGGCGCTGTCGCTCGGCCGCGAGGACCTCGCGCGCGAGGCGCTGACCCGCAAGGCCAACATGCAGTCCCAGATCACCGACCTGGAGGCGCAGTACCAGGCGCTCCAGGCCGAGGAGGAGAAGCTGACGCTCGCCTCCCAGCGGCTGCAGGCCAAGGTGGACGCCTTCCGCACCAAGAAGGAGACCATCAAGGCCACCTACACCGCGGCCCAGGCGCAGACCCGCATCGCCGAGTCCTTCTCCGGGATCTCGGAGGAGATGGGCGACGTCGGCCTGGCGATCCAGCGCGCCGAGGACAAGACCGCGCAGATGCAGGCGCGGGCCGGCGCGATCGACGAGCTGCTGGCCTCCGGCGCGCTCGACGACGCGAGCGGCCTCGGCCGCAAGGACGACATCGAGGCGGAGCTGGAGCGCGTGGCCGGCGGTTCGGACGTCGAGCTGGAGCTGGCCCGCATGAAGGCCGAACTGTCGGGCGGCCCGGCCTCCGGTCCGGCCGCGATCGAGCAGGGCAAGCAGCAGCAGCCGCCGCAGGACGCCCACCCGCAGGACACCCCGCGCATCAACTACAACAAGTGAGCTGAGCTCCACCCACGAACCTAGGGAGACGCACGGCATGATCATGAGGGTCATGGGTGAGGGGCAGTTCGAGGTCGGCGAGGCCCACCTCAGCCTGCTCAACGAGCTCGACGCGGAGCTCGTCACCGCGGTCGACTCGGGGGACGAGGAGCTCTTCCGCTCGGCGTACGCCAAGCTGCTGGACGCCGTGAAGCAGTACGGCACCCGGCTGCCGGACGACTCGCTGGAGCCGTCCGAGCTGATCCTGCCGGCGGCGGAGGCGACGCTCGACGAGGTCCGCGCCCTGCTGATGGCCGACGACGAGGGCGTCATCCCCGGGTATCCGGAGTAGCCTTCCGCACCGCTCCGCGCCAGACGAAAGGGCGGGCCCCCTCCACTCGGAGGGGGCCCGCCCTTCGTGCGTGCGTGCCGTTACGGCAGGGCGAGCATCCGGTCCAGCGCCGCCTTGGCGTAGCGCTCTGTCTCCGGGTCGACGGCGATCACGTTCGGCACCCGGCCCTCGACCAGCGACTCCAGTGCCCAGACGAGGTGCGGCAGGTCGATCCGGTTCATGGTGGAGCAGAAGCAGACCGCGCGGTCCAGGAAGACGATCTCCTTGTCCGGGTGCGCCTTGGCGAGGCGGCGGACGAGGTTCAGCTCGGTGCCGATGGCCCACTTGGAGCCGGGCTCGGCGGCGTCGAGCGCCTTGATGATGTACTCCGTCGAGCCGACCATGTCCGCGGCGGCGACGACCTCGTGCTTGCACTCCGGGTGCACCAGGACGGTGACGCCGGGGATGCGCTCGCGGACGTCGTTGACCGAGTCCAGGCTGAACCGGCCGTGCACCGAGCAGTGGCCGCGCCACAGGATCATCTTGGCGTCGCGCAACTGCTCGGCGGTCAGGCCGCCGTTGGGCTTGTGGGGGTTGTACAGGACGCAGTCGTCCAGCGAGAGGCCCATGTCGCGCACGGCGGTGTTGCGGCCGAGGTGCTGGTCGGGCAGGAACAGGACCTTCTGTCCCTGCTCGAAGGCCCACTCCAGGGCGCGCTTGGCGTTGGAGGAGGTGCAGATGGTGCCGCCGTGCTTGCCGGTGAAGGCCTTGATATCGGCGGAGGAGTTCATGTACGAGACCGGGACGGTGACGTCGGCCACGCCGGCGTCGGTCAGCACGTCCCAGCACTCGGCGACCTGCTCGGCGGTGGCCATGTCGGCCATCGAGCAGCCGGCCGCGAGGTCGGGCAGGACGACCTTCTGGTCGTCGCCGGTGAGGATGTCCGCGGACTCGGCCATGAAGTGCACGCCGCAGAAGACGATGAACTCGGCCTCCGGGCGGGCCGCCGCGTCCCGGGCGAGCTTGAAGGAGTCGCCGGTGACGTCGGCGAACTCGATCACCTCGTCGCGCTGGTAGTGGTGGCCGAGGATGAAGACGCGGTCGCCGAGCGCGGCCTTGGCCGCCCGGGCGCGCTCGACGAGGTCGGGGTCGGAGGCCGGGGGGAGGTCACCGGGGCACTCGACGCCGCGCTCGCTGTTCGGGTCGGCCTCCCGGCCGAGCAGCAGCAGAGCGAGCGGCGTCGGAGTGGGGTCGACGCCGTAGGTCTCGGTGATGGTGGTGGTCACGGGCGAGTGCCCTTCTGTGCGGCCGAGCAAGCGGTGAAGCCTTTTCGTCTATCTGACACTATCTATTCTAACCGGTTCGCGTCAGAGTGACGATGGCCATCCTGTCGATGTGACGAGAACCGCTCGCCGGAACGGATGCTTCCTCGCGTGGCCGAATCGATATCCGGGCCCCTCCGGGCGGCGCCCTGGTGTACGCCTCCCGGTCATCCGCCGACGATGAACTCGCTCATGTCATCCGCCAGAATGGGTGCCGAACCGTTTCGGCAGACCGGCCACCGTCGTCCCGTCGCCGATCCCCGCACGACCCGTGGAGCCCCGCACCGATGAGCAGCAGCCGAGCGCACGAGGTGACCGGGGCGGACCTGGACGAGACCGACCGGCTGCTCCTCGCCCGCCTCGGCAGGGACGGCCGCGCCTCCTACGCCGAGATCGGCCTCCAGGTGAACCTCTCCGCCACCGCCGTCCGCCGCCGGATCGACCGGCTGCGGGCCCGCGGGGTGGTCCGCGGCTTCACCGTGGTGCTCGACCCGGCCGTGCTCGGCTGGCAGACCGAGGCCTTCGTCGAGGTGTACTGCCGCGAGCGGACCGCGCCCGAGGAGATCCTCGCGAGCCTGCGCCAGTTCCCCGAGGTCGTCGCCGCCTGGACGGTCACCGGCGATCCGGACGCCCTGGTGCACCTGCGCGCCGCCGACATGCGCCACCTGGAGGCCGTCATCGAGCGCATCCGCCGCGAGCCCGGCGTCCAGCGCAGCCGCTCCTCCGTCGTGCTGTCCCAGCTGATCGGCTGACCCGGACGGCCCTGCCGGCGCCGCCCCCGCACGGCACGCAGGAATCCTGCGCGGACCGGCCCGAAGACGCTCGAAACCTGCCTGACCAGCCGCGTTCCGACGCGCGGCACGCACCCTGCGCTGCCTACGCTGATCACGTCCGGTCAGCGCGGTGAACGCTCCCCGCCCGGCCGGATCCCCCGACACCCACAGCCGAGAGGGACAGCCGTGTCCGCAGCACCCGACCGCATGCACCGGCCCGACAACGAACTGGTCGACCTGGTATTCGACTACATGCGGGAGCGGCTGCAGTACGACCCCGTCCCGCTCGACCACCCCGGTGACGGCGAGCACCTGCGCGCCCAGCTGGCCGGCCTGCTGAACCCCGAGGGCAACAGCCCGGCCGACGTGCTCAAGCTCTACGACCACGAGCTGTCCCGCGCCGTCATCTCCGCGGACAGCCCGCGCTACCTGTCCTTCATCCCGTGCGCCCCCACCAAGGCCGCGCTGCTGTTCGACATGGTCGTCTCCTGCGCCTCCCTCCAGGGCATCTCCTGGCTGGAGGCGGCCGGCGCGATCGCCGCCGAGAACCAGGTGCTGCGCCTGATCGCCGACCGCGCGGGCCTGCCCGAGTCGGCCGGCGGCTGCTTCGTCTCCGGCGGTTCGGCGGGCAACCTGTCCGCCCTGGTCGTGGCCCGCGACACCGCGCGCCGCAAGCTGGGCGTCGGACCGGAGGCGCGCCTGCGCATAGCGGTCGCCGACCAGGTGCACTCCTCGGTCAAGAACACCTTCAACATCATCGGCGTCGAGGCCTTCAAGGTCCCGACCGTCGACCGGCGCTTCACCGGCGAGGCACTGCGCGCCGCCCTGGCCGCCGACCCCCACCCCGAGACGGTGATCGCGGTCGTCGGCACCGCCGGCACCACCAACGAGGGCATCGTCGACGACCTCCAGGGCCTGTCCGAGGTCGCCCGCGAGCGCGACATGTGGTTCCACGTGGACGGCGCCTACGGCGGCGCGGGCCTGTTCGCCCCCTCGGTCCGCGCCCGCTACGACGGCATCGAGAACGCCGACTCGTTCGTGGTGGACCCGCACAAGTGGCTGTTCGCCCCCTTCGACTGCGCCGCGCTGATCTACCGCAACCCGCAGCTCGCCCGGGCCGTCCACACCCAGGACGCCTCCTACCTCGACGTCCTGCACACCGAGGGCGACGAGTGGAACCCCACCGACTACGCCTACCACCTGACCCGGCGCGCCCGCGGCCTGCCGCTCTGGTTCTCGCTCGCCGTGCACGGCACCCAGGCGTACACCGACGCCATCGAGACCGGCCTCAAGCTGGCGCAGGACACCGCGCAGCTGATCCGCGACACCGAGCACCTGGAGCTGCTGTTCGACCCGCAGCTCTCCGCGGTCTGCTTCAAGCGCACCGGCTGGACCAACGACGACTACTACCGCTGGTCGCAGCAACTACTCGCGGACCAGATCGGCTTCGTCACCCCCACCGGCTGGGACGGCGAGACGGTCGCCCGGTTCGCCTTCCTGCACCCCGGCACCACGATGGAGATGGTCCGGGAGATCCTCGACACCATGGCCTGAGCCCCACGCCCGTGACCGCGGCCCCGCCGGAGCACCTCCGGCGGGGCCGCGGCGCGCCCACCGCGACCTCGCTACAGGAAGGCCCCGCTCGGCAGGTACGGCGCCGGCGGCCGCATCCCGTGCAGGCCGACGTAGCCCCCGGGCCCCGGGCTGAGCCCCACCTCCAGGCCGACGTCCAGCGCCCACTCCTGCTCGGCGGTGAGGAAGTCCACCCGCGCCCGCACCCCCTCCGGCACCCGGGCCAGCGCCTCGCGCAGCAGCCGGGCGGCGATCCGCTTGCTCGTGGCGGCCAGCAGCTTCACCTCGCCGCCGTCGCGGTAGCAGTAGCCGCTGCCGGCCAGCGCGTCGGCGATCAGCAGCTCCTCGAAGTGGCCGAGCATCAGCTCGTGGTCCGGCCCGTGCGCCGAGCCGCGCAGCCGCCGGTCCACCGAGTCCAGCAGGTGCCGGTGGGTCGCGTTGCCGCGGTGCACCGGGATGTCCCCGGGGTCGACCAGCCCGGCGCGGTCCACCCGGCCGTCCAGCCGCATCGCCGGGTGCAGTGTGAACCCGGCCAGCCGGTAGCGGCGGGCCGCCGCCGCGGACTGCGGCACGCACACCATCCCGCGCAGGCACCCGCGCCCGTGGGCCGTCGCCCGCTCCAGCAGCAACCGCCCGACGCCCTTGCCCTGCGCCTGCGGCCGGACCGCGAACAGGGACGGCATCCACAGCCCCTCCCGGCGCATCGACAGCACCGCGCCGACCGCCTCCCCGGCGCTCTCGGCGAGCCAGCAGCCTTGCGGATCGGTGCGGGCCAGGTGTCTGGTGCGCGCCAGCCGCACCGGCGACGGCACGGCGCCCGGGGCGCCGTGCCCGGAGGCGGCGGACGAGGCGAGGGCGATCTCCTGGACGGCCTCCGCGTCGGCGGCGGTGTCCCTGACCTGGCGCAGGATCATGCCACCATCCTGGCGTCCGCCGCGCCGCCGCGGGGCCCGTTCGCCCGGATCGGGGGCTCGGGCGGTGACCGCTCCATCCGGGTTGTGCGAGCATGGGAACCGTAGGGGACGCGGGTGGCACACCCGGCCCACGGAAAATCCGCCGCCGAGAGGCCGCAAAACCACAGCCGTCCGGGAAATGAATCCGGACGGCCCTTGGTTGGCACTGGCGGCAGACCGTCGTCAAAGACCGGGAGAAAGCAGATGACCGTCCAGGACGAGACCACCGTAGAGAGTGGCATCCTCCTCACCGATGCCGCCGCGGGCAAGGTCAAGGCCCTGCTGGAGCAGGAAGGCCGCGATGACCTCGCGCTTCGTGTCGCCGTCCAGCCCGGTGGCTGCTCCGGCCTGCGTTACCAGCTGTTCTTCGACGAGCGCTCGCTCGACGGCGACGTCATCAAGGACTTCAACGGCGTGAAGGTCGTCACCGACCGCATGAGCGCCCCGTACCTGGGCGGCGCCACCGTCGACTTCGTCGACACCATCGAGAAGCAGGGGTTCACGATCGACAACCCGAACGCCACGGGCTCCTGCGCCTGCGGCGACTCGTTCAGCTGAGCCTCGGCGGCCCAGCGCTCGAACGACTGACGAAGGCGGCCCCGGGGTCTTCCCCGGGGCCGCCTTCGTCGTGCCCGCGTCCCGCTACTTCGCGGCGCCGTCCGGCCCGACCGGGTCCGGGCCCATGTGCGGGTCCGCCTCCAGCGGGATCGCGCTGCCGGTGGACAGGTCGTTCACCGTCCGCCCGGCCAGCGGGGCGCGCAGGTCGGCCGACACCGTCTGCCGCTTGGCCAGCTCGCTGCACACCTGCCCGGACTTCACCGGCGCCGCCACGACGACCTTGACGTCCACCTGGCCCGGGTGCGACTCGTCCGCCTTCAGCGCGTACTGCTGGCACACCCCGCCATAGAAGTACACGGTCAGCTTGTTGCTGCCGTCCACCCGGTAGGTGACCGCCGGACGCACCGCCGGCGACGGCCCGTTCGGGTTCGGCTCGCCCACCGCGATGCCGGGGCCCGGGGGAGTGGCCCCCGTCGGCTGCGCCGGGGCCGGCGGCACGGAGCCCGTGGCCGTCGCGGCCGGTGCCGGCGCCGTGGCCGACGCGGCCGGTCCGCCGGAGGCACCGGCGGTGGGCGCGCCCGCGGACGCGCCGGCCGACGCGCCGTCGGACGGCGTCGGCGCCACCGGGGAGCCCGATGCCGTCGCCGTGGCCGCCGCCGTGGCTGCCGCCTCCGAGGACGACTTCCCGTCCCCGTTGCACCCGGCCACCGTCACCGCCGCGGCCAGCACCAGACCCGCCAGCGCCACCGCCCGCCGACCGCGCGGCATCCTCTCCTGCTCCATGTGCACATCCTCCCGAGAGCTCAGCGGGGCCGCCTCCGGGGCCGCTCCGCGCGGATGTGACGTGGCCCGGACGGATCCGGTTCCCGTCCGGGCCCCCGGAGCCTCAGTTGCCGTACTCGGCCATCCCGGCGACCAGCCGCTGGGCGCCGGACGGCACCCGGAAGCCCGCGAGCACGGGGGCGCTCGGCTGGGGGCCGGCCGCCAGCAGTGGCCAGAACCGGCGCAGCCGCCGGGAGGAGTCCACCAGGGCGTCGAGCGTCTCGCCGTCCGCGTCGCCGCGCAGCACGGGGAGCGAAGAAGGACTGGGCATCATCGGGCACCGCTCCGATCAGGGTCGTGCCGCGGCCGCACTGCCGCGGTCACCGGGGCCGGCCGGGTCCGGCGCGCCCCTCCCGCCAACCTAGGACCACGTTCTTCCCGCCCACCAGTGCTACTCGGAGGTAGTACACGTTCGCCCGGAGCCGGTGCCATTTCCGGCACTCGTGGGACCTCGCCGCGCCCGCCCGGTACCGTGAACGGGTTAACAACCCCGCTCGCCCATGGCCCCGCCGCCATCCTGAGGAGACCTCCCGTGCGCATCGCCGTCGCCGGCTCGATCGCTACCGACCACCTGATGACGTTCCCCGGCCGGTTCGCCGACCAGCTGGTCGCCGAGCAGCTCCACACCGTGTCGCTGTCCTTCCTGGTCGACACCCTGGACATCCGCCGCGGGGGCGTCGCCCCGAACATCGCGTTCGGCATGGGCGTGCTCGGGCTGAACCCGATCCTCGTCGGCGCGGCCGGGGCGGACTTCGCCGAGTACCGCAGCTGGCTGGAGCGCAACAACGTGGACTGCCGGTCCGTCCACATCTCCGAGACCCGCCACACCGCCCGGTTCATGTGCACCACCGACGAGGACCACAACCAGATCGCCTCGTTCTACACCGGCGCCATGGCCGAGGCCCGCAGCATCGAGCTGAAGCCGATCGCCGACCGGGTCGGCGGCCTGGACCTCGTCCTGATCGGCGCGGACGACCCGCAGGCGATGGTCCGCCACACCCAGGAGTGCCGCACCCGCGGCTACGCCTTCGCGGCCGACCCCTCCCAGCAGCTCGCCCGCCTGGAGGGCGACGACATCCGCGAGATCGTCGACGGCGCCGCGTACCTGTTCACCAACGAGTACGAGGCCGCGCTGATCGAGAGCAAGACCGGCTGGGACGCCGACGAGATCCTCGGCCGCGTCGGCACCCGGATCACCACCCTCGGCAGCAAGGGCGTGCGCATCGAGCGCAAGGGCGAGCCCGCCGTCCTCGTCGGCTGTGCCCCCGAGGAGACCAAGGCCGACCCGACCGGCGTCGGCGACGCCTTCCGGGCCGGCTTCCTCACCGGCCTCTCCTGGGACCTGGAGCTGGAGCGCGCCGCCCAGCTCGGCTGCATGCTCGCCACCCTGGTGATCGAGACCGTCGGCACCCAGGAGTACGAGCTGCGCCCGGCCGCCTTCCTGAAGCGCTTCGAGGACGCCTACGGCGCCGACGCCGCCGCGGACATCCGCGCCCACCTGGTCAAGTAGTGCGCCGCACCAGGTAGGCCGAGCCCCGGTCGCCGCCGTAATCGGCGGCCGGGGCCTCGCCCGCGTACTCCTGCTCGCGCATGTCGCACCACGCCGGGATGTCGAGCCGGGCCGCCTCGTCGTCCGCCAGCACGGCGACCGTGCCGCCCACCGGCACCTCGCCGATCCGCTTGGCCAGCTCGATCACCGGCAGCGGACACCGCTTGCCGAGCGCATCGACGACCAGCGTCTCCGCCGCCTCCGCCGCCTCCACGGTCGCCGACGGTGCCGGCAGGTCCAGCCCCAGCGGCGCCCGGACGCCGGCCACCAGCTCCGGCAGGACGGTCAGGAACCGCTCGACGTCCGCCTCGGCCGTCCCGTACGGCAGCGAGACCCGGACGTTCCCCTCGGTGAGCACCCCCATCGCGGCCAGCACGTGGCTGGGCGTGAGCGTGGACGAGGTGCAGGAGGAGCCGGAGGAGACGGCGAACCCGGCCCGGTCCAGCTCGGTCAGCAGCACCTCGCCGTCCACGTACATGCAGGAGAACGTCACGATGTGCGGCAGCCGCCGCACCGGGTCGCCGACCACCTCGACCTCGGGCACCAGCTGCGGCACCCGGGCCCGGATCCGCTCCACCAGCGCGTGCAGCCGGGCGTTCTCCCGCTCGGCCTCGGCCCGCACGGCCCGCAGCGAGGCGGCCGCGGCCACGATCGCCGGGACGTTGACGAAGCCGGGCACCCGGCCACCCTCGCGCTCGTCGGCCGGCAGCGGCGAGGCGTACCGGACGCCCTTGCGCACCGCCAGCACCCCGACCCCGGGCGGCCCGCCCCACTTGTGCGCGCTCGCGGTCAGCAGCGACCACCCGGCGGGCACGCCGACCCGGCCGGCGCTCTGCGCGGCGTCGACCAGCAGCGGGACTCCGGCCTCCCGGCAGAGCCCGGCGACCTCCTCGACCGGCTGGACCGTCCCCACCTCGTGGTTGGCGCTCTGCAGCACGGCCAGCGCGGTGTCCGCCCGGAGCAACCCGGCGAAGCCGTCCGCCGGGGCCCGCCCGGCCCGGTCCACCGGCGCCACCGAGACGGCCCCGCCGCCCGCCTCGTGCCGCTCGGCGACGTGCAGCACGCTGGAGTGCTCCACCGCCGAGTGCACCAGGTGCCGGCCGCGCCGCCGGTTCCCCGCCAGCGCCCCCAGCATGCCGAGGTGGACGGCCTGGGTGCCGCTCGCCGTGAAGGAGATCTCGTCCGCCCGGGCGCCGAGCACCTCGGCGAGCGTCTCGCGGGAGGCGTCCAGCAGCATCCGGGCCTGCCGTCCGGACCGGTACAGCCGCGCCGGATCGGCCCACCCCTCGTCCAGCGCGGCGGTCAGTGCCTGCCGCGCGACGGGGTGGAGCGGCGCCGTCGAAGCCACGTCGAAGTACACGGTCACATTTAACGACACGCCGGGCCGCTCCGGAGCCCGGCGGCGCTGCTCACCGCCCGTCAGTCGATCATCCCGAATGTCCGCTTCGTCCGTGTCCGACGGACCGTCAGTCTCGTTCCGGGAGGTCATCCCCCGATCGGGGGTACGGACCTCGAATGCCTGCGATGACCTGCGGCGTAGCCCCTGCCGGGCCTGATCGGGCGACCGGGCGGCGCGTTACCGGGGGCTGCCCGTCAGGAGCGCATAAGGCTGGAGTAGGGTTTGGCCCGCATAAGCATTCAAACCGTGCCCGTGGACGGGTCGCCGGGGAGGGCAAGTCCTCCTCGGGGCGACGCGAAGGCGGGCGAGACTTCGGGAAGGCGCTACGTGAGTCCCAACGGCTCCGACCGCTCGCCGCGGCGCACGATGCGGCGGAAGCTGCCTCAGGCGCTGGCACTGGGCCTCGTCATCGCGACCGCCACCGGCTGCTCGGCCAACGACCTCCCCAGGCTTGGCCTCCCGAGCCCCGTCACCGCGGAAGGGCCCCTGGTCCTTCGGATGTGGCAGGGCTCCTGGATCGCGGCGCTGGTGGTCGGCGTACTGATGTGGGGTCTGATCATCTGGAGCGTGATCTTCCACCGGCGCAGCCGCACCGGTGTGGAGATCCCCCCGCAGACCCGGTACAACGTGCCCATCGAGGCGCTCTACACCGCGGTCCCCATCATCATCGTCTCGGTGCTCTTCTACTTCGTCGCCCGCGACGAGAGCAAGCTGACCTCCGTCTCCGCGAAGCCGCAGCACTACGTCAACGTGGTCGGCTTCCAGTGGAGCTGGGCGTTCAACTACGAGAACACCGAGACCCCCGACCCGGCCAACAAGGACGCCGCGTACGAGGTGGGCACCCCCAAGGACGCGCCCACGCTGTGGCTGCCGGTCAACGAGACGGTCCAGTTCCGTCTCACCTCGCGTGACGTCATCCACGACTTCTGGCCCGTCAACTTCATGATGAAGATGGACGTCGTGCCGGGCGTGGTGAACAAGTTCGAGGTCACGCCGACGGTCAAGGGCGAGTACAAGGGCAAGTGTGCCGAGCTCTGCGGCACCGACCACTCGCGCATGCTGTTCAACGTCAAGGTCGTCGACCGCGCCGACTACGACAAGCACCTGGCTGACCTCCGGGCCAAGGGCCAGGCCGGCGCGGTGCCCTCGGGCGTCATCTCCATGGGAAGTGAAGAGAAGTGACCATCCTCAACGAGCCCGCCGCGGCCGGCGGGGGCGCCGAGGCCGTCACGGTCGGGGCGCAGCGGACCCGCAAGCCGGGTGCGACCATCATCAAGTGGCTCACGACCACTGACCACAAGACGATCGGCACCCTCTACCTGGGCACGTCGTTCGCCTTCTTCCTGATCGGTGGCATCCTCGCCCTGGTCATGCGTGCCGAGCTGGCTCGTCCCGGGACCCAGATCCTGTCGAACGAGCAGTTCAACCAGGCGTTCACGATGCACGGCACGATCATGCTGCTGATGTTCGCGACCCCGCTGTTCGCGGGCTTCGCGAACTGGATCATGCCGCTCCAGATCGGCGCCCCGGACGTGGCCTTCCCGCGTCTGAACATGTTCGCGTACTGGCTGTACCTGTTCGGCTCGACCATCGCGGTGGCCGGCTTCCTCACCCCGAACGGCGCCGCCAGCTTCGGCTGGTTCGCCTACTCGCCGCTGTCCGACGCCGTGCACTCGCCGGGTGTCGGCGGCGACATGTGGATCATGGGTCTGGCCTTCTCCGGCTTCGGCACGATCCTCGGTGCGGTCAACTTCATCACCACGATCATCTGCATGCGTGCCCCGGGCATGACGATGTTCCGCATGTCGATCTTCGTGTGGAACGTCCTGCTGACCGCGGTGCTGGTCCTGCTGGCCTTCCCGGTGCTGGCCGCCGCGCTGTTCGCCCTGGAGGCGGACCGCAAGTTCGGCGCGCACGTCTTCGACCCGACCAACGGCGGCGCGCTGCTCTGGCAGCACCTGTTCTGGTTCTTCGGTCACCCCGAGGTGTACATCATCGCGCTGCCGTTCTTCGGCATCGTGTCGGAGATCATCCCGGTCTTCAGCCGCAAGCCGATGTTCGGCTACTCCGGCCTGATCGCGGCCACCATCGCGATCGCCGGTCTGTCCGTGACGGTGTGGGCGCACCACATGTACGTCACCGGACAGGTGCTGCTGCCGTTCTTCTCCTTCATGACCTTCCTGATCGCGGTCCCGACCGGTGTGAAGTTCTTCAACTGGGTCGGCACCATGTGGAAGGGCTCGCTGAGCTTCGAGACCCCGATGCTCTGGACGGTCGGCTTCCTGGTCACCTTCCTCTTCGGTGGTCTGACCGGTGTCCTGCTGGCCTCCCCGCCGATCGACTTCCACGTCTCGGACTCGTACTTCGTCGTCGCCCACTTCCACTACGTGGTCTTCGGCACCGTCGTCTTCGCGATGTTCGCCGGCTTCCACTTCTGGTGGCCGAAGATGACCGGCAAGATGCTGGACGAGCGCCTCGGCAGGATCACCTTCTGGACGCTGTTCTTCGGCTTCCACACCACCTTCCTGGTGCAGCACTGGCTCGGCGCGGAGGGCATGCCCCGCCGCTACGCCGACTACCTGGCCTCGGACGGCTTCACCACGCTGAACACCGTCTCGACCATCGGCTCGTTCGTGCTCGGCATGTCGATCCTGCCGTTCCTGTACAACGTCTGGAAGACGGCCAAGTACGGCGAGAAGATCGAGGTCGACGACCCGTGGGGCTACGGCCGTTCGCTGGAGTGGGCGACCTCCTGCCCGCCGCCGCGGCACAACTTCCTCACCCTCCCGCGGATCCGCTCCGAATCCCCGGCCTTCGACCTCCACCACCCGGAGATCGCCGCGCTGGACTACCTGGAGAACCACGGCGAGGAGGCCAAGCACCTCGCCGGCGTGACCCCGGCGAAGTACGACGCCCCGCAGCTCGGCAAGGGCAAGAAGGACGGCGACGCCTGATGAAGGAACAGGGAAAGATCTTCCTCGGCCTGGCGGTCTTCGTCCTGGCGATGGCGATCACCTACGGCCTGTGGACGAACCACTCGGACCACGGCATCGAGGCCGCCGGTACCACCGCGCTGTTCCTGGCCTTCGCACTGTGCGCCTTCATCGGGTACTACCTCGCGTTCACCGCCCGCCGGGTGGACAGCGGCGCGGGTGACAACCCCGAGGCCGAGGTCGCGGACGACGCCGGCGAGCTGGGCTTCTTCGCCCCGCACAGCTGGCAGCCGCTCTCGCTGGCCATCGGCGGCTCGCTGGCCTTCATGGGCGTGATCTTCGGCTGGTGGCTGCTGTTCTGGTCGATCCCGATCATCCTGATCGGTCTGTTCGGCTGGGTCTTCGAGTTCTACCGGGGCGAGAACCAGAACCAGTAGGTTCCGCCGCACAGGCAGGGGCCGGACCTCCCGCAAGGGGGGCCGGCCCCTGTTGCGTCCCCGGGGTGAGCGACTCACTCACCCGGGTCAACGCGGGGTCGCTCGGATGTCGCTCCACGGCAAGGCGTTCCTACGATCTGATCAATCGTGCGAACCCCCGGAGGCGGTCATGGCCGACAGGCGCGGAATAGCGGGTCTCGGCGGCATCTCGCTGGCCCTGGCAGTACTGACCCCGCTCGCCGCCTGCTCGGCGGGAGGTGACGACGGACCCAGCGGCCCGCACAAGGTCGACGCGGCGCGGCTGGTCCACCTCTCGGCCGAGGGCAAGGTGGACCCGGCCCAGTCGGTCACCGTGACCGCCGTCGCCGGCAGCACGCTGACCGACGTGACGGTGGTCGGCCCGGACGGCCGGGTGGTGGCGGGCAAGCTCGCGGACGACCAGCGCAGCTGGCAGACGACCGGCCGGCTGAAGGCCTCGGCGTCGTACAGCGTCCGGATCGCCGCGGACGACGGCAAGGGCGGGCGCGGCGAGACCACCCAGGACTTCAGCACCCTCGCCGCCCAGCGCGTGCTCACCGCGAAGCTCGGCCCGGACTCCTCCGGCAGCGGCGTCTACGGGGTCGGCCAGCCGCTCACCGTGCAGCTCTCCGAGGCCGTCAAGGACCCGCAGGCGCGTCAGGAGGTCGAGCGGGCCCTGACGGTCACCTCCCAGCCCGCCGTCACCGGCGCGTGGTACTGGGTGGACGACAAGAACCTGCACTTCCGTCCGGAGGAGTACTGGCCCGTCGGCACCACCGTCGGCCTGGCCTTCGACGGCACCGGCACCCGGATCGCCGACGGCCTGTACGGCGGCGACCGCAGCAGCCTGAAGCTGCGGATCGGGGCGCGGGTCGAGTCGGTGATCGACGCGGCCGCCCACGAGCTCACCCTGAAGCGCGACGGCGAGGTCGTCCGGACCATCCCGGTGACGACCGGCAAGCCCGGCTTCGACACCCGCAACGGCATCAAGGTGGTGCTCGGCCAGGAGCGCTCGGTGCGGATGAACGGCGAGACGATCGGCATAGCCTCGGGCAGTTCGGAGGCCTACGACCTCAACGTCGAGTGGGCCACCCGGGTGACGTGGAGCGGCGAGTACGTCCACGCGGCGCCGTGGTCGGTCGGCTCGCAGGGTTACGAGAACGTCAGCCACGGCTGCACCGGCATGAGCACCGACAACGCCAAGTGGTTCTACGACAACACCCGGGTGGGGGACCTGGTGACGGTGGTCAACAGCCACGGCGCCACGATGGAGCCGTTCGGCAACGGCTTCGGGGACTGGAACGTGTCCTGGGCGGACTGGGTCAAGCACAGCTCCCTCGGGAAGCCCCTCAGCACCACCGTCCCGACCACGCAGGCCCCCGCCGCGGGGATGATCCGCCCGGAGGTCTGAGCGGCCCTCCGGGGGCCCTCCTAGCCCTCTTCCTCCGGGAAGGCGACCCGCAGCGCGGTGTCCACGGCAGCCAGGGCGTCCCCGCGGGACAGCCCGAGCCGGCGCACCCGCTCGGCGTACTCGGTGGCCGCCTCGGCGGCCATCCGGTGCGCGGTGTCGCCGGTGGCCGCGATCAGCGTGCCGCGCCGGCCGTGCGTCTCCACGACGCCGTCGGCCTCCAGCTCCCGGTAGGCGCGGGCGACCGTCCCGGCGGACAGCGCCAGCTCCTCGGCCAGGGCCCGGACGGTGGGCAGCCGCGTACCGGTGGGCAGTTCGCCCGAACGGGCGAGCTCGGCGATCCGGGCGCGGATCTGCTCGTACGGGGCAGTGGCGGAGGCGGGGTCGACGGACAGCTTCACGAGGGGCT
This sequence comes from Streptomyces sp. SP17BM10, assembly GCF_036322405.1. NCBI lineage: Bacteria > Bacillati > Actinomycetota > Actinomycetes > Kitasatosporales > Streptomycetaceae > Streptomyces > Streptomyces sp. SP17BM10. The sequence continues at coordinate 250,360 of NZ_JAQYXB010000588.1, read as the reverse complement.
CCTGAGGATGCCTGGGGGCTTCGGGGCTGGGGAGACGGCAAAGCCCGAGGGCCGCCGACCAGAAGAACTCTGGTCAGCGGCCCTCGGGTGCGGCGCTGCGGTGCGGACGGGATCAGTGGTGGCCGTGGCCGCTGGTGATCTCGTGGTGCTCCTCGGCGGTGGGCTTGGGGATCTGGCTGCCCTCGCCGTAGAAGCCGCGGGAGAGCTTGGCCCGGGTGCGGGTGAGGACGCCGGCCTTGCCGGCCACGCCGTTCTCGTCCGTCTGGGCCGGCAGCTCGACCGGCTGGTTCTGCTCGTGTGCGGTGAGCTTGAACAGGTCCTTCTGCGGCAGCTGGGCGTGCACCTCGACGAACTCGCCGTGCGGCAGGCGCTTGATGACGCCGGTCTCGCGGCCGTGCAGCACCTTCTCCTTGTCGCGGCGCTGGAGGCCGAGGCACCAGCGCTTGGTGACGATGAAGGTGATGACCGGGACCACGAAGAAGCCCGTGCGGACGAAGTACGTGATCGCGTTGAGCGACAGGTGCAGGTGGGTGGCGAACAGGTCGTTGCCACCACCGATCAGCAGCACCAGGTACAGGCTGATCCAGGCGGCACCCAGGGCGGTGCGGACCGGGGCGTTGCGCGGGCGGTCCAGGATGTGGTGCTCGCGCTTGTCACCGGTGATCCAGCCCTCGATGAACGGGTAGACCGCGATCGCGACCAGCACCAGCGGGAAGATCATCAGCGGGACGAAGACACCCAGGTTCAGGGTGTGGCCCCACAGGCTGATCTCCCAGCCCGGCATGACGCGGATCAGGCCCTCGGAGAAGCCCATGTACCAGTCCGGCTGGGCGTCGGTGGACACCTGGTCGGGGCGGTACGGGCCGTACGCCCAGATCGGGTTGATCGAGGCGATCGCCGAGATGGCGGCGATGATGCCGAACACCAGGAAGAAGAAGCCACCGGCCTTGGCCATGTAGACCGGCATCAGCGGCATGCCGACGACGTTCTTCTCGGTCTTGCCCGGGCCCGCCCACTGGGTGTGCTTGTGGTAGAAGACCAGGATCAGGTGCGCGACCAGCAGGCCGAGCATGATGCCGGGGATCAGCAGCACGTGGATGGTGAAGAACCGCGGGATGATGTCGGTGCCGGGGAACTCGCCCCCGTACAGGAACATCTGGATGTAGGTGCCCACCAGCGGGACGGCGAGGATCGCGCCTTCCATGAAGCGGATGCCGGTGCCCGACAGCAGGTCGTCGGGGAGCGAGTAGCCGAAGAAGCCGTCGAACATGCCCAGGACCAGCAGCAGGAAGCCGAAGACCCAGTTGACCTCACGCGGCTTGCGGAACGCGCCGGTGAAGAACACGCGCATCATGTGCACGAGCATGGCCGCCACGAAGACCAGGGCGGCCCAGTGGTGGATCTGGCGGATCAGCAGACCGCCGCGGACCTCGAAGCTGATGTTCACGGTCGACGCGTACGCCTCGGACATGCCGATGCCCTTGAGGGGCACGTACGAGCCGTTGTAGACGACCTCGGCCATCGACGGCTTGAAGAACAGCGTCAGGTACACGCCCGTCAGGATGATGATGACGAACGAGTAGAGGCAGATCTCGCCCAGCATGAAGGACCAGTGGTCCGGGAAGATCTTGCGCAGGTTGGCCTTGGCGAGGGAGTAGATCCCCAGCCGGCCGTCCGTCCAGTCAGCCGCGGCCTCCCACTTGTTGGCGGGGTTGGCGCGCGTGCTGGCGGGCTTGGCGGTATCGGAGGTGGTGCTGCTCGCGCTACTCATCGAGGACGCTCCCAGTAGCTCGGGCCGACAGGCTCGTCGAAGTCGCCGGTGGCGACCAGGAAGCCCTTCTCGTCAGTGGTGATCTTCAGCTGCGGCAGCGGGTGACCGGCCGGGCCGAAGATGACGCGCGCGCCGTCCGACAGGTCGAAGGTCGACTGGTGGCACGGGCAGAGCGCGTGGTGGGTCTGCTGCTCGTAGAGGCTGATCGGGCAGCCGACGTGGGTGCAGATCTTCGAGTAGGCGAGGATGCCCTCGAAGCCCTTGTCCCGGGACTTGTCGTCCTTGATGTCGTCCGGCGCGATGCGGACCAGCATCAGGGCGTCCTTGGCGATGGCCTGCTGGAAGTCCTCGTCGTGGACGTGCAGACCCTCGGGCATGGCGAAGGTCAGCGAGCCGATGACGATGTCATCGGCCTTCATCGGCTGGTTGGTGCTCATGTTGATGAGCTGCAGCGGCTTGGCCGGGGTCGCCTCCCTCCAGCCCGTCTCCTTCAGCTTCTTCTCGGGCAGCGGCCCGAGGTCGCGGAGCAGGACCACGCCGGAGAGCGGGACCAGCGCCATCGAGCCGATGAGGGTGTTGCGGATCATCTTCCGGCGGCCGAAGCCGGACTCGGCGGCACCGGTCTTGAACTGGTTGATGACGTCCGCGCGGACCTCGTCGTCGGCCTCGATCGGGTGACGCTCGGCCGGCAGCTCGACGTCCGACATCAGGGTGCGGGCCCAGTGGACCGCGCCCGCGCCGATCAGGAACAGCGCGACGCCCAGGGTCAGGCCGAGCGCGAAGTTCAGCGCGCTGATGTGACCGAGCGGGAAGATGTAGACGATCTTGTCGGGGTCGATGCCCACGTACGACGCGATGAAGCCGATGGTGGCGATCATCGAGATCACGAACATCAGCGAGACCTGGCGCTCGGCGCGCTTGGCGGCCCGCTCGTCGATGTCGGTGCGACGGGGCTCGTGGGCCGGCAGGCCCGGGTCGGCGAACGGGTCGCCGTGGTCGGCCACCTCGCCGGCGGAGCCGTGGTGCTCCGGAAGCTGCTCTTCTGACATGTCGTGGCTCATGACTTCTTGGCCTTGGTGGTGTGGGCGGCGACCCAGATCGCGACCGCGATGAGCACGCCGAGACCGAAGATCCAGCCGAACAGGCCCTCGGTCACCGGACCGAGGCTGCCGAGCGTGAGACCGCCGGGGTTGGGCTCATCGTTGGTGGTGTGGCGGACGAAGGCCACGATCTGCTTCTTCTGCTCCTCGGGCATGGTGGTGTCCGGGAAGGACGGCATGTTCTGCGGGCCGGTCTGCATGGCCTCGTAGATGTGCTTGGCGTCCACGCCCTCCAGCGACGGCGCGTACTTGCCCTTGGTCAGGGCACCACCCTGGCCGGCGAAGTTGTGGCACTGGGCGCAGTTGGTGCGGAACAGCTCGCCACCCTTGGAGATGTCCTCGGGGTTGGTCGAGGTGTACTGCTCCTGGGTCGGCGTCACCGGGCCGGGGCCGAGCGAGGCCACGAAGGCGGCGAGCTGGTCGATCTCCGCCTGCGAGTAGATGTTCTTCTTGCGCGGGACCTGCGCGCCGGGCTGCTGGGCCGGCATGCGGCCGGTGGCGACCTGGAAGTCGACGGCGGCGGAGCCGACGCCGACCAGGCTCGGGCCGTCGCTGCTGCCCTGGCCGTTCAGGCCGTGGCAGGAGGAGCAGCCGACGGCGAAGAGCTTCTTACCCTCGTCGATCGCGAGCGACTGCGCGGCGACGTCGGCCTGCGCCTTGTCGGCGGGCGCGAACACGGCGTACAGCCCCCCGGTTGCCGCCAGGGCGAGAAGTAGGACGACCAGCGCCGCCAATGGGTGGCGCCGTCGTGCGGAGAGCTTTTTCACGGAATAACCCCGGTGTCAGGATCTGGTCGACTGGTGGGTGCACCCGGCTGCCGGTCTGGCCGGCACGAGGCTGCCCGGCAAGGGCTGCGCGCGCGGTCGGTCGGTGGGAGCGTCGGCACCGGCAGAAGCGGCCCTGCGCCGGTGAGGGCGGGGGCCGCAGCCGGTGGCCAGCGACCTGATCAGCTGGTTACTTGATCAGGTAGATGGTCGCGAACAGGCCGATCCACACGACGTCGACGAAGTGCCAGTAGTACGACACCACGATGGCGGCGGTGGCCTGCTCGTGCGTGAAGCGCTTGGCTGCGTACGTCCGTCCCAGGACCAGCAGGAAGGCGATCAGACCACCCGTCACGTGCAGACCGTGGAAGCCGGTGGTCAGGTAGAACACCGTGCCGTACGGGTCGGAGGACAGCGAGAGGCCGTCCTTCTTGACCAGCTCGGTGTACTCGAAGATCTGACCGCCGATGAAGATCGCGCCCATCACGAAGGTGATGACGAACCACGAGCGGAGCTTCTTCACGTCCCCGCGCTCGGCGGCGAACACGCCGAGCTGGCAGGTGAGCGAGGAGAGCACCAGGATCGTGGTGTTGACCGAGGAGAAGGGCACGTTGAGGGCGTGCGCCTTCTCGGTCCAGAACTCCGGCCCCTTGACGGAGCGGAGCGTGAAGTACATCGCGAAGAGGGCCGCGAAGAACATCAACTCGGAACTGAGCCAGACGATCGTTCCGACGCTGACCATGTTCGGCCGGTTGACCGATCCGTGCGCGTGCCCGGTTTCTACTGCTGTTGCTGTCGCCACGACGGACATTATGTCGGTCCCTTATTCCGTCTTCACGCCGGGGGGTCTCCCTCGGAGTGTCCGGTGCGTGCGGTATGCCCCCTTGGGGGGCGGTCGGGTGTCCGGACGGTGCCTGAGCAGCGGCGTGTCCCTTTTCTGACGGTTCCTCGGAGGCCCCCGTGACCCCGTTGCCCAGCGTGTCCATCCACGGCCGGCGCAGTGCCGGGAGGTAGGGGAGCGGGCCGGCTGTCGGCCGTCCGGGTGGACTGCGCGGGTCCGGGTGACGGGGCGTCCTCCGGGCGGGTGAGCCCCGGGCGCGGCGCCTTGAGGAGGAACGCGCGCGGGAGGGGGCTCGGCCGGGGGTGATCCGGAGTAGCATCCGGGGCAGGCGAACGTGGTCCGGATCACACTTGAGGGAGCAGGGTCAATGGCGTACACGACCGATGAGACGCTCACCGTCCTCGTCTACAGCGACGACCGCAACACCCGCGAGCAGGTGCTGACGGCGCTCGGCCGCCGGCCCGCCGAGGATCTGCCGGAGTTGTCCTACCTGGAGTGCGCGACCACCCCCGCGGTGCTGCGGGCGCTGGAGAAGGGGGGCGTGGACCTCTGCGTCCTGGACGGCGAGGCGGTGCCGGCCGGTGGGCTCGGGCTCGGGCGGCAGCTCAAGGACGAGATCTACGGCTGCCCGCCGGTGCTGGTGCTGATCGGCCGGCCGCAGGACTCCTGGCTGGCCGCCTGGAGCCGGGCCGACGCGGCGATCTCGCACCCGGTGGACCCGGTCGCGCTGGCCGGGGCGGTGGCCACGCTGCTGCGGGCACGCCTGGCCAAGCGGGCCCCCGCGACGCGCTGAGCGGCGTCGTCTCAGTACTAGAGAAGACAAGGCCGGAGGTACCCCACCGCTCGATAGGCTGACTCCATCCGTACGGACGTCCCCATCGGGGAACCGACACAGCTGGAGTCAGCCATGGTGAACGTGAACCCTGCGAACGGTGGTACCGACCCCGCGCAGGCGGTCCGCACCTGGCCGGACCTCCTGGCGGCGCTGTTGAAGGGGGAGGACCTCGACCGCTCGGCCACCGCGTGGGCGATGGACCGGATCATGAGCGGCGAGGCGTCCCCCGTCCAGGTCGCCGGGTTCATGGTGGCGCTGCGGGCCAAGGGCGAGACGGTCGACGAGATCAGCGGTCTGGTGGACGCGATGTACGCGCACGCCGAGCCGCTGGACATCCCGGGCCCGGCGGTGGACATCGTCGGCACCGGCGGCGACCGCGCCAAGACCGTCAACATCTCCACGATGTCCGCGATCGTCGCGGCGGCGGCCGGCGCCAAGGTGGTCAAGCACGGCAACCGGGCGTCCTCCTCGGCCAGCGGCTCGTCCGACGTGCTGGAGAAGCTCGGCGTCGCCCTCGACCTCTCGGCCCGGCGGGTGGCCGAGGTGGCCGACGAGATCGGGCTCACCTTCTGTTTCGCGGCGAAGTTCCACCCGTCGATGCGGCACGCCGCCACCGCGCGGCGCGACCTCGGGGTGCCGACCGCGTTCAACATCCTCGGTCCGCTGACCAACCCGGCCAAGGTCACCTCGCACGCCGTCGGCTGCTTCGACACCCGGCTCGCCGGGCTCATCGCGGGCGTGCTCGCCCGGCGCGGCTCCAAGGCGCTGGTGTTCCGCGGCGACGACGGCCTGGACGAGCTCACCGTCACGACGACGTCGCGGGTGTGGATCGTGCGGGACGGGATCGTCACCGAGACCGCCTTCGACCCGCGGGACGTCGGCATCGAGCTCGTCGGCATCGAGGCGCTGCGCGGGGCGGACGCCTCCTACAACGCCGAGGTCGCGCGCCGGCTGCTGGCCGGGGAGCGCGGGCCGGTGCGGGACGCCGTCCTGCTCAACACGGCGGCGGCGCTGGTGGCGCTGGACCTGACGGACGCGCCGCTCGCCGAGCAGCTGGCGGCCGGCATGGAACGGGCGGCGGCGGCCGTGGACTCGGGCGCGGCGCAGGAACTGCTGCGGCGCTGGTCGGAGGCCACCGCCCGGGGCTGACGGGCGAGTTGGGGGCTCGCGGCGGATCGCTGCCGCGGGCCCCTTCGGCTGTCCGGATGGTGGATGCCTGTTTGACCACCCGGCGGACGCGACCTAGAGTCTTGGCCAGGTCATGAGTGACAGCGACAAGCCCCAGCTTGCTGTCCGGCAACCCTCCGTCCGTGGCGGGGTGCCCTGGGTGAGGACCGGGCCGCGCGGCGAACCGTCCGCGAGGCAAGCGCGGACGCCCGACGACTAGCACTCCCGGGGTCCCTCGACCCCCGAAGGAGTGCATCCTCATGTCCGTCGCCCACCCGTCTCCCGCCACCACCCTTCACTCGGCGCGCTCCGCGGGGCACCTCCCCGCGGGAGTCTGCGCCCCCCTCGCCGTCCTCGGCCACGACGTCCAGGTGCCGCTCGCCAACGGCGAGAAGGTCGGCTATGCGGCGCTCGACTACGCGGCCAGCTCGCCGGCGCTTCAGCGGGTGTGGGACGACGTCGCCGCGTACGCCCCGTACTACGGCAGCGTCCACCGCGGCGCCGGGTACCTCTCGCAACTGTCCACCGACCTGTTCGAGCAGAGCCGCCGGACCGTCGGCGAGTTCCTCGACCTGCGCGAGGGCGACCAGGTGGTCTTCACCCGGGCCACCACCGACTCGCTCAACCTGCTCGCCGCCGCGCTGCCGGCCGGCACCCGGGTGTTCGCCTTCGAGACCGAGCACCACGCCTCGCTGCTGCCCTGGGCCCACGCCGGGCTGGACGTCACCTACCTGCGCGCCCCCCGCTCGTACGCCGAAGCCGTCGCCGCGCTCGACACCGCGCTGGCCGGGGCGCCCGAGGGCCCGAAGCTGCTGTGCGTCACCGGCGCCTCGAACGTCACCGGCGAGCTGTGGCCGGTCGCCGAGCTGACCGCGACCGCGCACCGGCACGGCGCCCGGGTGGTGCTGGACGCCGCGCAGCTCGCCCCGCACCACCGGGTCTCGGTGTCCGAGCTGGACGTCGACTGGATCGCCTTCTCCGGCCACAAGATCTACGCGCCGTTCGGCGCCGGCGTGCTGGCCGGCCGGGCGGACTGGCTGGACGCGGCCGAGCCGTACCTGGCCGGCGGCGGCGCGACCCGCACGGTGGCCCGGGAGGCCGACGGCTCGGTGGCCGTCCAGTGGCACACCGGCCCGGCCCGGCACGAGGCCGGCTCGCCGAACGTCATCGGCGCCTACGCCATCGCCTCCGCCTGCCGGGCGCTGAGCGAGGCCGGCTTCGATGCGCTGGAGGCCCGTGAGCGGGCGCTGATCGCCCGGCTGACGGCCGGGCTGGCGGAGATCCCGCAGGTCAAGGTGCTGAACCTGTTCGGCCCCACCGGTGACGCCCCAAGCGTGGCGCGGGTGGGCGTGCTGTCCTTCGTCGTCCGGGGCTGGAACAGCTCGCACTTCTCGGCCGCGCTCTCCGCCGAGTACGGCATCGGCGTGCGCGACGGGCTGTTCTGTGCGCACCCGCTGGTGCGCACGCTGCTCGGCGACGAGGACGTCGCGCCGAGTCCTGTCTCCGAGTGCGGCGCGCCGGAGCCGTCGCTGCCGGGCGAGCGCAGCCTGAACGCGATCCGGGTCAGCTTCGGCGCCGGGACCCCGGACGAGCACGTCGACCGGTTCCTGACCGCCGTCCGCGAGCTGGTCACGGACGGCGCGGCGTGGAACTACCGCAACGAGGGCGGCCGTTGCGTGGCCGACACCCGTCGCGAGGGCTGAGGGCTACTCGTCCAGGCCGAGCGCGAACGCGGCCTCCAGGTCGTGCTGGGAGTAGGTGCGGAAGGCGATCTGGGTCTCGGTGTGCGCCACGCCCGGGACCTTGTTCAGCCGGCCGGGGATGACGTCGGCCAGGTCGTCGTGCTTGCGCACCCGCACCATCGCGACCAGGTCGTAGCCGCCGGTCACCGAGTACACCTCGCTGACCCCCTCGATGGAGGCGATGGCCTCGGCGATCTCCGGGATGCGGTCGACACTGGTCTTGATCAGGACGATGGCGGTGATCACTGTTCCGGCTCCTTCGTGGGGTGGCGCCAGCGTATCGGGCCTCAGCCGGGTCGTCTCGGGCGGTGGCCGACGACGGTGCAGGCGTAGAGGAACCCGGCGCAGAAGCCGATCACGTGGACCAGGTAGGCGACCCCCGGCCCGGCCGAGTGCACCGACCACCACTGCAGGGCGAACCAGAGGCCCAGCACCAGCCAGGCCGGGAACCGCAGCGGCAGGAAGAGCAGCAGCGGGACGAGCGTCGTCACCCGGGCGCGCGGGTGGAAGCGCAGGTAGGCGCCCAGGACGGCGGAGATCGCGCCGGAGGCTCCGATCAGGACGCGGGTGGAGTCCGCCGAGTGCGCCTCGGCGAGGGCGAAGCCATACGTCGCGAGGCTCCCGGCGGCCAGGTAGAAGAGGAGGAAACGGGCCCGGCCGACGCGCCGTTCGACGGTGGGGCCGAAGACGTGGAGGAAGAGCAGGTTTCCCGCCAGGTGCAGCCAGCCGGCGTGCAGGAAGAGACCGGTGAGGACGGAGACGGCCGGGCGCTTGCCCGGGGTGGCTGCGGCCGGACAGCCCGGGACCGGGTCCGGGGCCTCGGCGAGTTGTTCGGCTGTCAGCGGCCGCCCGGCCAGGAGCTCCGCGGGGACGGCGCCCCAGCGCTGCTCGTAGCGCTGCTCGGCGCAGACCCGGGCCTGCCCGGTGCCGTACAGGGGGTTGAGTCCGGCGGCCGGGCCGAGCAGGAAGACCAGCGTGTTGATCGCGATCAGGGCGTAGGTGACCGCCGGGGCGGGCACCGCGGGGCCGCCGTCCCGCGTGTCGGTGTGGCCGGGAGCCGCGAGCGCCATGCGCCCAAGCATCCCTCCGAAGGCCGTCCGTGACACCGCGCTGTACGGCAGGTGGACTAGGGCGGGCAGGCCCGCTCCAGCGGTTCCGATCGCCCGAACCGGTGGCCGCGACGGTTGCCCCAGGCAATAGGCTTGGGGCGGGCATTCCCGCCTCCCGCCGCCGATGCCGGGGCTCCGGGGGGAGCGCCTAGCCCACCCAGGGAACACCCGAGAGGACCCCCGATGACCGTCCCCGCCCTGACCGCCGAGACGCGTTGGCGCTGCACCCTGTGCGGCAACCTCACCCGCTTCGACGTGACCCGCACCGCGCGGGTCACCGAGTTCCTGCACTTCGACCTGGCCGGTGAGTCCAAGGTCGAGGAGACCGAAGTCCTGAGCGAGACGGTCGAGACGGTGCGCTGCCGCTGGTGCAACGCGGTGGACCAGGTCGAGCTGGTCGCCCGCCCGGGCGCGCAGGACGCGGCGGCCGAGGCCGAGCAGGCCTGATGCCCCGCCGGTGCGGCGGACGGTGCACGGCAGGGCCGTCCGCCGCACGGGACAATACAGACAGAACGCACGGAGCGTGACGACAGGGACGGCGGCCGCGGGGCCGCCCCCGTTGGACCAGGATCGGAGCCGAGGACGTGGTGGACGCAGCGAGGGAGCCCGCCGGACCGCAGGGGCAGCCCGCTGCGGAGCCGGCCGCCGGGGCGGCGGGGGTCGTCGACGGTGCCACTGCGTCCGGTGCCGCCGCGGAGCCGGGGGCCGGCCGTCCCGTCGAGAAGCTCGACCGGCCGCTGCCGGAGGGCGTGCGCCGGCGCGTGGTCGGCCTGGCCGCGGACGCGCTCGGCGGGTTGCCGTCCGGCGAGCTGCCGCAGAGCCTGCGTCAGTACGCCAAGTTCACCCCGGCCCGGCGGGCCAAGTACGCGGCCACGGCGATCGCGGCGGCGCTGGAGTCGGAGCCGGCCTTCCGGGTGCGGATAGCGGAGCGGCTGCGGCTGGGCCAGCCGGACCTGGTGAAGGCGCTGGAGTCGGGCAGCGTCCCCGGCGCCGCCGATCCGATGGACGTCGCGGCCGCCGCCTACCTGGTGCGCTCGGCGGGCTGGAGCCGGCTGGTCGCCGAGGCCGGTGAGGAGGCCGAGCGGGCCGGCGCCGAGGGCGCGGCCGCGGAGGCGGCCCGGCTGGTGGAGAAGTTGCAGGCCGAGCTGGCCGAGGTGCGGGCCGCGGCCCGCGCGGACCTGGACCGGCAGCGGGCCGAGTCCGAGGACGTCCGGCGGGAGGCCGACTCGCTGCGCAAGAAGGTGCGTTCGCTGGAGAGCGACACCCGCCGGGCGCAGGCCGAGACGCGGCGGGTGACCGGCGAGCTGGAGGCGCTGCGCGCGCAGGCGGCGATCGAGCGCAGTGCGGCCGAGAGCGAGGCGCGGCGGCTGCGGCACCGCGTCGGCGAGCTGGAGACGGCCGCCGAGCAGGGGCGGCGCTCGGCCCGCGAGGGGCGCAGCGTGGAGGACATGCGGCTGCGACTGCTGCTGGACACCGTGCTGCAGTCGGCGCAGGGGTTGCAGCGCGAGCTGGCCCTGCCGGTGTCGCAGATCCGCCCGGCGGACCTGGTGGAGGCGGTGGTGCCGGGCTCGGCCTCGCCGCACGACGTGGCCCGGCGCGGGCTGGCGGAGGACGATCCGGCGCTGCTGGACCAGCTGCTGGCGATCCCGCAGGTGCACCTGGTGGTGGACGGCTACAACGTGACGAAGACCGGCTACCCGACGCTGCCGCTGGAGCAGCAGCGGCTGCGGCTGCTGGGCGGGCTGGCGATGCTGGCCCAGCGCACGCAGGCGGAGGTCACATGCGTGTTCGACGGGCAGGACCTGGACGTCCCGGTGATCATGGCGCCGCCGCGCGGGGTCCGGGTGCGCTTCAGCCGGACCGGCGAGACGGCGGACGAGCTGATCAGGCGCCTGGTGCGGGCCGAGCCGCAGGGCCGTCCGGTCGTGGTGGTCTCCGCGGACCGGGAGGTCGCGGAGGGCGTGCGGAAGGCCGGCGCGCGCCCGGTCGCCTCGGTTCTACTGCTGAACCGGCTGGCGCGGCCCTGATTCCATGCCGATGGTGATGACGGCTGGTCAGCGTCCGGTTTGCGGTGATGTGCGGATTCGGTGAAGCGGCGTGGGGGCCCGGAGTTCACGCCTTCGGGGGAGTGGCGTAACGCCTGGATCTTCACTAGGGTCTGGCGTCAAACCTATTTTCCGGATTTCTCACCCGAACCGGTGAGTCCATGAGTCCATGGAAGAAGGAGCCGGTCCCTTGGCCTCCCACCGCCGTCCCAAGCAGCCGAGCCGCGCGCGGGTCTCCGTGCTCACCGCCGCCGCTGCGACCGCGGTCGCGCTCTCCGCCCAGGTGGCCGCGCACGCCGCGCCGCAGCCGAACAAGACGGACGTCAAGGCGCAGATCGACGAACTGCAGCAGGAGCAGGAGCAGGCGGCCGAGAAGTACAACGGCGCCAAGGAGCGGGCCGACCAGCTGCGCAAGCAGGCCGACCAGCTCCAGGACCAGGTGGCCCGCGGCCAGGAGCAGATGACCCAGCTTCAGACCGGCCTCGCCGGCGTGGCGGGCGAGCAGTACCGCACCGGCGGCATCGACCCGTCCGTCCAGCTGATGCTCTCCTCGGACCCGTCCGGCTACCTGGACAAGGCCTCCAGCGTCCAGCAGGCCAGCGCCACCGAGACCGACGCGCTCAAGGGCCTGCTGGACCAGCAGCGCCGCCTGGACCAGGAGAAGGCCGAGGCCGCCGCGGTGCTGGCCTCCCTGGACTCCACCACCAAGGACCTGAACCAGGCCAAGGCGGACGTCAACGCCAAGCTCAAGGCCGCCCAGGACCTCCTCAACTCGCTCAGCGCCTCCGAGCGCGCCGCGCTGAAGGCCCAGCAGGCCCAGGACGACCGTGCCTCGCGCGGCACCGACCGGGTCGACCTCAGCAACCTGCCGCCGGCCAGTGGCTACGCGGCCGTGGCCGTGGCCAAGGCGATGGGCAAGCAGGGCTCGCCGTACGTGTGGGGTGCCACCGGCTCGACCACCTTCGACTGCTCGGGCCTGATGGTCTGGGCGTACGGCCAGGCCGGCGTCTCGCTCCCGCGCACCTCGCAGGAGCAGGGCCACTATGGCACCCGGGTGCCCTCGCTGGACCAGGCCCAGCCCGGTGACCTGGTGATCTACGGTCCCGACATGCACCACGTCGGGATGTACATCGGCAACGGCATGGTGGTGCACGCGCCGCACACCGGTGACGTGGTCAAGGTGATGAAGGCCGACGCGATGCCGATCAACACGATCCGCCGGGTCTGACCCTCCGACACGCCGGGGGCCGGTGCGAAGGCCCTGTGATCCGCGCCACCTCCCGAACGGGGGTGGCGCGTTCGCTTGTGCGCGTTTCCCCGGGTCCGCGTGACAAGTGATCAGCCTTGCGTACTGCTGCGATCACCTTCTGTCATCTTCACAAAAGAACTTGGATATTCTTCCGCCTTTTTTCTGACAAGGATTTGAACCGATCACGGTTCAGTTACTAGGGTCGTGCCCCGAACCACCGCACTGTCGATCGCCCAGCCAGGGTGGCGGCGGTGGTTCCCGCCGAGTTCGTGAAGCAGCGGGACGCGTCGAAGCGACCGTCCGACAGGGGAGCCCAGTGGTTGGGCGCTGTGGAGCGGAGCCGGGGAACCACGTTCCTCCGGGGTGAATCGGCGCCAGGTCGGCCGGTGGAACGGCCGTGAGGCGTCGTAGGGCATGCTTCCGGCCCGAACCCGTCAGCTCACCCGGTAGGCGGACGTAGGAAGAAGGAGTCCGCCTTCGTGGCGTCCCATCGTCGTCCCAAGCCCGCCGGTCGTGCCCGAGTCTCGTTCCTGACCGGTGTCGCCGCCGCAGCCGTCGCCCTCTCCGCGCAGTCCGGCGCCCACGCCGACCCGACGCCGACCAAGGACCAGGTCAAGGAGCAGGTCGACCAGCTCAACGAGCAGGCCGAGGTGGCGACCGAGCAGTACAACGCCGCCCAGGCCAAGCAGCAGGAGCTGCAGAAGCAGGTCTCCGGTCTGCAGGACCAGGTGGCCCGCCAGCAGGAGCAGGTGACCGACCTCCAGGGCGGCCTCGCCCAGATCGCCGGCGAGCAGTACCGCAACGGGGGCATATCCCCGACCGTCCAGCTGATGTTCTCGTCCAAGCCGGACAACTTCCTCAGCCAGGCCGACGCCCTGAACCAGGCCGGCAGCACCCAGAAGGGGCAGCTGAAGGAGCTCCAGGACCAGCAGCGCAAGCTGGACCAGGACCGCAACGAGGCCCAGGGCAAGCTCGCAGAGCTGGACGCGACCACCCAGCAGCTGAAGGCGTCCAAGGAGCAGATCCAGGCGAAGCTGAAGGCCGCCCAGGACCTCTTCAACACGCTGTCCGAGCAGGAGCGCCAGGCCATCAAGGCGGCCGAGGAGAAGGCCGCCGCCGACGCCAAGGCCAAGGCCGACGCCGCGAAGGCCCAGCAGGCCGCCGCCGACCGCGCCTCCCGCGACAGCAGCCGCACCGACCTCGGCTCGGCCCCGTCGTCCTCGCCGGTCGCCAAGCCGCCGGCGCCGGGCAGCTCGCGCGGTGCGGCCGCGCTGTCCTACGCGGCCACCAAGATCGGCAGTCCGTACGTCTGGGCCGCCACCGGCCCGAACTCCTTCGACTGCTCGGGCCTGATGGTCTGGGCGTTCGACCAGGCCGGCGTCTCGCTGCCGCGCACTTCGCAGGAGCAGGCCAACGCCGGCACCCGCCTCGGCACGGACCTCTCCCAGGCCCAGCCCGGCGACCTGCTGATCTTCTTCAGCGACGCCCACCACGTCGGCATCTACGCCGGCAACGGCCAGGTGCTGCACGCGCCCAAGCCGGGCGCGAGCGTCCGCTACGAGGCGGTCTCCAACATGCCGCTCTCGGTCATCGTGCGGGTCTGATCCCCCGCTCGGCTTCCCGCAGGCCCGGCCCTCCTCCCCGGAGGGCCGGGCCTGCGGCGTTTCCTTTCGTCGGGCGCATGTCCGATTGGAGGCCGAATATTCGGGTTGGGAGGGGTTTGGACTCGGTTGCCCGGACTCGCTAACGTCTGCCACCGGACTCCCGCTCCAGGACCGCCCGCTTGGGTGCGGCGGCGGGACCGGTCCGCAGGATTGGAGGAGCCGCCGCCATGCCCGTGCACCGCCGTTCCCAACTGCTCGCCCGTGCGCTGGTGCTGACCGCGGCCGCCGCCACCGCCCTCGGCGTCACCACGGGCGGCACTGCCCAGGCCGCCCCCGGCGCCCCGGACGCGCCCAGCCGCAAGGACGTCAAGGCGCAGGTCGAGCAGCTGTACAACGAGGCCGAACAGGCGTCGGAGAAGTACAACGCCGCGCAGGAGGCCCAGCAGCGGCTCCAGGGCGAGACCACCGTCCTCCAGGGCGAGATCGCCGTCGCCCAGGACCAGCTCAACCAGCTGCGCGGCGACCTCGCCACCGTGGCGGGTGCCGAGTACCGCTCCGGCGGCATGGCGCAGACCGTCCAGCTGATGCTCGCCACCGACCCGGAGGGCTACCTCGCCCGCGCCCGGGCCCTCGACCAGGCGACCGAACGGCAGAACGAGACGCTGCACGAGTTGGTGGCCCGTCAGCGCCGGCTCGACCAGCGCCGCGCCGAGACCGCCGCCAAGCTCTCCGAGCTGGACCAGGCCCGCCGCACGCTCGCCGACAGCAAGCAGGAGATCCAGCAGCGGCTGGCCAAGGCCCAGCGGCTGCTCAACAGCCTGGGCGTCGCCGAGCGCTCCCGGATGGTCGCGCAGGACGCCCAGGAGGCCGAGCAGCGCGCCACCCGCGGCACCGACCGGCTGGACCTCGGCACCACCCCGCCCGCCTCCGAGCGCGGGGCGGCGGCGCTCGCGGCGGCGGTGCGGATGATCGGGTCGCCGTACGTCTACGGTTCCACCGGCCCCCACGCGTTCGACTGTTCCGGTCTGATGTACTACAGCTGGCGGCAGGCCGGAGTGAGCCTGCCGCGCACCTCGCAGGCCCAGGCCTACGCCGGCCAGCGGGTGAGCCTGTCCGAAGCGCGACCGGGAGACCTGGTGATCTTCTACCGGGACATGCACCACGTCGGCATGTACGCCGGCGGTGGGGTGATCGTGCACGCCCCGTACCCGGGGGCCCGGGTGCGGTACGAGAGCGTCAACGCGATGCCCGTCTCCGGGGTGGTCCGGCTCTGAGCCCGACCCCGTCCGGACCGGACGCGATACGGCCCGGCACGCTGTCCCGGCGCGGCGCCCTGCTGCTCGCCGCCGGAGGGCTGACGCAGCTGTCGCTGCCGCCCGTCGCCCCCGCGGCGCCCGGCCGGGGCCCCGCCGGGACGGACGGGCGAAGCGAGGTGGCGGCGGTGCTGGCCGAACGGGCGCGCGAGCTGCCGGCGACCACCGGCCTGCCGCTGACCGCCGACTACCGCAACCTCGTCCTCTCCCCGGGCGCGGGCCCCGGGCGGCTGACCGCCTCGGCCGACCTGGACGTCCGGGTCACCGGCTACGACGAGTACCCCACCGTCCACCCCCGCCGTCTCACGCTGACGAAGGCCGACGGCTGGCGGGTCGAGCGGGAGGACCCCGAGAGCGGGCCGCCGGCGCTCTGGGACTTCGGGCCGGGACGGTCCGCACGCGGCGCGCAGTGCCTGGTGCTCGGCCTCGCCGCCGGACCTGACCCGGCCGGGCTGGTCGCGATCGGCGACCGTGCCGTCCCTGCGGTGAGCGCGGTCTGGGGCAATGGCTGGGCGGGCCGGCTGCTGCTCGAACTGCCCGCCACCGAGCCGCAGTTCGCCCGCCTGCTGGAGGCCGACCCGGCCGGCTGGACGGGCATGGCGGCGGTCACCGTGGCCGCCCCCGGCGCGCCCTCGCACACCCCGGCCGACCGGGTGCTGATCAACCCCGAGGCGTTCGGGCGGCTTAGCGACTTCGGCCGCCAGGTGGTCGTCACCCACGAGACCACCCACGTCGCGACCCGGGCCGACACCCGGGCCTGGACACCGCTGTGGCTCTCCGAGGGCGTCGCCGACTGGACGGCCTACCGCGACTCCGGCCGCACGCCCCGCCAGATCGCCCCGGAGCTGGCCCGGGACGTGGCCGCCGGGAAGGTGGCGACGGCGCTGCCCGCCGACCGCGACTTCGCCGCGGGCTCCACCGGCATCGCGCAGGCCTACGAGCAGGCCTGGCTCGCCTGTCGGCTGATCGCCGACCGCTTCGGCGCCGACCGCCTGGTCGCGTTCTACCGGGCGGTGGGCGCCGCGGACGGCGCGGGAGAGGACCGCGACCAGCGGATGGACCGACTGTTCCGGGCCGAACTGGGCCTCGGCACGGACGCGTTCACGAAGCTGTGGACGGGCGAGGTGGCCGCCCTGAAGGGTTAGCGCCCGGCCGGGGTGTTGGGGCGGTCGATCCCGTCGAGCAGGTCCTGCTCGTAGGCGATGCCCGGACGGACCGGGTAGGAGCCGGCCGGGACGGGCTCCGGCTGCGCCAGCACGACGGTCGGCGGCAGCCGGTCCGCGCCGCGCGTGGAGCGCCAGAGGCGGACGCAGGACAGGACCGTCGCCGCCAGCAGGAGCAGGTTGCGCGCGGACAGGACGGTGATGGCCAGCGGGTCGCTCGCGAGGACCTGGGTGAACATCAGCGGGAACTCGACCAGCGTCAGCGGCGCCGCGAGCAGGATCAGCAGCGCCACCGGCCGCTGGCTGCTGCCCCGCACGGTCAGGCAGACCGCCGCGACGCCGATCAGCCAGACCAGGTACTGCGGGCTGATCACCCGGCTGGTGACGGTGAAGATCAGCAGCGCGGTCAGCGCCGCGTCGTACATGGTGGCCGCGTTGCGGCGCTTGGCGGTGTAGCGCCAGAGCAGCAGCCACGCGAAGCCCAGCACGGTGCCGGCCATCATGACCTTGCTGACGACGCTGACCCACGGCCCGAGCATCTCGGCCGAGCCGTAGTTCATCGTCACCCGGCCGTTCCAGGCGCCCGCGATCCGCGCGTAGTGCAGCGGCAGCGCGCCGAGCGACTCGACCTCGATGCCGCGGTCCTTCTGGAACGCCAGGAAACCGAAGGCGCCGTTCATCCCGGCGGCCAGCAGGAAGCCCAGCGAGACGGCGGTGGCCGCCGCGAGCGTCCAGGAGCGGTGCGTGCGGCGCCCGGAGGGGGTGCCGATCAGGCCGAGCAGCGGCCAGATCTTGACGATCCCGCCGAGGCCCAGCAGCATCCCGCCGACGGCCGGACGGCGGATCAGCGCCAGCAGGCCGGCCACCGCGATCGCGGTGACGATGATGTCGAAGCGGTTGTAGATCATCGGGCCGAGCAGCGGCACGGCCACCACCCACAGCCAGGCGCCGGTCAGCACCCGGCCCCGGCGCAGGCCGGTGCGGACCAGCAGGGCCATCGCGAGGGCGTCGGCGACCCCGCAGATCACCCAGAACGAGACCACGTACGACCACGGCAGCAGGCCGGGCAGCAGGATCACCAGGGCGGCGCCGGGCGGGTACTGCCAGGTGACGTCGTCGAAGGGGAAGGTGCCGGTCTGCAGGACGCCGTACCAGGCGTGGTAGATCATCCAGACGTCCGCCGTGACGTCCCCGCCCGGCGAGCGCAGCACGCCGGTGACGAACAGCACCAGCAGCGTCCGGGTCACCGCCCAGGTGGCGACGAGTGCCGCCAGCGCCCCGAGCGGGCGGCCCGCGCGGGCACGGGAAGTACCGGTCTCGGTGGCCGGGGCCAGCTCCACAGCGCTCCCTCGTTCGTCTCGGACGTCCCCACCGGAGGCGTCGCGCGACGGACGCCCGGGCCGCCGTCCTCAGCGGCTCAGGTACTAGGACTGACCCGGGAGTGGAACGGTTGCCGTGCGCGGTTCCGTTCCCGGCGGGTCATGGTGTTGACCTATCGTACGGATCACCCAGTGGTACACCGAGCACCCCCCGACCGAGCGAGCCGTGGCCTGATGCACAGAACCTTGATCGTCACCAACGACTTCCCGCCGCGACCCGGCGGCATCCAGGCCTTCGTGCACAACATGGCCGTCCGTCAGCCCGCCGGGAGCATCGTGGTGTACGCCTCGACCTGGCGCGACGGCACCGAGGTCGCGCGCTTCGACGCCGAGCAGCCGTTCCCGGTGATCCGGGACCGGACGAAGGTGATGGTTCCCACACCGCGGGTCACCCGGCGGGCCGCCGAGATCCTCCGCGCGGAGAAGTGCGACTCGGTCTGGTTCGGCGCCGCCGCGCCGCTCGGCCTGATGGCACCGACGCTGCGCCGGGCCGGGGCCGGGCGACTGCTGGGGATGACGCACGGGCACGAGGCCGCCTGGGCCCAGCTGCCGGCCGCCCGGCAGCTGCTGCGCCGGATCGGCGCGGGCACCGACGTGCTGACGTACCTGGGTGAGTACACCCGCTCCCGGATCGCGGGTGCGGTGGGGCCGGAGGCCGCGGGCCGGATGGTGCAGCTGCCGCCGGGCGTGGACGAGACGACGTTCCACCCGGACTCCGGGGGCGCCGGGGTGCGCCGCCGGCTGGGGCTGGCGGACCGGCCGGTCGTGGTGTGCGTCTCGCGCCTGGTGCCGCGCAAGGGCCAGGACACCCTGATCGAGGCGATGCCGCAGATCCTCGCCGACGTGCCGGACGCCGTGCTGCTGATCGTCGGCGGCGGCCCCTACCGGGCGGACCTGGAGAAGCTCGCCGACGCGAAGGGCGTGCGCGCCTCGGTGCGCTTCACCGGCTCGGTGCCGTGGGAGGAGCTGCCCGCGCACTACGGCGCCGGGGACGTCTTCGCGATGCCCTGCCGCACGCGGCGCGGCGGGCTCGACGTCGAGGGCCTCGGCATCGTCTACCTGGAGGCCTCGGCGACCGGTCTGCCCGTCGTGGCCGGCGACTCCGGCGGTGCGCCGGACGCGGTGCTGGAGGGCGAAACCGGCTACGTCGTGCCCGGCGGCTCGGCGTCGGCGGCGGCCGAGCGGATCGTCCGGCTGCTGCACGACGGAGAACTGCGGCGGCGGATGGGCGAGGCCGGGCGGCGCTGGGTGGAGCGCTCCTGGCGCTGGGACCTGCTGGCCGGGCGGCTGACCTCGCTGCTCGCGGTGTAGCCGTACGGACGCGACGGGCCCGCCTCCTCGTCGAGGAGGCGGGCCCGTTCGCGCGTCCGGGGCGGCTACTTCTGGTAGATCGCCTCGACGTCGGCCGCGAAGTCCTTCAGGACGACGTTGCGCTTGAGCTTCAGGGACGGCGTCAGGTGGCCGCTCTCCTCGGAGAACTCGGTGTCCAGCAGGCGGAACTTCTTGACCGCCTCGGCGTGCGAGACGGCCGCGTTGCCGTCGTCGACGGCGGCCTGGAGCGCGGCCAGCAGCTGGGGGTCCTCGCGCAGCTCGGCGACCGTCGCGGTGGCGGGCTTGCCGTTGAGCTCCTTCCACTTGGGGAAGAAGTCCGGGTCGACGGTGATCAGGCAGCCGATGAAGGGCTTGCGGTCGCCGACCACCATGACCTCGCCGACCAGCGCGTGCGCCCGGATCCGGTCCTCGATCACCGCCGGGGCGACGTTCTTGCCGCCCGCCGTGACGATGATCTCCTTCTTGCGGCCGGTGATGGTCAGGTAGCCCTCGGAGTCCAGCGAGCCCAGGTCTCCGGTGGCCATCCAGCCGTCCTTGAGGCTGTCGGCGGTCGCCTGCGGGTTGTTCCAGTAGCCGGTGAAGACGTGCGGGCCCTTGAAGAAGACCTCGCCGTCCTCGGCGATCCGCACCGAGGCGCCGGGCACCGGCTGGCCGACCGTGCCGATCTTCGGCTTGTCCCACGGGTTGAAGGCGGTGGCCGCGCAGGTCTCGGTCAGACCGTAGCCCTCCAGGACGGTGAAGCCGATGCCGCGGTAGAAGTGGCCGAGGCGCTCGCCGAGCGGGGCGCCGCCGGAGATGGCGTGGGTGGCCCGGCCGCCGAGGGCGGCGCGCAGCTTGCTGTACACCAGCTTGTCGAAGACCGCGTGCTTGATCCGCAGGCCGAGGCCGGCGCCCCCGGCGTCCAGGGCGCGGCTGTAGGCGATCGCGGTCGCGGCGGCCTTGTCGAAGATCTTGCCCTTGCCGTCGGCCTGGGCCTTGGCGCGGGCGGTGTTGTAGACCTTCTCGAACACCCGCGGCACGCCGAGGATGAGGGTCGGGCGGAAGGAGGCCAGCTCGGCGGTGACGTCCTTGATGTCGGAGACGTGGCCCAGCTTGATCGGGGCCATCGCCGGGGCGATCTCGACGATCCGGCCGAGCACGTGGGCCAGCGGGAGGAACAGCAGGACCGAGCTCTCACCGGTGCGGAACAGCGGGGCGAGTCGCTCGACGACGTTGCCGCACTCGGCCAGGAAGTTGCCGTGCGTCAGCTGACAGCCCTTCGGGCGGCCGGTGGTGCCCGAGGTGTAGACGATGGTGGCGATCGAGTCCTCGGTGGCGCTCGCGCGGCGCTCTTGGACGGTCGCGTCCGCGACGTCCTCGCCCGCCGCGGCCAGCGCGGCGACCGCGCCGCCCTCGATCTGCCAGACGTGCGCCAGCTCCGGCAGCCGGCCGCGGACCTCCTCGACCACCTCGAGGTGCTGGTCGGTCTCGGCGAAGACGGCGACCGCGCCGGAGTCGCCGAGGATCCACTCGACCTGCTCGGCGGAGGAGGTCTCGTACACCGGCACGGTGATCGCGCCGGCCGTCCAGATCGCGAAGTCCAGCAGCGTCCACTCGTACCGCGTGCGGGACATGATGCCCACCCGGTCGCCGGGCCGGATGCCCGAGGCGATCAGGCCCTTCGCGGCCGCGTGCACCTCGACCAGGAACTGGGCCGAGGTCAACTCCTGCCAGTGGCCGTCCACCTTCCGGCTGAGCACCACGACGTCCGGGTGCCGCTCGGCGTTCTGGTGCACGAGGTCGGAGAGGTTACCGCCGCTCGGTACCTGGTAGAGGGCCGGAAGGCTGAAGTCGAGCAAGACTGCTCCTCGTTCGCGACGCTGCGGGACGGCAGGACGTTACTGCCCGGTAGGCAGCTTCGACCAGGGGGGTCGGCCCCGGTGTTCGAAGTGTCACACCCGGCCGGGTCGGACCAGGCCGTGACCGGGTCGTTCGACTGGCACCCTACGACAGGGCCGGGCGACCGGCCGGTAACATGCGCCCCCGCCGGGTGCCCGCGCTCGCCCGGCGTCCGCCGCCCGGTGCCCGCGCGGCCGAGCCGATCGCCGGTCGCGATAGCCTGCTCCGGGCGCACCCGGGCGAGCACGCCTCGACCGGAGCGGCAGGCAGAGGGACTGAGTCGGAGGGCCATTCCATGGCGGAGCACACCAGGTCGAGCATCACCATCGACGCGACCCCGGCCACGGTCATGGCCGTGATCGCCGACTTCGCCGCCTACCCGGCCTGGACCGGCGAGGTCAAGGAGATCGAGGTCCTGGAGGCCGCCGAGGACGGCCGCGCCTCGAAGGTCCGCCTGCTGCTCGACGCCGGTGCCATCCGTGACGAGCACGTCCTCGCCTACACCTGGGACGGCGACCGCGAGGTGAGCTGGACCCTCGTGCGCAGCCAGATGCTCCGCTCCCTCGACGGCTCCTACACCCTCGCTCCGCTCGGCGCTGACCGCACCGAGGTCACGTACCAGCTCGCCGTGGACGTCAAGATCCCGATGCTGGGCATGATCAAGCGCAAGGCCGAGAAGGTCATCATCGACCGCGCGCTGGCCGGCCTGAAGAAGCGCGTCGAGGACGGCGGCGGCAAGAAGCCCGCCCAGGGCTGACGGCGCGGAACGGGGCCCGACGGCATGACGGCGACACGCACCATCCTGGTCAGCGGCGACGCGGGCGCGCCCGCGGTGGCCGCCGCCACCGCCCTGCACGCCGCCCGCGACGGCCGTCGGGTCTGGCTGCTGGCCGCCGACGACCCGCACCGGGCGCTGGACTCCGTGCTCGGCGTCCGCCTGGAACCCGAACCGCTGGGCTACGCGCCCGGCCTGACCGTCTCCCGGATCGACGAGCAGGCCGCCTTCCGGCACGCCCTCAGCGAGATCGCCGGCCGCCTCAAGCCCGCCCTCGACCTGCTCGGCGCCGAGCCGCTCGACCCCGAGGAGCTCACCGCCCTGCCCGGCATCGCCCGGATCGCCCTGCTGCGCGCCCTGCCCGCCGCCGACGGGGACGTCCTGGTCGTGCTCGCCCCGCCGCCCGCCGAGCTGATCGGCGCCCTCGCCCTGCCCGAGCAACTGGAGCGCTACCTGGACCGGCTGGTCCCCGAGCAGCGCCAGGCCGCCCGGGCGCTGCGCCCGCTGCTGGCCGGGCTGGCCGGTGTCCCCATGCCCGCCGACTGGCTGTACGAGAGCCGCGGCAAGGCCGCCGGCGTGCTCGCCGAGTCCCGGGCCGCGATCACCTCGCCCGGCACCAGCGTCCGGCTGGTCGTGTCGGCCGACGGCCACCCGTTCGACGACCTGCGCCGGATCCGCGCCGGCCTGGCCCTGCACGGGCACCGGCCGGACGCCCTCGTGCTGCACGGCGCGTTGCCGGACGCCGCGCTGGACTCGCCCGACCCGTGGCTGGCGGCGCTGGCCGGCCGCCGGCGCGAGGAGCTGGCCGCGCTGACCGCGGCGAGTGACTCCCCGGTCCTCGTCACCGGCCTGGCCGACGTGACCCTGGAGGCCGTCGCCGACCGCCTCTACGGGGACGGACCCGGCCCCGAGCCGCTCGCCGCCGAGCCCTGGCCGGTCGAGGACCGGCTCGCCGAGGAGGGCCTGCTGGCGTGGCACCTCGCGCTGCCGGGCGCCGAGCGCGCCGACCTCGACCTCGTGCGCCGCGGCGACGAGCTGGTGGTCGGCCTCGGTGCCCACCGCCGGGTGCTCTCCCTGCCGTCGGCGCTGCGCCGCTGCACCGTCGCGGGCGCGGGGCTGACCGACGGGGTGCTCACGGTGCGGTTCGCGCCCGACCCGGCGCTCTGGCCCCGGGGCTGACCGACTCCTGCAGGGCGGGGCCGCGCCGCGCCTCGGGTAGCGTCGGTGGCCGGTGGCCGCGGGCGCGGCCGCAGCAGAGGAGGCCCCGCGATGACCAGTACCGACCGCACCGAGCCGACGGACGAGCCCGGGAACGAGTCGACGGACGGGCCGAGGGGCGCGGGCACGGGCGGTGCTGCGGGCGGCTCCGAGGACGCGCAGGCCCACCCCTTCGGCCCGGAGCTCGGTCCGCTGGTGGACGAGGTGCGCCGCTTCGCCGACGCCGTCGGCCAGAAGGCCCAGGAGGCGGGCGCCGACACCCTGATCACCCTGGCCGGCTTCGCCGACCGGCTGCGCGAGCAGAAGCCCGAGGTGTACGGGCACCTCGCCGCAGCCGGTTCCGGGCTCGCCGCCGCCGGCGCCGAGCTGCTGGCCGCCTATCGCGCCGCCGTGGCCGGCCACGAGCGCCGCTGGACCGCGGGCGACGCCGCCGCCACCGAGCGGATCGACCTCG
The DNA here is from genome assembly GCF_036322405.1 of Streptomyces sp. SP17BM10. Taxonomy (NCBI): domain Bacteria; kingdom Bacillati; phylum Actinomycetota; class Actinomycetes; order Kitasatosporales; family Streptomycetaceae; genus Streptomyces; species Streptomyces sp. SP17BM10. Next base: position 226,621 of record NZ_JAQYXB010000588.1, on the reverse strand, counting down.
ACACCCCCGACGAGCCGTCCACCAAGCAGTGAATCCGTAACCCCAGAAGGGTGACAGCCGCACCCCTCTGCGTGACGAACCAGGAGTATTCGTAAGACTTTTGAAGCGTCCCGGCCCGGTTGGTCCAGGATTGTCTTCGGCTAATGTATGCGAGGCTGTGTACGAGGGCGTGTTTGGGCGGTACCGTTCCGTCCAGCGGGAACGAGTGAATAGCTGAGGGACACATGGCTCTGACCATCGGCGTCGATGTCGGCGGGACCAAGATCGCGGCAGGTGTGGTCGACGAGGCGGGCACGATCCTCGCCAGGACCAGGGTGCCCACCCCGGCCGACCCCCAGTGGGCCGTCGACGCCATCGCGCAGGCCGTGCGCGAACTCAAGGAGCAGCACCCCGACGTCACCGCCGTCGGCGTCGGCGCCCCCGGCTTCGTCGACCGCAACCGCTCGACCGTGATCTTCGCGCCCAACATCGACTGGGAGAACGAGCCGCTGCGCGGCCGGATCGAGGAGCTCACCGGCCTCGACGCCGTCGTCGAGAACGACGCCAACTGCGCCGCCTGGGCCGAGTTCCGCTTCGGCGCCGCCGCCGACCACGAGGACATGGTCCTGATCACCGTCGGCACCGGGATCGGCGGCGGCATCGTCCTGGACGGCCGGCTGCACCGCGGCCGCTTCGGCGTGGCCGGCGAGATCGGCCACCTCAACATGGTCCCCGACGGCCTGCCCTGCGGCTGCGGCGGCAAGGGCTGCTGGGAGCAGTACGGCTCCGGGCGCTCGCTGCGCCGCTACGGCCGGGAGAAGGCCGCCGCCGACCCGGTCCGCGGCAAGCGGATGCTGGAGCTCAACGACGGAGTCGCCGAGACCATCCGCGGCATCCACATCACCGAGGCCGCCGAGGCGGGCGACCCGCTCGCGCTGGAGTGCTACGCCGAGCTCGCCGACTGGCTGGGCCGCGGCATGGCCGACCTCGCCGCGCTCTTCGACCCGGGTGTCTTCGTCCTCGGCGGCGGCGTCTCCGACTCCGGACGCCTGCTGCTCGACCCGGTCGCCAAGGCCTTCGAGCACTACCTGACCGGCGGCGTGCACCGCCCGCGCGCCGAGGTCGTCCTCGCGTCGATGGGCTCGGCCGCCGGCATCGCCGGCGCGGCCGACCTCGCCCGCACCGTCTGACCCACCCCCGGAGAAGACGAAGAAGCCCGCCGGCGGCGGTGCGACCGGACCCCGACCGACTCCGGACGCGCCGCCGCCGTCGCACGTCCCGGGGCTGCCGTACGGTCGGTCCCACCGATCACGGACGGGGAGGAACATGACGACGGCACCCATCGCACCGCTGCCCGGGCCAGGCCCGCGTCGACTGCGGCTGCTCGGCTACAACGTCCGCTCGCTGCGCGACGACCGCGAAGCACTCGTCCGGGTGATCCGGGCGTGCGGGCCGGACGTCGTCTGCGTCCAGGAGTCGCCGCGCTACTGGCGCCCCGGGGGCCAGGCCGCCTGGCTGGCGCGCCGCACCGGGACGACCGTCCTCGCCGGCGGCGGCCGGAGGGCGGCCGGGCCGCTGCTCCTCGGCCGGCCCGGTGCCGTCGAGGTGCTCGGCGTGTACGACCGCTTCCTGCCGAAGACCCGGGGCCTGCACGCCCGCGGCTTCGCCACCGCCCTGCTGCGGCTGCCCGGTTCGGCGCCGTTCAGCGTCACCAGCTGTCACCTGAGCCTGGACGCCGACGAGCGGTACGGGCAGTTCGAGCTGCTGCTCGACCAGCTCGGGATCGCCGAACTCGGCGTCATCGCGGGCGACTTCAACGAGCACCCGGACGGCAGGGGATGGCGGCTGCTGGCCTCGCGGCTCCAGGACGGGCACGTCACGGCGCCCTGGGGCGGCGAGTTCACGTCCGTCCCGGAGCGCCCCTACCAGCGGATCGACGCCGTCTTCGCCACGCCCGGGATCACCGTGCTCGCCTGCGGCGTGCCGCACGGGCTGCCGGGCGTCACGGAGGCGGACCTGCGGGCCGCGACCGACCACCTGCCGGTGCTCGCCGTGCTGGAAGTCCCCGAGCGTTAGAGCGTCAGACGACGGCGCCGTGGTCCGGATCCTCCGGCTCGTCCTCGTCGCGGTCCTTCATCCGGACCACCAGGGTCACGAAGCCGCCCAGGAAGGCGCTGAACCCGACCCAGGCCGGCCAGCCGGAGATCTCCCGCCAGACCACCGCGTCGAACAGCAGCAACGCCGGGCCGCCGAGCACCGCGAGCCACGCGAACTTCGCGGTCACGTCCGCGGTCGGCAGCGGCGGGGGCTCCGGCGGGACGTAGTGGCCCTCGTCCGTCTCCTCGGACAGCTCGAAGTCGCGCGGGCCCCCGTCGGCGGCCGGCAGCACCGGGCCGCCCGGCCGGGAGCGGGGCTGCGGGGCCAGGTCGGCGAGGTCGTCCGGGGCGCCCTGGCCCTTGCCGTCCTTGGAGCCGCCCTTCAGCTCGCCCCGGGCCCGGAGGTTCTCGACCTCCGGCCAGTTCGGGTTGTTGAGGTCGACGGGGTCGTCGAACTGGGCCACCAGGGCGGCGAAGATCTCGTCCTGTTCGGCCTGGCTGCGCTCGGGCGCGCGCCGTGGCCGGGGTTCCGCGGGGGCCTGGCCGGCCCCGTCCGCCGCCGGGCCGCCGCTCGCGCCGCTGCCGGTCGCGTCCTTCGTCGCGTCGTCGGTCGCGCCGTCCTCGCGGGGCGCCTCGTCCCCGCCGCCCGCCGTGCTGCTCTCGTGCACTTCCGGCCCTTCAGCCATGGTGATCGTCGGATTCCACCCGGTTGACGCCCGCCGCATGCGCGGGAGCCAGCCGTCGGATGAAGTCCAGCCCGCCCGTGAATATTTCCGCCGCGTCGTGGTCCAGCGTCGCGACGTGGAAGCTGCGCTGGCACAGCCGCTCCGTCACGTCGGTCGAGGATATCCGGGCCAGCACCAGTTCCGAGTTGGCCGGCGAGACCACGTGGTCCTGCGGACTGCGGAACAGGAGCACCGGCTGGGTCACCTCCGGCAGCCTCCGGCGGACCTCCTGCCACAGCTTGCCCAGGGACCACGCGGCGTTCAGCGGCGTCCGGTCGTAGCCGCCCTCGCTGATGCCGGGCCGGGCGATGTCGTCGGTGATCCCGGGGACGCTCGGCACGAGGTGCCGCAGCACCGGAAGCAGCACACTCGCGGGGTTGTCCGAGCGCACCGACGGGTTGACCAGCACCAGTCCGGAGACCGTCGGGCCGTGCAGCGCGGCCAGCCGCAGGGCCAGCGCGCCGCCCATCGACAGCGCGAAGACGAAGACCTGCTCGCACTCCTGCGCGAGCACCCGCAGCTCCCGGTCGACCTCGGCGTACCAGTCCTCCCACCGGGTGATCTGCATGTCCTGCCAGCGGGTGCCGTGCCCCGGCAGCAGCGGCAGGGAGACGGTGAGCCCGGCCGCGGCCAGCTGCTCCGCCCACGGGCGCATCGACTGCGGAGACCCGGTGAAGCCGTGGCACAGCAGCACCCCCACCGGTCCGCCGCGGTGGCGGTACGGTTCGGCACCGGGCAGCAACGGCATGGCGGACTCCTTCGCGGGCGGACGGCGCTGGGGGAGGGGACGCTGGAACTGGAGGCTGCGGAATTCGCATCGTCCCACGCGCTCCGCCGGGTCGTACACCCCCGGGAGTGCGCCCCGCACCCCACACGGCGAGCGGGGCGGGGCGCGGGCCGCGCTCACGGGGCATTAGGATCGTGCGGTCCGCAATACAGGAGGCCCGGGTTGTTCTACCGACTGATGAAGATGATCGTCGCGCCACTGCTTCGGATCTTCTTCCGGCCGTGGATCGAGGGTGAGGAGAACATCCCCACCGAGGGTGCGGCGATCATCGCGAGCAACCACCTGTCCTTCTCGGACTCGTTCTTCTTCCCCGCGCTGATCAGGCGCCGGGTCACCTTCATCGCGAAGGCCGAGTACTTCAACACCCCGGGCCTCAAGGGCCGGCTGACCGCCGCCTTCTTCAAGGGCGTCGGCCAGCTGCCGGTCGACCGCTCCGGGGTGCGCGGCGCCGGCGAGGCCGCGATCCGCAGCGCCATCGCGGTCCTCGACCGCGGCGAGCTCTTCGGGGTCTACCCCGAGGGCACCCGCTCGCCCGACGGCAAGCTGTACCGCGGCAAGGTCGGCGGCCTGGCCCGCGTCGCGCTGGCCACCGGGGCGCCGGTCATCCCGGTCGCCATGATCGACACCGAGAAGGTGCAGCCGCCCGGCCAGGTCGTCCCCAACTTCGGCATCCGCCCCGGCATCCGGATCGGCCGCCCGCTGGACTTCTCCCGCTACCAGGGCATGGAGAACGACCGCTTCATCCTCCGTTCGGTGACGGACGAGGTGATGTACGAGATCATGCGCCTCTCGGGCCAGGAGTACGTCGACATCTACGCGACGGCCGCCAAGCGGCAGATCTCCGAGGACAAGAAGCGCGCCGACGCCGAGCGCAAGGCCGCCGCCAAGGCGGAGAAGGCCGAGGCGGAGAAGGCGGCCGAGGCCGAGAAGGCCGCGGAGGCGGAGAAGGCACAGGAGCAGAAGGACACCGGGTCGGCCTGACGGACCACCCGGAGGTCCAGGGGAGGGGCGGGCGGATGAGGGACGGCGGCAGAACCGGGGCGGTGGGCGCCGGCGGCACCGGACTCGGCGGCACGGTCGCGGCCGGCGGCATGTCGGTCGAACTCCCGCTCTGGCGGGCGATCTCCTACTTCCGCGTCCTCGCCCTGTGCTACGCCCTCCTCCGCTACTTCCACTCCTACCTGCACTTCCTGCACCCCGTCGCCGGCTGGATCTACCTCGGCGCGCTCACCCTCTGGACCCTCGCCAGCACCCGGGCCTTCGCCGGCCCCCAGCGCTGCACGTGGTACGTCCTCGGCACCGACCTCGCCACGGCCGTGACCGGCATCGTGATGAGCGGCCAGACCGACGACCCGGTCCGGATCAGCCACGGCTCGACCACCCTGCCGACCATCTGGGCCGCCGGCACGGTGCTCGGCTTCGCCGGGAAGGGCGGCTGGCGCTGGGCCGCGGCGGCCGGCTCGGTCATCGGCGTGGCCAACATCCTCGGCCACGGCGGCATCACCGCCGACAACGTCCACAACATCGTGCTGCTGATGGTGGCCGGCTGCGCGATCGGCTACGTCATCGAACTCGCCCGCGCCGGCGAGAGCGCGCTCACCCGCGCCCTCCGGGTCGAGGCCGCGACCCGCGAGCGCGAGCGGCTCTCCCGGGACATCCACGACGGCGTCCTCCAGGTGCTCGCGCTGGTCCAGCGCCGCGGCGCCGAACAGGCCGAACACCCCGGCGCCGGCGCCGACTTCGCCGAGCTCGGCCGCCTCGCGGGCGAACAGGAACGCGCGCTGCGGACGCTGATGACCGGCGGCCCGGTCCCCGCCCAGGGCTCGCCGCGGGCCGTCCGGGAGCCGGGCGACCTCACCGCGCTGCTGCGCCCGTACGCGGACGAGCGGATCACGCTCTCCGCCCCCGGCACGCCGGTCCTGCTGCCCGCACGGGCCGTCGGGGAACTGGCGGCCGCGGTCGGCGCCGCCGTCGACAACGTCCGCAAGCACGCCGGGCCCGACGCCCGCGCCTGGATCCTGGTCGAGGACGAGCCGGAGGCCGTCACCGTCAGCATCCGCGACGACGGCCCCGGCTTCGCCTCCGGGCGGCTCGGCGAGGCGCAGCGGGCCGGCCGGCTCGGCGTCAGCCAGTCGATCCGCGGCCGGCTGCTGGACCTCGGCGGCACCGCCGAGCTGTACTCGGTGCCCGGGGAGGGCGTCGAGGTCGAACTGCGCGTCCCGAGGAAGGGCTCCGATGACCGACCAGCCGACGACTGATCCGGCGGCCGAACGGCCCGTGCGGGTGATGGTCGTGGACGACCACCCGATGTGGCGCGAGGCCGTCTCGCGCGACCTCGCCGAGGCCGGGCTGGACGTGGTGGCCACCGCGGGCGACGGCGAGGAGGCCGTCCGCCGGGCCCGCGCCTGCACGCCGCAGGTGGTCGTGCTCGACCTCAACCTGCCCGGCCTGCCCGGCGCCGAGGTGTGCCGGCAGGTCGTCGCGCACGACCCGTCGGTGCGGGTGCTGGTGCTCTCGGCGAGCGGCGAGCACCAGGACGTGCTGGAGGCGGTGAAGTCCGGCGCGACCGGCTACCTGGTGAAGTCGGCCGGGCGGGAGGAGCTGCTGGACGCGGTGCGGCGCACGGCCGTCGGCGACGCGGTCTTCACCCCGGGCCTGGCCGGCCTGGTGCTCGGCGAGTTCCGCCGCCTGGCCGCCGAACCGGCCCCGGCCTGCGCCCCGGCGGTGCCGCAGCTGACCGCCCGCGAGACGGAGGTCCTGCGGCTGGTGGCGAAGGGCCTGTCGTACCGCCAGATCGCCGAGCGCCTGGTGCTGTCGCACCGGACGGTGCAGAACCACGTGCAGAACACGCTGGGGAAGCTGCAGTTGCACAACCGGGTGGAGCTGGTGCGGTACGCGATCGAGCAGGGGCTGGACGACGAGATCTGAGGGGGCCTGCGGCGCCGGGACCCGAGCAGGACACCCTGCCCGGATCCCCCCCACCCCCTCAGCGCCGTACGGGCGCCGTCTGGCGGAGCAGGGCGGCGACGATGTCCACGCCCTCGCGGGTCAGCACCGACTCCGGGTGGAACTGGAGGCCGGCGAAGCCGGGCCCGCGCAGCGCGTGCACGTCGCCGGTGGCCGCGTCGCGCGCGAGCTCGACGCCCTCGGCCGCGAGCCGGGCCGCCTCGGCGTCCGTGCAGCGCGCGGTGAACGTGTTGTAGAAGCCGACCGTGCGCTTCGTCCCGAACAGGTCGACGGTCTCCTGCGCCCCCTGGTACGGGACGGCCTTGCGCGCCAGCCCGAGCCCGAGTCCGGCGGCGAGCAGCTGGTGGCTCAGGCAGACCGCGAGCAGCGGCGCCGTCCGGGCGCCGGAGCGGACGGCGGCCAGGGCGTCGGCGACGACCGGCCGGAGCACGGCCATCTTGGGGTCGTCGGCGAGCCGCGGGTCGCCCGGGCCGGGGCCGAGGACGAGCGCGCCGGGGTGGGCGGCGACCCGGGCGCGCAGCCCGGGTTCGTCGTAGCGGACGACGCTGACCCGGTGGCCGAGCGAGGTGAGCAGGTGGGCGAGCATCGCCGTGAAGGTGTCCTCGCCGTCGACGACGAGGGTCGGCTCGGGCTCGGTGATCTCGGTCGGGGCCTGCATCCGCAGCCAGAACGGCGCGAGTCCGCCGCGCCGGGCGCCGAGCGCGGCCTGGACGCGGTGGTCGTCGCCGAGGCGCGGCCCGCCCCGGTCGGGCAGCCGGGCGGGGACCGGCCGGGCGCCGATCGCGGTGAGCACGCCGGCGGCCTTGGCGTGCGTCTCGGCGACCTCGGACTCCGGGTCGGAGTGCCGCACGAGGGTGGCGCCGACCCGCACGACGAGGCGCCCGGTGGCCGGGTCGATGTCGGCGGTGCGGATGCAGATGGGGGAGTCGAGCAACTGCCCGCCGCTGGCCGAGCGGCCGATGAGGGCGAGCGCGCCGGAGTAGTAGCCGCGGCCGCCGGACTCGTACCGCCGGATGACGCGGGTGGCGTTCTGGACCGGGCTGCCGGTGACGGTGGCGGCGAACATCGTCTCGCGGAGCACGTCCCGGACGTCCAGCGAGGTGCGGCCGCGCAGCTCGTACTCGGTGTGGGCGAGGTGGGACATCTCCTTGAGCCGGGGGCCGAGCACCTGGCCGCCGAGGTCGCCGACGGTGCACATCATCTTCAGCTCTTCGTCGACGACCATCGTGAGCTCTTCCAACTCCTTGGGATCGTGCAGGAATCGGAGCAGCGAGTCGATGTCCGCCCCGCCCGCCGGATAGCGGTAGGTGCCGGAGATCGGGTTCATCACGACGGTGCCGCCGCTCTGCCGGACGTGCACCTCGGGGGAGGCGCCGACGAGGCAGCGACCCGGCTCGCCTCCGGGAAGACGCTCCCCGGTGTGGACGAGGAACGTCCAGTACGCGCCGCGCTCCTGGTCGAGCAGGCGGCGGAACAGCGTGAGGGCGAGCTCGGGGGAGAAGTCCTCGAGCGTGGCGCTGAAGTCGCGCCGGATCACGAAGTTGGCGCCCTCGCCGTTGCCGATCTCGTCCCGGATCACCCGGCGGACGATGTCGGCGTACGCGGCGTCGTCCACGTCGAACGCGCCGTCCGTCAGCGTGACCGGCAACTGCGGCAGCGCGGAGGCGAATTCGGCCAGCGGCAGGGTGTACTGCTCGGTGACCGCGAGGGCCTGGAGCGGTGTGCCGTCGTCGTGCGCCTCGAAGCCGCGCTCGCGGATCTGCCGGTAGGGGACGAGCGCGAGCAGGTCGTGGACCGGGCCGCCCGTCGGCACGCCGGAGCGGACCGGCAGGTCGGCGAGGTGCTCGTAGGTGCCGACGGTGCCCAGCAGCACCTCGACGGTGTCCGGGGCGAGGCGCGGGGTGCGGCGGTGCAGCAGGGCGAAGGCCGGGGCGTCGGGGCCGGTGAGGCGGGCGAGCAGGTCGGCGGTGGTGGTCACGGTGCGGCTTCCTTCCGGGAGGAGGTGCGGGGCGCGGTGTCGGGTGTTCCGCTCCCGGAGGGGCCGTCTGCACAGACGCCGACGGCCGCCCCGAGGGGCGGCCGTCGTGTTCGTCTAGGAACGCGCGATCGGTGGGCCACCCGAGGGGGAGGCCCACCACCAGGAGTGGGTGTGGGGCGCGTTCACGGGTCGAGCGTAGCGGATCGGGCCGACCGGGTGAGCCCGGTCACTTCTTTGTCCGAGTTGTGTCTCACCCATCGGGCGTTGGTCACGAATCGCTTGCGCCACCCCGTAGCCTTGGCCCTGTGACCGTGACGAATCTCCACTCCTGGCAGTCCCTGCCCGCGGCGCAGCAGCCTGAATGGCCGGACCAAGAGGCTCTGCGCAAGACCCTTGCGGAGCTCGCCTCCTATCCGCCCCTCGTCTTCGCCGGCGAGTGCGACCAGCTGCGCGCCCGGCTCGCTGCCGTGGCGCGTGGGGAGGCGTTCCTGCTGCAGGGCGGTGACTGCGCCGAGGCCTTCGACGGCGTGTCGGCCGAGCACATCCGCAACAAGCTGAAGACGCTGCTGCAGATGGCCGCGGTGCTGACGTACGCGGCCTCCGTGCCGGTCGTGAAGGTGGGCCGGATCGCCGGCCAGTACTCGAAGCCGCGCTCGAAGTCGACCGAGACCCGCGACGGCGTGACCCTGCCGGTGTACCGCGGCGACTCGGTGAACGGCTTCGAGTTCACCCCCGAGTCCCGCATCCCGGACCCGGAGCGCCTGAAGCGGATGTACAACGCGTCCGCCGCGACGCTGAACCTGGTGCGCGCCTTCACCACCGGTGGTTACGCCGACCTGCGCCAGGTGCACGCCTGGAACCAGGACTTCGTCCGCAACTCGCCGGCCGGCCAGCGCTACGAGCAGCTCGCCCGGGAGATCGACAACGCGCTGGCGTTCATGAACGCCTGTGGTGTCGCCCCGGAGGAGTTCAGGACGGTCGAGTTCTACTCCTCGCACGAGGCGCTGGTGCTCGACTACGAGACCGCGCTGACCCGCGTGGACTCGCGCACCGGCGAGCTGTACGACGTCTCCGGCCACATGGTGTGGATCGGCGAGCGCACCCGGCAGCTGGACCACGCGCACATCGAGTTCGCCTCGAAGATCCGCAACCCGATCGGCGTCAAGCTCGGCCCGACCACCTCGGTGGACGACGCGCTGACCCTGATCGAGAGGCTGGACCCGGAGCGCGAGCCCGGCCGCCTCACCTTCATCACCCGGATGGGCGCGGGCAAGGTCCGTGACCACCTGCCCACCCTGGTGGAGAAGGTCACCGCGTCCGGCGCCCAGCCGGTGTGGATCTGCGACCCGATGCACGGCAACACCTTCGAGGCCTCCAGCGGCCACAAGACCCGCCGCTTCGACGACGTGCTCGACGAGGTCAAGGGCTTCTTCGAGGTGCACCGCGCGCTCGGCACCCACCCGGGCGGCATCCACGTGGAGCTGACCGGCGACGACGTGACCGAGTGCGTCGGCGGCGGCGACGAGGTGCTGGTGGACGACCTGCACCAGCGCTACGAGACGGCCTGCGACCCGCGCCTCAACCGCAGCCAGTCGCTCGACCTGGCGTTCCTGGTGGCGGAGATGTACCGAGGCCAGTAGGCCCCGGGCGTTCCGCGCCCCCCGGATGTGACGAAGGCCCCTCCGGTTTCGGGATTCCCGAGGCCGGAGGGGCTTTTTCGTACCCGGAACGCCGGGTAAGGTGAGGCTTAGTGAACTAAGGCAAACCTTAGTCAAGATCCACGCAGTCGGCGGCGACTGCGCTGAACCCCCGGGAGAGACCGCGATGTACGTGTGCATGTGCCATGCGGTCACCGAGGACCAGGTGAAGCGGGCGATCGACGAGGGCGCCAACACCCCGCGGCAGATCGCCAAGGGCTGCAAGGCCGGCACCGACTGCGGCTCGTGCGTGCGCCGGATACAGGCGCTGCTCGGCGAGCACGGCGCCCGGCCCTGCCCGACCGCCCGGCTGGCCGCCAGGCTCGGCCTCGCCGATCCCGAGGCCCCCGCCGCCCCGGCCCCGGCGCCCGTCCGCCCGCTGCGCGCGGCCTGACCGCCGCGGCGGCTCAGGATTCCGGCTGCTCGATCAGCTGGGCGATGTAGAGCGCCTCCCCGAGCTTCTCCAGGAGCTCGAGCTGGGTGTCGAGGTAGTCGATGTGGTGCTCCTCGTCCGCCAGGATGTCCTCGAAGATGTTCGCCGAGGTGACGTCGTTCTTGGCGCGCATCACCACGATCCCGCGCTTGAGCCGGTCGATCGCCTCGACCTCGATCTGGCGGTCGGCCTCGAACATCTCCTTGACCGTCTGCCCGATCCGGACGTGGAACAGCCGCTGGTAGTTCGGCAGGCCCTCCAGGAAGAGGATCCGGTCGGTGAGCACCTCGGCGTGCTTCATCTCGTCGAACGACTCGTGCCGGGTGTACTTGGCGAGCTTCGTCCAGCCGAAGTTCTCCTGCATCTTGGCGTGCAGGAAGTACTGGTTGATCGCGGTCAGCTCGGCGGTGAGCTGCTCGTTGAGGAACTCGATGACCTCTGGATCGCCCTGCATGTCGGTGCCTCCCTGCGCTGGGGCCTGCTGTGAGTGCTGCGCTGCGCATCCTGGCACCGAAATAGGAGGAACTTCCAGTAAGTTCACACTCACTAGGACATGTGTCGGAATATCCGATTTGGTGGAATGGCCGCCTACCATTGGCCCGTACGAGCGGGGCGTGCAGCGCACCGAAAGGGGCGCGCGCCTGGGGTCAAGCGCCGTCTGTCACCATGGAGCCATGGGTCAGTCCGAACAAGAACAGTTTCCGCCGCCTGACCCGAGGCTCCCCCCGGGGCAACGCGTCCAGCGCGGCTGGCCCGCCCTGCACTACGGCCCCGTGCCCCGCTTCAAGCCGCTGACCTGGGACCTCCAGGTGTTCGGCGCGACCGCCTCGGCGGAGAAGCACAGCTGGGACTTCGACGCCTTCACCGCCCTGCCGCGCACCACCGTCCGCGCGGACCTGCACTGCGTCACCAAGTTCTCGGTCCTCGGCAACGAGTGGACGGGCGTCCCCGCCTCCCTCGTCCTCGACCTCGTGCCCCCGGCGCCCGGCGTCACCCACGTGATGGTCTGGGCCGAGTACGGCTACAGCGCCAACCTTCGGCTGGCCGACTTCGCCGATCCGCACACGCTCTTCGCCACCCACCGCAACGGCGAGCCGCTCACCGCCGAGCACGGCTTCCCGGTCCGGCTCGTCGTGCCCCGGCTGTACGCCTGGAAGGGCCCGAAGTGGGTCCGCGCGGTCGAGTACATGCGGGCCGACCGGCGCGGCTTCTGGGAGGAGCGCGGCTACCACAACCGCGCCGATCCGTGGCGCGAGCAGCGCTACACCCACCAGGAGGAGCCGGGCGACGGCCCGCTCCGCTGAGACCCTCGACCCCCTTAGATGAAGGGGAAGTTGACCGTCACCGCAGTGTGCTGCGGGCGCCGCTCGCCGGCCGCCGGGAACTGGCTGCTCGCCTTGCCGCTGCCGAACAGGTTGACCCCGGTGGCCTGCATCGTGAAGCCGGCCGCCGCGAGCGCCTTCTCCGCCGCGTCCTTCGTCATCCCGGTGACGTCCGGCACCGGCACCATGCCCTTGCTGACCACCAGCGAGACCGGGGTGTTCTCCGCCACCTGCTGGCCGGCCGCCGGCGAGCTGCTGATCACCGAGCCCTCGGGCACGGAGTCGTTGTACGTCCCGGTCACCGAGCCCTTCGCCAGTTGCGCGCCGGTCAGCACGGACGCGGCCTGGTCGGCGGGTTTGCCGGTGACGTCCGGCACGGCGATCCGGTGCGGCCCCTTGGAGACGGTGACCGTCACGGCGTCGCTCTTGCGCGCCCGCGCGCCGACCCCCGGGTCGGTGGAGATCACCTGGCCGGACGGCACGGTCTCGCTGTACGCGTCGACGAACCTGCCGTGCATGCCCTCCTTGTCCAGGATCCGCTGCGCCTCGGCGCGGTCCTTGCCGAGCACCCCGGGCACCGGCCCGTACAGCGACTCGGACAGCCCGTACGTCACACCGCCGACCAGCAGCACCAGGACGGTCAGCGCGGAGGCCCAGATCACCGGCTTGCGCGGGACGCGGCGCAGCGGGTTCGGCCGGGGCGGGCGCACGGGGGTGGGCTCGTCGTACGGGCGGGGCTCGACCAGCAGCTGGTCCATCAGCTCCGGCGGGACGTCGAGCACGCTGGTGCGCTCGGGCGCGGGCGGCTCGACCGGCTGCGGGAGGGGGAGCGGCAGCTGCCGCGGGGCGGGAGCCTCCGGCGTGCGCTGGATCACCGAGGTCGGCTCGCTGGTCGGGTAGCGCGGGCTGGGCCGGGTGGAGGTCGGCGGCTCGGCGTCCAGCTCGGCCGGGCCGAGCTCGCGGCGGACGCGCTGGAGGGTGGCCAGCAGCTCGACGGCGTCGTACGGGCGGGCGTCGGGGGTCCGGGCGCAGGCGCCGAGGACTATCGCGTCGAGCGCCGGTGGGACGGTCCGGACGGTCCGCGACGGCGCGGGGACGTCCTCGTGCAGGTGCTTGTACATGACCTGGACGGGGTTGTCGCCGGTGTGCGGGCGGGTGCCGGTGAGCATCTCGTACAGCAGGATGCCGGCCGCGTAGACGTCCACGCGCTGGTCGGTGGGGGCGTCCGGGAGGATCTGCTCGGGCGCGAGGTAGGAGACGGTGCCCATGACGGTGCCGCCGGTGGCGGTGGTCGTCGAGGTGGGGGCGCCGTCGGCGGTGCCCAGGACCCGGACCAGACCGAAGTCGGCGACCTTGACCAGTCCGCCGTCGGTGATCAGCACGTTCTCCGGCTTGACGTCGCGGTGGACCAGCCCGGCCCGGTGGGCGGCGCCGAGCGCGGCGAGCACCGGCTCCATGATGTCCAGGGCGGCCCGGATCGAGAGCGCGCCGCGGTCGCGCAGCAGGTCGCGCAGGGTGCGGCCGGGCACGTACTCCATGGCGAGGAAGACCTGCCCGTGGTCCGCGCCCTGGTCGAAGACGTTGACCACGTTGGGGTGGGCGAGCCGGGCGACGGCCTTGGCCTCGCGGATGAAGCGGGCGGTGAAACCCTCGTCCCCGGCGAGGTCGGGGTGCATCACCTTGAGGGCGAGCACGCGGTCGAGGCGGGTGTCGGTGCCCTTGTAGACCGTGGACATGCCCCCGGTCGCGATGCGCTGCTCGACCCGGTACCGGCCGTCGAGCAGGGTACCGATCAGCGGGTCGTGCCATGCCTTGTCCACCCGAGGAGTGTAGTGGCGAAGCCCTTCGCCGGGCCCGGAGGTGGTCACCCCCGCGCCCGGCTGTGCCCGGCTTGTGACACGGCCGCGTCGCGGGCCTAGAACGCGGGGCGCTCGCGGGTGTCGAGGTCGGCGCGGCCGGCCATCGCGGAGGAGGCCTCCGCGTGGAAGCGGCGCGGGATCCGGCCGGCCCGGTGGGCGAGGCGGCCGGCCTCGGTGGCGTGCCGCATGGCCTCGGCCATCAGGACCGGGTCCTGCGCACGGGTCACCGCGGAGGCGAGCATCACGGCGGAGCAGCCGAGCTCCATCGCCAGGGCGACGTCGGAGGCGGTGCCGGCGCCCGCGTCCAGGATCACCGGGACGTTCGCGCCCTCCACGATCAGCTGGAAGTTGTGCGGATTGCGGATGCCGAGGCCGGAGCCGATCGGCGATCCGAGCGGCATGATCGCCGCGCAGCCGACGTCCTCCAGCTTGCGGGCCAGCACCGGGTCGTCGTTGGTGTACGGGAGCACCGTGAAGCCGTCGTCGACGAGCGTCTCGGCGGCGTCCAGCAGCTCGATCGGGTCCGGCAGGAGGGTCCGCTCGTCGGCGATGACCTCCAGCTTCACCCAGTCGGTGCCGAGCGCCTCGCGGGCCAGCCGGGCGGTCAGCACGGCCTCGCCGGCGGTGAAGCAGCCGGCGGTGTTGGGCAGCACCCGGATGCCGTTGCGGGTGAGCACGTCCAGCACGGAGCCCTGGGTGCCGGCGTCGACCCGGCGCATCGCGACGGTGGTCAGCTCGGTGCCGGAGACCTGGAGGGCCTGCTCCAGGACCTCCAGGCTGGGGGCGCCGCCGGTGCCCATGATGAGCCGGGAGGTGAAGGTCGTCCCGGCGATGGTGAGGAGGTCGTCGGCCATGGGTCAGCCTCCCTGGACGGCGGTGAGGATCTCGATCCGGTCGCCCGCCGAGAGTCGCGTCCGGGACCACGAACTACGCGGCACCACGGCCTCGTTGAGCGCGGCGGCGACGCCGGTGTTGGCCTTGCTGAGGGTGGTGACCACCTCGGCGAGGGTGGTCGCGGCGGGCACCTCGCGGGGCTCGCCGTTGACGGTCAGTGCGATGTCGGTCATGCGACGGCCTTCGTGGTGGAGCGGGTGGGGGAGAACCGGGAGGGCGCGAACGGCCGTGCGAGCTCGGGGACTTCGCCGGTCGCCAGGTAGTCGGCGAGCAGGTCGGCGGTGACCGGGGTGAGCAGCACGCCGTTGCGGTAGTGGCCGGTCGCGGCGACCAGACCGGGCAGGTGGGTCGGTCCGAGCAGCGGCGCGTTGTCCGGCGAGCCGGGGCGCAGCCCGGCCGAGGTCTCCACGAGCGGGAGTTCGGTGATGCCTGGGACCAGCTCGTGGGCGTCGCGCAGGAGTTCGTAGACCCCGCCGGCGGTGACGGTGGTGTCGTAGCCCTGTTCCTCGGTGGTAGCGCCGATCACCAGCTCGCCGTTCTCGCGCGGCACCAGGTAGAGGTGCTGCCCGCGCACGACCGCGCGGACGTTGCGGTGGAGGAACGGCCGGTAGGCGTCGGGGATCCGCAGCCGCAGGATCTGCCCCTTCACCGGACGGACCGCCGGCAGCACGCCCTCGGGCAGGCCGGGCAGCCGGTGGCTGTGCGGGCCGGCGGCGAGGACGACCTGGTCGGCGGCGAGGGTCTCGCCGGTGCCGAGGCGCACGCCGACGGCGCGGCCGTTCTCGACCAGCAGCTCGACGGCCTCGGTGCGGTGCCCGATGACGCCGGCCCGTTCGCAGGCCGACAGCAGGGCGGTCAGCAGTCGGCGGGGGTCGACCTGGTGGTCGTCGGCCACGTGCAGGCCGCCGCGCACGCCGGGGGCGAGCATCGGCTCCAGCTTGCGGGCCTCCCGGCCGGTCAGCCAGGTCGAGTCCAGACCGAGCCGCTCGTGGAAGGCGTGCAGTTCGCGCAGTTCCGCGCGGTCGTCGGAGTCCAGCGCGACGGCGACCGTGCCGCACCGGCGGTAGCCGGTGTCCTCGCCGCCGCTCGCCTCGGTGAGCTCGGCGGCGAAGGCCGCGTACCGCTCGTTCGAGGCCATGCCCAGGCGCAGCAGCGGCTCCTCGCCGTACTGCAGCTCGGTGACCGGCGCGAGCATCCCGGCCGCGACCGCGGCCGCCCCGCGACCGGGGGAGGGGTCGACCACGACGACGTCCTTCAGACCGCGCTGCGCCGCCCGCCAGGCGACGGCGAGGCCGATGACGCCCCCGCCGATCACCAGCACGTCGGCGCGGGTGCCCGGTGCCAAGCGTGTCAAAGCTGCTCTTCTCCCTTCGCCGGTATGACCCGGATCAGGTTCGGACGGTCGCGGGCCGTGCCAGCCCGCCTCTCAGCCCGGTACGCCGGGCTCCCGTGATGGTGTCCCCACCATAACTCCGGTGGTCCGCCCGGCCGAAGGCCCGTACGAAGGGTGAACGGGCCCGGCGCGGCCCGCCCGGACGAGGGGCGGACGGCCCGCCGGGGCGCGCGGGGCGGCTGAGTACAGTGACGGGCGTGGCAGAGCTGAGCGGAACGGATCGGGTGGTCGTCGTCGGGGCCGGGCTGGCCGGTGCGCAGTGCGCGCTGGGGCTGCGGCGGGGCGGGTGGCAGGGGCGGATCGCGCTGGTCGGGGAGGAGCCGCACGCGCCGTACGACCGGCCGCCGCTCTCCAAGGACGTCCTGCTCGGCAAGAGCGACGCCACCACCCTGGACATCGACTTCCCGCACCTCGGCGTCGAGCTGCTCACCGGCCGCCGTGCCACCGGACTCACCCCGGGCGTGCTGCACACCGACGCCGGCGACCTCCCGTACGGATCGCTGGTGATCGCCACCGGCGCCACCCCGCGCGCCCTGCCCGGCGCCGAGCGCGCGCACCTCCTGCACACCCTGGACGACGCGCTCGCCCTGCGCGGGCTGTTGCGGCCCGGGTTGCGCCTGGTGCTCGTCGGCGCGGGCTGGATCGGCGCCGAGGTGGCCACCGCCGCCCGGGAGGCCGGCTGCGAGGTGACCGTCGTCGAGGCGGGCCCGGCGCCCGTCCCCGGTGCGCTGCCGGGCGAGGTGGGCGCGGCGATGGCCGGCTGGTACGCCGGGGCCGGGGTGGACCTGCGCTGCGGCGTCGGCGTCGCGGCCGTCGAGCCCGGCGCCGTGCTGCTGGCGGACGGCTCGCACCTGCCCGCGGACGAGGTCGTCGTCGGCATCGGCGCCCGTCCCGCGACGGACTGGCTGGCTGGCTCGGGCGTCGAGCTCGACGCGACCGGCGCCGTCGTCGTGGACGAGCGGCTGCGCACGAACCTGCCGGGCGTCTTCGCGGCGGGCGACTGCGTCAGCTACCCGTCGGCCCGCTCCGGCGCCCGGCTGGCCGTCCAGCACTGGGACCACGCGCTGCAGTCCGGGGAGGCGGCCGCCGCCGCCGTCCTCGGGGTGGACGCACCGTACGACCCGGTGCCGTACTTCTGGTCGGAGCAGTTCGGCCGCATGGTGCAGTACGCCGGACGGCACGCCGAGGGCGACGAGCTGCTCTGGCGCGGCTCCCCGCAGGACGCGACCTGGGCGGTGCTGTGGCTGCGCGACGGCGTGCCGAGCGCGCTGCTGGCCGTGGACCGCCCGCGCGACCTCACCCAGGGCCGCCGCCTGATCGAGCGCGGCACCGCGCTGGACCCGGCCCGGGCCGCCGATCCGGCGGTGGCGCTGAAGTCGGCGGTCGCGGGGTAGCCGGGACGGACGGTTGGTGCGCGGTGGGCCGCCGAGGTGGCAGTCTGGTGGCGTGAGTGAGATCGAAAGCAAGATTGAAGCCCTGGTCCCCGAGTGGATGTACCTGCCCGACATCTCGGAGCAGTGGGGCGTCCGCGTCACCGAGGTCCGCGACCTGGTGCGCAGCGGCGGCCTGATCGCCGTCCGGCGGGGCCCGAACAAGTCGCTGCAGGTGCCTGCGGCGTTCATCGACGGTCCTGGGCTGGTCAAGCACCTGTCCGGCACCCTGACCGTCCTGCGTGACTGCGGGTACAGCGACGTCGAGATCCTGGAGTGGCTGTTCACCGAGGACCCGTCGCTGCCCGGCAGCCCGATCCAGGCGCTGCGCGAGAACCGCGGCACCGAGGTCAAGCGCCGCGCCCAGGCGATGCTGATCTGATGGCGGCGGACACGCGGCGCGCCCGGCTGGACGACGCCCGGCTGTACCTGTGCACCGACGCCCGCCGGGAGCAGGGCGACCTGGCCGAGTTCCTGGACGCCGCGCTGGCGGGCGGGGTGGACATCGTCCAGCTCCGGGACAAGGGCCTGGAGGCCAAGCAGGAGCTGGAGGCCCTGGAGGTCTTCGCGGACGCCTGCCGCCGCCACGGCAAGCTGCTCTCGGTCAACGACCGCGCCGACGTCGCCCACGCGGCCCGGCCGGACGTGCTGCACCTCGGGCAGGACGACCTGCCCGTCCCGGCCGCCCGGGCGATCCTCGGCGAGGACGTCCTGATCGGCCGGTCCTGCCACGCCGAGTCCGAGGTGGACGCGGCGGTCGCCGAGTCCGGCGTGGACTACTTCTGCACCGGCCCGGTCTGGCCGACCCCGACCAAGCCGGGCCGCCCGGCCCCGGGGCTCGGCCTGGTCTCGTACGCGGCCGAGCAGGCCACCGACCGCCCGTGGTTCGCCATCGGTGGCATCGACCTGGGCAACGTCGACGAGGTGCTCGCCGCGGGCGCCCGCCGGATCGTCGTCGTGCGGGCCATCACCGCCGCGGACGACCCGCAGGCGGCCGCCGCCGAGCTCGCCCGCCGGGTGCGCCAGGCCTGAGCCGCCCGACGGCCGCCGTCGTCCGCGGGGCTCAGTACTTGCGGACGGTGGCGGCCTCGGCCAGGGCCAGCAGCACCTCGCGGGCGCGCGCGTCGGCGAGCGGGGCCGCCTCCAGGGCGGCCAGCGACTGGCGCATCAGCTCGTCGATCCGGGCCTCCACCAGCTCCGGCGCCCCGCTGCGCGCGACGAGGTCCCGCAGGCCGGCGACCTCGTCGGGCGCGAGGTCCGGCGCGCCGAGCCGCTCGTCCAGGTGCTTCGCGTCGGCGGCCGGCAGCCCGCGCATCGCGTGCGCGACCAGCAGGGTGCGCTTGCCCTCGCGCAGGTCGTCGCCGGCCGGCTTGCCGGTGACCGCCGGGTCGCCGAAGACGCCGAGCAGGTCGTCCCGCAGCTGGAACGCCTCGCCCAGCGGCAGGCCGAACGTGCCGTACGCCGCCACCAGGTCGGGCCCGGCGCCGGCCAGCAGCGCGCCGACCTGCAGCGGGCGCTCGATCGTGTACTTCGCCGACTTGTAGTGCAGCACCGTCTGCGCCCGGTCCAGCGCGCCCTCGTCCGTCGAGTCCCCGGCGACCGGCTCCAGCACGTCCAGGTACTGGCCGAGCATGACCTCGGTGCGCATCAGGTCGAACGCCGGCTTGGCGGCCAGCACCGCGGCCGGGGCCAGGCCGGAGCGCAGGAACAGCTCGTCGCACCAGATCAGCAGCAGGTCGCCGAGCAGCACCGCGGCGGAGGCGCCGTACTGCTCGCGGTCGCCGCGCCAGCCGCGCTCGCGGTGCAGCGCCTCGAAGCGGCGGTGGATCGACGGCAGGCCGCGGCGGGTGTCGCTGCGGTCCATCAGGTCGTCGTGGACCAGCGCGCTCGCCTGGAGCAGCTCCAGGGCCGCCGCCGCGTTCGCGATCCCCTCGCCCTCGGTCGAGCCGCCGGCGCCGCGCCAGCCCCAGTAGCAGAAGGCCGGGCGCAGCCGCTTGCCGCCGTCGAGCAGGAAGTCGCGCAGCGCGTCGGCGGCGGGCGCCAGCTGGGGCGAGATCCCGCCGAGCAGAGCGGACTGGCCGTCCATGAACGCGGCGAGGGCGGCGTTGACGCGCTCGCGGACGTCCTCCACGTCAATGGGGTTGGCCGGCCGGTTGCTGGACGAGGTCACGATGAGGCTCCGGTGGTTCGCTTGGGGTGCAGCAAGCGTAGCGGGGCGGCCGGGGAACACCCGTGCGAGCAGCGCGGTGGGGCGGCCGGGACGACAAGCGGAACCCTGTCCATCGGTTGTCTCAATCCGTGGAACCGAGTTGTCCCGGCGCTTCGGGCGCCGGATAATCTGCCAGCATGGCACTCGGTATCGCTTCCACCCGGCCGGACCGCGCCTTGACGGTCCGCGAGCTGTTGGCGGCCGGCAAGCGGTCCTTCTCCTTCGAGTTCATGCCCCCGCGCACCGAGGTCGGCGAGCACAAGCTCTGGGACGCCATCCGGCGGCTGGAGCCGCTCGACCCGAACTTCGTCTGCATGACGTACGGCGCCGGCGGCTCCTCGCGCGAGCGCACCGTCAACATGGTCGGCCGGATCGCCACCGAGACCACGCTGACGCCGGTCGCCCACCTGACCGCGGTCGACCACTCGGTCGCCGAGCTGCGCAACATCATCGGCCAGTACGCCGACCAGGGCGTGCGCAACGTCCTCGCGGTGCGCGGAGACCCGCCCGGCGACCCGATGGGCGAGTGGGTCAGCCACCCGGAGGGCGTCACCTACGCCTACGAGCTGGTCGAGCTGATCAAGGGCATCGGCGACTTCTGCGTCGGCGTGGCGGCCTCGCCGAACATGCACCCGCGCTCGACGAACTGGGACGACGACACCCGGCACTTCGTGGCGAAGATCCGCGCGGGCGCCGACTACGCGATCACCCAGATGTTCTTCGAGGTCGACGACTACCTCCGGCTGCGCGACCGGGTGACGGCGGCGGGCTGCGAGACGCCGATCATCCCGGAGATCATGCCGGTCACCAACGCCAAGCAGCTGGAGCGCTTCCCGCAGCTGAGCGGCTCGGCGTTCCCCGCCGACCTGGAGGCCCGCCTGCGGGGCGCGATCGACGACCCGGCGGCGCTGCGGGCGATCGGCATGGAGCACGCCACCGCGATGGCCGAGCGGCTCCTCGCCGAGGGCGCGCCCGGCCTGCACTTCATCACGCTCAACCACTCGACCGCGACGCTGGAGATCTACCAGAACCTCGGTCTGCACCAGCGCTGAGCGTGCACGGGCCCGTCACCGCACCGACGGTGGCGGGCTCGGTCGTGTGCGCCCCGGCGCCGCGGACGGCGGGAACGCGATGCGGTACCCCGACCGTTGAACCGGTACAGTCGCCGCACACGCGCGGCGAGCGCGGGCACGCGACTGGAGGTATCGGGCGGATGGGCATCGGATACCTGCTGCTGTACGCCGCGTTGGCGGTGGTGGCGCTCTGGCTGGTCGCCGAGCTGCTCCTGCAGAACCGCGCCCCGGTGCACTGGCGCGCGCTCGCCCTGGCCGGCTTCCTCGGGGTGGCCGGCGGCATGGTCGTCGGGTCCGTCCCGGTGATCGGCGCGGGCGCGGCCCTCTTCGCGGTCGGCCAGACGTTCGTCACCCTCTCGGTCAAGCGCGGCTACACCGGCGGCTGGTCGCTGCGCGCGGCCGACGGCTCCCTGCCGGGCCCGCTCGCCAGGGTGCCGCTGCTCGGTGCGCTCACCGGCGGCGCGGCGGTGGCCGCCGTCGCGGTGGCCGCCGAGACGCGGGTCGGCGAGGTCAGCGCCGTCGAGGAGACCCCGGAGCCGGACCCGGTCGGTGCGGGCGGTGCGGATGTCCCGGAGGTCGAGCAGACCGCCGCCTTCGAGATGCAGGAGCTCGCCGCGGACGGCGTCTACACGCCCGGCTACTACGAGCAGCCCCAGCAGCAGGACCCGTACGCGGAGGCCTACCAGGCCGGGTACGACGTCCAGCAGCAGCCCGCCTACGACCAGCAGCAGTGGCAGCAGCAGCCACAGGAACAGCCGGCCTTCGCGTACGACCAGGGCTACGGCACCTACCCGCAGCAGCAGGACCCCTACGGCTACCCGCAGCAGGACCCGTACGGCGGCGGCTACCCGCAGCAGGCCCCGGCCTGGGACCCGAACGCCCAGCACCAGCAGCAGTGGCAGCCGCAGCCCGAGCAGCACACCCAGGGCATCCCGCAGCAGCCGACGTACGACCACGGGTACGGCTACCAGCAGCAGAACACCTGGCACCAGGGCTGAGGCCGTTGAGGGCTAGGCGGGCCCGATGAGGTCGGCCGCGATGCAGGCCGACATGCCGACCCGCGCCAGCCCGCCGCCGGGGTGGGCGGCGCCGCCGATCAGGTAGAGACCGGGGGCGCCCTCCGTCGGTGCCTGGAGGAACGTGCCGCGGGCGCCGGGCAGTGCCGGGCGTGGGACCGAGCCCTGCCAGGACCCCGTCTCGCGCTCGGTGTCGGCCGGGGTCCGGACCACCCGCCACAGCACGCGGCCGGCCAGGCCCGGGACCGCCGCCTGCGCCTGGGCGACCATCCGGTCGGCGAAGCGCTCGGCGACCCCCGGCTCCGTCCAGTCCACGCCGCCGGCCGGCACGGTGGCGGTCAGCACGGCCGTCTCGTGGCCCTCGGGGTGCAGCGAGTCGTCGTCCGGGCGGAGCACCTGCACGGTCGGACGCTCCGCGAGCGGGCCGGGGCCGAAGATCCCGGCGAGCTCGGCGGCCGGGTCGGCGGCGTGGACGACCGTGCGGTGCGCGGTGCCCGCCGGGCGTTCGCCGCGCAGGGCGAGCAGCACGACGGCGCGGCCGGGGACGCGGTCGGCGTGGGTCACCGACTCCGGCCAGTGGTCCTCGTCCGGCGCCAGGCCCGTCCACTCGCGGTACCGCCGGTTGGCGTCCGCCGCGTGGATCACGACGTCCGCCTCGACCGTCCCGGCCGTCGTGACGATCCCGCGGGCCCGGCCGTCCTTCTCCAGCACCTCCTGGTACGGCGTGTCGAAGCGGAACTCGACCTTGCGCCGCTCGCAGCGCCGGTAGACCGCGTCCGCCAGCGCTCGCATGCCGCCCTTGACGTACCAGACGCCGAACGACTGCTCCATGTACGGCAGGACGGTGGCCGCGGCCGGGGTGGCGCGCGGGTCGAAGCCGAAGCGCACCGCGTGCTCGTGCAGCAGGGCGGTGAGCCCGGGGTGGCCGTCGAGCTCGCGCGCCGCGACGTCGGCCAGCGTCCAGCGGCCGGACGGACGCAGCCGGGCGAGGCCGCGTCGGGGCGGGACGGGGTACGGGTCGGCGTGCAGCGGCTTGGGGTCGGCCGGAAGCGGCTCCTCCAGCAGCGGGCGGCGGGTGGCCTCCCAGACCGTCCGGCCGCGGTTGACCACCGCGTTCCAGCGGGCGCCCGACCCGGTGCCGAAGGCGTCGTCCAGCGCCTGGGCGACGCCGCCGCGGGAGGCGTTGGGCAGGGCGAGGGCGGTGCCGTCCGGGAACAGGTGCCGGCTCTCCGGGTCCACCGGGGACAGCCGGACGAGTTCCTCCAAGGGCTCGCGGCCGGTCTTCAGCGCGAGGTCGCGATAGACCGCCGGGAGGGTGAGCAGGCCCGGACCGGTGTCGAAGGCGAAGCCGTCGCGCTCGTACCGGCCGACCATGCCCCCGTACGTGCCACTCGCCTCGCAGACCGTCACCCGGTGTCCGAGGGTCGCCAGCCGGGAGGCCGCCGCGAGCCCGCTCATTCCTGCGCCGATGATGACGATCCGTGCCATGCCCCAGATCCTATGGCTGACCGGCGAACACCCCTTGGGCCGCCCGTGCGCGGGCGGCCTTGCGCTCGCGGCGGCGGGCACGGAACGCGCGGATCCTGCTGATCGCCAGCCACACCAGCAGCACGCCGATCGCCAGCAGGACGGCCGAGATCGACGCGGCCAGCCAGGGGTGGAAGATCGCCAGGGTGACCAGGCCGGCCACCGACAGGTCCTCGGCCAGGCTGACCGCGATGTTGCTGGCAGGCTCGGGCGAGGTGTTGACGGCCATCCGCAGCGAGGCCTTCACCAGGTGGCTGACCAGCGCCGTCGTGCCGCCCAGCGCGCCCGCCGCGACCTCGCCCAGCGAGCCCGGGTGGCTGCCCGCGATCAGCGCGGCCACGGTGGCGCCGGCGATCGGGCGGACCACGGTGTGGACGACGTCCCACACGCTGTCCACGTACGGGATCTTGTCGGCCACCGCCTCCAGCAGGAACAGCAGGGCGGCCGCCACCAGCACGTCGGTGCGCTCCAGGGCGGGCGGCACCGAGTCGGCGCCCCCGAACCGGCCCAGCAGCCCCAGCAGCAGCACCACCGCGTACGCGTTGATGCCGCTGGCCAGTCCGCTGGTGAAGATCAGCGGCACGATCGTCATCGGGTCCCCTCCTCGGAACGGCCGGTTCCGCCCGGCCTCGCCGTACCGTACCGGGACGCGGCCGGACACCCCGCCGGTTCCGGCTCGGCGGGGTCGGCGCCGATCTGAGTACGAGTACTCAGATCCGCGGTTGAGTACTTCGGCGGATAGCCCTCCGACCTGCGCGGACGCCAGAGTGGTGGCACCCGGGCTGCGGGGCGCGTCGGGCGCCGCGCACCCCGGACGGCGGACCCGTCCGTCCGCCGGCCCTGGGGAGCCGGCGGACGGTCGGCGCAGGGCCCGCCACCCGAGCCGGCCGGGAGGCCGCGCACCGCCGACACGGGGCGGCGGAGCGCGGCGAGGGGGGAGCCGGCCACCGGGGGCGGCCGCACCGGCGGGAATTGTCAGTGGTGCCGTCCACGATGGAGGAGCACGGACCACCCGGTCCGCGCGCTGCCTCGGAACGGGGGAGACCATGACCATCAGCCACCCTGAGCCCGTCACCGCCCGCCTCCACTCCGCCGCCCTGCCGCACTCCCCGGGCACCCGCCCGGGCGGCGGGGACGTCCATCCCGTGCTGCGCCGGGTCGCCGCGCCGCCGGCCGCCCTCGACCTGCTCGCCGACGCCCACCGCACGCTCGCCCGGGCCCGCGCCCTGGAGGACCCGCTGGAGCGGTACGCCACCGCCCACCTGGCGGCGCTGCGCACCGTCGCGGCCGTGCTCGCCGTGCGCGGGCGGCCGGAGAAGAACCCGCGCCGCCGAAAAGCCATCCGCAGCGCCTGGGAGGTGCTGCCCGAGGTCGCGCCCGAACTCGCCGAGTGGGCCGTCTACTACGGCGCCGGCGCCCGCCGCCGGGCCGCCGCCGAGGCCGGCATCCGGGGCGCCGCCTCGGCCCGCGACGCCGACGACCTGGTCCGCAACACCGCCCTGTTCCTGCGCCTGGTCGAGCGCCTCCTCGGCCTGCGCCCGACCCCGCCCGCCCCGCGCCTGCCGTCGGCCGGCGACCGCCCGCACGAGGCGTGACGGGCGGCCCCACCCGGCCGGTTCAGGGGCCTGTCCTCGGACTCCCGTCGTCCGCCCGGGCGTCGCACGGCAGACGGGAGTCCGAGGACAGGCCCTATGGTGGTGACGTTCCCGATCGTTCTGCACGTGCCGAGGAGTCCCGCCTTGTACCCGACGCGCCCCCGCAGCGCCCTGCGCACCGCCGTGGTCTGGGAGGTGGTGCGGGCCGCCCTGGAGAAGCGGGCCGCCGAGCTGGACCAGCCCGTGCTCGACGTCGTCGACACCGGCGGCGGCACGGGCAACTTCGCCGTGCCGGTGGCCAGGCTCGGCCACCGCGTCACCGTGGTCGACCCGAGCCCGGACGCGCTGTTCGCGCTGGAGCGCCGGGCCGCCGAGGCCGGCGTCACCGACCTGGTGCGCGCCGTCCAGGGTGACACCCAGACGCTGCCCGAGGTGATCGCCCCCGGCACGACGGACGCGGTGCTGTGCCACGGCGTCCTGGAGGTCGTGGACGACCCGGCCGAGGCGCTCGGCTCTCTGGCCGGCACCCTGCGCCCGGGCGGCCTGGTCAGCCTGCTGGCCGCCAACCGCAACGGCGCCGTGCTGGCCCGCGCGCTGGCCGGCCACTTCACCGAGGCCCGCACCGTGCTGTCGGCCACCGACGGCCGCTGGGGCGAGCAGGACCCGATGCCGCGCCGCTTCACCGGCGAGGAGCTCTCCCGCCTCGCCGAGGGCGCCGGCCTGCGCGTCCAGTCGGTGCACGGCGTGCGGGTCTTCTCCGACCTCGTCCCCGGCGTCCTGGTGGACACCGAGCCGGGCGCGATGGAGGCCCTGCTGAAGCTGGAGGAGGCCGCCGCCGCGCAGCCCGCCTTCCACGCCGTGGCGACCCAGCTGCACCTGCTGGCCACGCTCGGCTGAGCCCCTCGACGGCCCCTCCGGGCGGCCGTCCGGACGTCCCGCCGCCGGCGGCTTCGCACAGCGTGCGGCGGCGGTTCGTCTCCCCTCCACCTCCCGGCCGACCGGCCGTGATCGCCGCAGCTCCCCAGGTCCGGGCCGATTCCAGCGGATCGGGCACTAGTTCG
This sequence comes from Streptomyces sp. SP17BM10, assembly GCF_036322405.1. NCBI lineage: Bacteria > Bacillati > Actinomycetota > Actinomycetes > Kitasatosporales > Streptomycetaceae > Streptomyces > Streptomyces sp. SP17BM10. The sequence goes on along the minus strand of NZ_JAQYXB010000588.1, from coordinate 200,580 downwards.
CCGTCCGCCGCGTTGGGAGGAGTGCGGTCGACCCCGGCCGAAGTGGCCCGGCCCACGCGCCGCGGACCGCCCCGTTACGGGCCCACGGACCGTATGATCTGGGTAAAGCCGGAAAGCATGACAGCCGGACGCATGGGGCATATGGACGACACGGACCGGGTCCCCCGCACAGGCGTCCGACCGCGTGTCCCGAAGGCCGAATGGACTTGCCTCCCCGACCGGGGCGGCGGACCGGTCGCACCCGCGACCGACGAGTAGGAGGACTCCGTGCCGCTCTCGGAGCACGAGCAGCGACTGCTCGACCAGATGGAGCGAGCGCTGTATGCCGAAGATCCCAAATTCGCGTCGGCGCTTGAGGGAACCGGCCTGCGCACCTACACCCGCCGACGGGTCTACCTGGCCGTCGCCGGCTTCGTGGTGGGCGTCGCCCTGCTGATGGGCGGCATGGTCGTTCCGGACCAGATCTGGGTCAGCGTGGTCGGGTTCCTGGTGATGCTCGGGTGCGCGGTGTTCGCCGTGACGGGCTGGCGCCGGGGGCCCGCGGGCCAGGCCTCGGGCCCGAAGCAGACCGCCGCGCCGCGCCGCAAGGCGGGGATGATGGACCGCGTGGAGCAGCGCTGGCAGCGCCGCCGGGACGAGCAGACCGGCGGGTTCTGAGCCCGCCCCCGGGGGTTGCCCCGGGCGCGGGAGCCGGCCGACAACGGAGCCTGAAGAGCCGCCGGGGCGGGCAGTCGATCGACTGCCCGCCCCGGCGGCTCCGTACGTCCTCCGGGTCCCTCAGGACTCCTCGTCGCGCCCCTTGCGGGTGAACCCCCGCCGCACCGGTCGGGTGACGGCGTCGGACACCCGGGTGACCCGGCCGCCGACCGTCACCCGGGCGGTCAGGACCGCGTCCGAGATCCGCCACCACAACTGCGCCGCCGACGGCGGCAGCAGGACCGCCCGCGTCCGCTCGCGCCGGCCCGCGGTGGCGAGCAGGCCCTCCCGGGCGGTGCGGACGTCGGCCGCGAGCGGCGCGGTGACGTGGGCGGAGCGGGCGTAGAGCACCCGCTCGGTGGCCAGTGCCAGCCGTCCGGCGGCGGCCGCCGCGTCCTCGCCCAGCTCGGCCCGCTCGGTGATCCGCCGGGCGGCGGCGCGCGGGGTGCGCGACTCGTCCGGCGGGATGCCGAGGTCCCAGGCGGAGTCGACCAGCTCGTCCCAGGCGGCCAGGACCTGCTCGTCGGTGAGCTCGGCCGGGCCCTCCCCGCCGGGACGGCGGCGCCCGCCGCCGATCCGGCGCCGGCGCAGCGCGGCGCGCCAGACCATCGGGACGAGCAGCAGCGCGATCAGCGCGACCACCACGGCGAGGGTGCCGAGCACCTGCGCGGAGAGCAGCCAGGAGTCCTGGCCGGTGTCGCCGGCGGCGGTGTCCTTCTTGCCGCACTCGCCCATCCGACGCAGCTTGGCGTCGCAGTCCTTGCTGCTGGACGGCGCCGGCGCGGGCGCCTCGCTGGTGGCGGCGGCGGTCGGCTGCTGGGTGGGCGTGGTGGGCGCGGTGGCGGCCTGCTCGTTGTAGCGGGGCTGCACGCCGCGGCTCGGGGTGGGCTCGAAGCGCATCCAGCCGTAGCCGGTGAAGTACAGCTCGGGCCAGGCGTGGTACATCCGGCCGGTCACCGAGTAGGTGTTACCGCTCTGGGCGTCGCCGGGGGTGAAGCCGACGGCGACCCGGGCGGGGATCTTCAGCGTGCGGGCCATCGCCGCCATGGTCGAGGCGAAGTGGACGCAGAAGCCGCGCTTGTCGCGCAGGAAGGTGACGATGGCGTCCGTGCCGGTGCCGCTGTTGACGCTGGTGTCGTAGCGGAACTCCGGTCCGGTGAACCAGGCGGCGAGGGCGGCGGCCTTGTCGTAGTCGGTCGTCTCCTTGGCAGTGACCCGCCGGGCCTCCTGCGCCACCTCGGCGGGCAGGTTGGCCGGCAGCGCCGTGTAGTGCTCCCGGATGTCCTGGGGCGCGCTCGACGCGGAGCGCAGGTCGTTGGCGGTGGGCCGGACGTCCAGCGAGGTGGCCTGGTAGTGCAGGCCCTTGATCGCCTTGTCGCTGGTGGGCATCAGGGTGCGGGTCAGCCGGTCGAGCTTCCACTCGCCGCGGTTGGGCAGCTGGACCGAGAGCGCCGGGTAGGGCAACGGCAGCCAGCTCTTCTCCAGGGTGCTGCTGACCTGGAAGTCGCCCTTGACCTGCGGGAGGTTGGGGTCCTGCAGGCCCTCCGGCGGGGGAAGGGCCGCGCCCACGTCGGCGACGGTGGTGGAGCCGAGCTTCCAGTTGGTGCCGTCGAACACGTCCAGCGAGCCGGTGCGCAGGTAGGTCTGGTCGGCGATGTCGCTGTCGAGGGTGTAGCGCAGCAGCTCGGTGTCGGTGGGCTTGGTGATCTCGGCCTGCAGGCTGACCAGCGGGTCGAGGCTGGTGACCGCGCCGGCCGAGCCCCCGCCGCCGCTGGCGCCGGAGCCGGAGTGCAGCAGGCCGGAGTCCCAGTGCGGCAGGAAGACGGGAAGCAGCATGGCGACGGCCAGGGCCAGGATGCCGACCTGCTGGCCGCCGAGGCCGACCGTGCCGGAGCTCTCGGTGCCGCGCGAGGTGCCGCGGAAGACCCGGCCCCAGCGGGAGACGCGGTCCTGGCCCTCGGCGAAGAGGAGCAGCAGGTAGCCGGCCGCGGCCAGGCCGAACCAGATCCAGCTGCCGTGGTCGCCGGCCAGGCCGTTGCCGACCGAGTACAGCGCCAGCAGCGGCAGCCCGGCCAGCGCCGAGCGCCGGTACGTCACGGCGACGGTGTCGACGAGCAGCGCGATCAGGCCGACCGAGCCGACCAGGATCAGCCGCAGGCCCGCGTTGGGCGGTGCGGGGATGGCGTACTGCTGGACGTCGTCCAGGCCTGAGCCGAACACCCGGTCCAGGGAGCCCACCGAGTCCGGACCGGGGATCAGGTCGCCCCACAGCGCGGCGGAGTCGGCGAAGCCGATCAGCAGCAGGAGGACCAGGGCGATCAGCTGCCCGAGCGGCACCGTCCAGCGGAACAGCGGGGTGCGGCGCAGGCCCGCGCCGACCGCGGCGATCACCGCGATCACCAGGAAGGCGTGGGTGATCCAGCTCTTGGTGGTGAGCAGCGGGGTCAGGCAGAGCGAGGCGAGGGCGGTGGCCAGCGCCGCGTAGACGGTCAGTTTGGCCCGGGTGGTCACGCGCCGGCCTCTTCTCGGTAGGGGGCGGTGGTCTTCGCGCCGTCGGCGGCCCGCCACAGGTCGGGGAGCGAGTCCCCGGCGCGCACCGGCAGGACCGTCCAGCCGGCCTCGCGCAGCTGGCGGACCCGGGCGCGGAACTCGTCGCCGCCGGTCTCGGGGGCGAGCATCCGCAGGCCGGTCCAGGTTCCGGTGTCGAGGAGCAAGGCGATGGCGCCGCCGGTGCGCCCGCGCAGGCGGGCCAGCCGGGTGGCCTGGGACTCGTCCAGCTCGCCGAGGACGGCGACCAGCAGGCCCTCGCCGCCGGCGCGCAGCGGCTCCTCGGCGCGGGAGAGCCCGCCGCCGTCGGACAGGTCGGCGATCGCGAGCGCGTCGAGGATCAGCCCGGAGGCCTCGGCCGCCGCGTTCGTGCCGCCGGCGCCGGGGCCGGGGACCCACTGGCCGGTGTCGGTGAGCAGCCGGGTCTGGTAGCCGCGCTCCAGCAGGTGGACGGAGACGGACGCGGCGCAGCTGACCGCCCACTCGAAGGAGGAGGCGGGGCCGCTGCCCCGGTGGGCGATCTCGCGGGTGTCCAGCAGCACGGTGGCGCGGGCGCGCTGGGGCTGCTCCTCGCGGCGGACCATCAGTTCGCCGTAGCGGGCGGTGGACTTCCAGTGCACGCGGCGCAGGTCGTCGCCGGGCCGGTACTCGCGCAGGATCACGTCGTCGTCGCCGGCCAGCGCGAGGGTGCGGGAGTGGCTCTCGCCCTGCCCGAGCCACTCGCCGCTCAGCCGCACGTGTGCCAGCGCCTGGACCTGGGGGACGACGGTGAGCACGTCGGACGCGGCGAACGAACGGTTCACCTCGCACATCCCGAACGGGTCGGACAGCCGCAGCTGGAGCGGCCCGAGTTCGTAGCGGCCGCGCAGGTCGGAGCGGACCCGGTAGGAGACCTCGCGGTTGCCGCGCGGCTCGACGCGGTCCAGCACGAAGCGCGGGCGCGGCCCGAGCACGTACGGGACCTTGTCCTCCAGGAGCAGCAGCCCGGTGGGCACCCGGGAGATGTTGTCGACCCGCAGGTGGACCCGGGCCTCCTGGCCGGCGATCGCCCGGTGGGGGCTCAGTCGGCGCCCGCTGGCCACCCGGTAGCGGGTGTTGGCGAGCACCAGGGCGGCGGCCAGCGGCAGCGCGGCGAGCAGCACGCCGACCCGCAGCAGCGCGTCCTGGTCGAGCAGGTACGCGCAGACCATGGCGGTGAGCCCGGCGGCGAGGAAGGAGCGGCCCCGGGTGGTGAGGCCGCGCAGGCCGGCCCGCAGGCCCGACGGTGAGTCGGACGACGACACCTCAGCCCCTCCGGCCGGCCGGGCCGCCCTGCGGGCGCGGCAGCGGCACCCGGGCCACGAGGTCGGCCACGATCTGCTCGGAGGTGCGGCGGCTGAGCTGGGTCTCGGCGGTCGGCATCAGGCGGTGTGCGAGGACCGGGACGGCGAGGCGCTGGATGTCGTCCGGGGTGACGTAGTCGCGCCCGTCCAGCGCGGCGGCGGCGCGGGCGGCCCGCACCAGGTGCAGGGTGGCGCGCGGCGAGGCGCCCAGGCGCAGCTCGTGGCTGGTGCGGGTGGCGCCGACCAGGTCGACGGCGTAGCGGCGGACCGGGTCGGCGATATGCACGGTGCGCACCAGGTCGATCAGCTTGAGGATGTCGGCGGCGTGCGCGACCGGCTGGAGGTCGGCCAGCGGGTTGGCGCCGGCGTGCACGTCGAGCATCGCGAACTCGGCCTCGGGGCTGGGGTAGCCGATCGAGATGCGGGCCATGAAGCGGTCCCGCTGGGCCTCGGGGAGGGGGTAGGTGCCCTCCATCTCGACCGGGTTCTGGGTGGCGACGACCATGAACGGCGACGGCAGCTCGTAGCTGGTGCCGTCGATGGTGACCTGGCGCTCCTCCATCGACTCCAGCAGCGCGGACTGGGTCTTGGGCGAGGCGCGGTTGATCTCGTCGCCGACCACGATCTGGGCGAAGATCGCGCCCGGGCGGAACTCGAAGTCGCGCTGGTGCTGGTCGTAGATGTTGGTGCCGGTGACGTCCGAGGGCAGCAGGTCGGGCGTGAACTGGATGCGCCGCACGGTGCAGTCGACCGAGCGGGCGAGCGCCTTGGCCAGCATGGTCTTGCCGACGCCGGGCACGTCCTCGAGCAGCAGGTGGCCCTCGGCGAGCAGGACGGTCAGGGCGATCCGGACGGCCTCCGGCTTGCCCTCGATCACGCTCTCGATGTTGGCGCGGATCCGGTCCACGACGGCGGCGAGCTCGGGCAGGCCGACCCGGTGGTACCCGTCCGCCCCCTGGGCGCCCCCCGAAGAACCGCCGACACCGGCCTGATCGCTGTAGCTCGTCACCCGTTACGCTCCCTGGCACACCGTGCCCGCCTCACCTCGAGGCCGGCCCCCACCCCATGCTTGACGCGGCCGTGCCAGGGGCGGTTCCGTGCGGGATCCGGCGCCGGGACAGCGGCCTGCGGCCCGGCCGCCCCAGGTGGTTCGAGGTCAACCGGCAGGCGCATTCTCTCCCGCCGGGGGCGCGGAAGTCACCCTGTCGCCCAGGCTGTGACCCGCCCGCTCGACTCGGGGCGGGTGACCGGGGGACAGGGTGCCCCGGTCAGTGGATTTCGCGCAGCAGACCGGTGTGGACGTCGAAGACGAACCCGCGGACGTCGTCGGTGTGCAGCAGGAAGGGGGAGGTGCGCACGCGCTGCATGGACTGGCGGACGTCGCCGTCCAGGTCGACGAAGGCCTCGACCGCCCACTGCGGGCGCTGGCCGACCTCCAGTTCCAGCTCGCGGCGGAAGTCCTCGGTGAGTCCGAGCAGGCCGCAGCCGGTGTGGTGGATCAGCGCGATCGAGCGGGTGCCGAGAGCACGCTGGCTGATCGTGAGGGAGCGGATGGTGTCGTCGGTGACGACGCCGCCCGCGTTGCGGATGACGTGGGCGTCGCCCAGTTCGAGCCCGAGCGCCGCGAACAGGTCGAGGCGGGCGTCCATGCAGGCGACGACGGCGATCTTCTGCACCGGGCGGGCGTCCATGCCGCCGTCGTGGAAGGTGACGGCGTACTCGCGGTTGGACGCCACGAAGCGGTCGATGATGGCGGGGGTCGCGGTGTCGGCAGCGGCGGTCGGCGTGGGCCGGTCGGGGGTCACTGTCATAGGGGCGACGTTAGTGCGATTCGGGTGGCCGCGGTGGGGTGGAGAGCTACAGAACGCGGCGCTGTGACCGAGCGCATAGCCACAACGGACGGGTTTGTCCGGCCTGGTCCCGAAGCGCGCGCGACCCGGGGCGCGCGCCCGGCCGGCGCGGCCGCCCCGCCCGCCCGGCCCGGCCGCCGGGACGGCCGCGACCTGCGGTGATCCGTACCGCCGCCCGGGTGGTGCGCCGGAGCGGGCCATTGACTGGCGGGGCCCGCGCGATAGAGTTGCGGCGCAGTGGAGCACACCCGCCGGGACCCGTCAACCGGGCCTCACCGGCCGGTGCTCCGGCCCGACCCGGCCCGTGGCCTCCACCCGCTCCGTGTCCTCCTGGCGCACCTTCCCCGGCGCCCGGCGGCCATGTCCTTCCCCTCGAGCGGGCGGGGACCACGGGCCGTGTCGTGCCCGCTCCCGGCGGTGGGCGAGAATGGGGCGCAGCTCCCGGGCATCGGGCTGCTCCGCACCGAGGAAGGGCGCCACCGCGCATGACCACCAATGAGCCGGGACCGAAGCACGTCCCCGTGATGCTGCAGCGGTGCATGGACGCGCTGGCGCCGGCGATCTCCCGGCCGGGCGCCGTGGTGGTGGACGCCACCCTCGGCCTCGGCGGGCACAGCGAGGCGCTGCTCACCCAGTTCCCCGAGGTCCGGCTGGTCGCGGTGGACCGCGACCCGGCGGCGCTCAAGCTCTCCGGCGAGCGCCTCGCCCGGTTCGGCGACCGGGCCACCCTGGTGCACGCCGTCTACGACGAGATCCCCGAGGTGCTGGAGCGCCTGGGCATCGACCGGATCGACGGGGTCCTGTTCGACCTCGGCGTCTCCTCCATGCAGCTGGACGAGGCGGACCGCGGCTTCGCGTACGCCCAGGACGCCCCGCTGGACATGCGGATGGACCAGACCCGGGGGATCAGCGCGGCCGAGGTGCTCAACACCTACAGCCACGGCGAGCTGGCCCGGATCCTGAAGTTCTACGGCGAGGAGCGGTTCGCCGGGAAGATCGCCTCGGTGATCGTCCGGGAGCGCGAGAAGGAACCGTTCACCAACAGCGCGCGTCTGGTCGAGTTGGTGCGCAACGCCATTCCGGCGGCCACCCGGCGCACCGGCGGCAACCCCGCGAAGCGGACCTTCCAGGCCCTGCGGATCGAGGTGAACGGCGAACTGGAGGTGCTGGACCGGGCCATCCCGGGAGCGCTGGAGGCCCTCGCGGTCGGCGGACGGATCGTGGTGATGTCCTACCAGTCGCTGGAGGACCGCCTGGTGAAGCAGTACTTCGCGGCCGGAGCGACCAGCACGGCGCCGCCGGGACTGCCGTTCGTCCCCGAGGAGCACCAGCCCTGGCTGAAGCTGATCACCCGCGGTGCCGAGCTGGCCACCGAGGCGGAGATCGAGGAGAACCGGCGCGCCGCGCCCGTGCGGCTGCGGGTGGCGGAGAGGATCAGGGACCGGAAGAAGCGGGGCTGAGCGGGTCCCAGGGCGGTCCGAAGGGCGGAGGAGAGCAGTGGGGCCGGTGGCCGGTGGGGTCCGGGCGGGGAGCGGAGCACTCCCGGGGCAGGGCAGGGCGCGGATCACGGTCCGGCCGGGGCGGCGACCCGTGCGGGGACGCACGCCCTTCGCCGTCCTGGTGGTGGTCCTGCTGGCGGCGGGGCTGCTCGGGCTGCTGACGCTGAACACGGCGCTCAACGAGGGCTCCTTCGAACTGTCCCGGCTGCAGCGGCAGACCACCACGGCGACCGACGAGCAGCAGAGCCTCCAGCACCAGATCGACCAGAACTCCGCGCCGGACGCGCTGGCCCGGCGGGCCGCCGAGCTGGGCATGATCCCGGCCGGCGGGATGGCCTTCCTGGACCTGGGCAACGGGGGCAAGGTGCTCGGCAAGCCCGGCCCGGCGCAGGACAGCCCGCCGGTGAAGCGGTCGACGGCCGAGCCGTGGCCGACCAAGCAGCAGCCGGCGCCGAGCTCCCAGCCGAGCGCCCCGGCGCCGACGGCGACCGCAGGCGACTCCGTCGTCCAGATCAACCCGGGCGCCCCGGCGCCCGCGCCGACGGGGGGTGCGGCCCGATGAGCGGGCGGAGCGAGCAGGACGTCAGAACGGGCGTACGGGTGGCCGGGCGCGCGGTGGGCGGCTGGTCCGGCGGGCGCGCATGGGCGGATGCCCCTGCCGAGCGCAGCGGGGTGGGTGCATGAGTACGCCGCGACAGCCGTCCGCCGGGGGCTCCGGCAACCCGCGCCGTCCGGCGGCGCCCAAGGGCGCGGCCCCTCGCGGGCAGGCGTCCAAGAAGGCCCAGCCCGCCAAGCCGCAGCCGACCAAGCCGCAGTCCGCGAAGGCGCAGCCGGCCCGGCCGAAGCAGCCCGCCGGCGGCCAGCCCGCGAAGGCCGCCGCCGCCCGGACGCCGAGGGCTCCGCAGCAGCGCCGCCCCGAGGGCCGACCGCCGGCCAGGTCCCAGGCGGCGGCCCGGCCGCGCCCCAAGTCCCGTCCGCCGCAGCGCCCCAAGGCCCTCAAGCTGGCCGAGCCCAAGCGCCGGCTGCGGGTGATCACCGTCGTGCTGTCGCTGGTGTTCTCCGTCTTCGCGGGCCGGCTCGTCCAGCTGCAGTTGCTGGACGCCGACGCGCTGGCCGCCGACGCCAACACCAACCGCTACCTCAACATCCCGATCACCGCCGAGCGCGGCTCGATAACGTCCTCCGACGGCGTCGCCCTGGCGGCCACCGTCGACGCGTACGACATCACCGCCGACCCGGCGATGTTCACCCCGGAGGCCACCGGCGTCCCGGACGCCCCCGAGCAGGCGGCGGCGCTGCTGTCGCCGATCATCGGCGTGCCCAAGGAGAAGATCGCCGCCGACCTGCACACCCCCAAGAGCCGCTACAAGCGGCTCGCCGCCCAGCAGACCCCGAGCGCCAAGAGCCAGATCAGCGAGCTCAAGGCGAACCTGGAGAAGCAGGCCGGCTCGCGCGCCTGCCAGGCCCAGAAGCGCCAGCTCGGCAAGCCCGCCGACCAGGGCGGGCGCACCCGGGTCGACAACGAGTGCGCCAACCCGCTGGCCGGCGTGTTCAACCAGGAGACCCAGAAGCGGGTCTACCCCTCCGACGGCCTGGCGGCCAACCTGGTCGGCTTCGTCAACGGCGAGGGGCAGGGCGCGGGCGGCCTGGAGCTGCAGTACCAGAAGCTGCTGGCCGGCAAGGACGGCCACAACAGCTACGCCCAGGCGGGCGGCCGGCTGGTGCCCACCGCCGGGGGCTCGCTGGAGGCCGCCGTGCCCGGCAGCGACGTCAAGCTGACCATCAACCGGGACATCCAGTGGGCCGCCCAGCGGGCGATCGCCGACCAGGTGGCCAACTCCGGCGCGGAGAAGGGCTACGTCGTCGTCCAGGACGTGAAGACCGGACGGGTCCTCGCGATGGCCACCGCGCCCGGCTTCAACCCGAACGACCTGAGCACCGCCAAGCAGTCCCAGCTGGGCAACGCCGCCCTGGGCGACGCCTACGAGCCGGGCAGCACCGCCAAGGTGATGAGCATGGCCGCCGTGCTGGACTCCGGCAAGGCCACCTGGGACACCAAGGTGACCGTTCCCAACCGGCTCGTGCGGGCCGGGCAGCAGTTCAAGGACGACGTCGACCACGACAACTGGTACCTGACCCTGGCCGGAGTGCTCGCCAAGTCCTCCAACATCGGCACCATCGAGGCGATCGAGACCCTCGGCGACGGCGACCAGCTGAAGGCCAACCAGGTGCTGGACGGCTACCTGCGCAAGTTCGGCGTGGCCCAGCCGACCGGCCTGAACTTCCCCGGTGAGACGGTCGGCAAGCTCAAGAAGCCGGAGGACCTGGTCGCCTCGGAGAAGTACAACATCTCCTTCGGCCAGGGCCCGCTGCAGATGAACGCGCTGCAGGCCACGTCGGTGTACTCGACCATCGCCAACGGCGGCGTCCGGGTGGCGCCCAGCATCGTCCAGGGCATCACCAGCCCGGACGGCAAGTACAGCCCGACGCCGCCGGGCGAGCAGACCCGGGTGGTCAGCGACCAGACCGCCAAGACGCTCACCCAGATGCTGGAGTCCGTCGTCGACGACGAGCAGGGCACCGGCGGCAAGGCCGCCATCCCCGGCTACCGCGTGGCCGGCAAGACCGGCACCGCCAACCGCGGCGCGGCCAACGGCGTCGGCTACGACGGCTACACCGCCTCCTTCATCGGCTTCGCCCCGGCGGAGGCGCCCCGGGTGACCGTCTCCTGCACCCTCCAGGGCCCGGTCAACGGCCACTTCGGCGGCCAGCTGTGCGGCCCGGTGTTCAAGCAGGTGATGGAGTTCACCCTCAAGACCCTCCAGGTCCCGCCGAGCAACAGCGAGGCACCCAACCTGCCCGTCGACTGGAAGCCGTGAACGAGCATGAGCAACGAGCTGGCCGGGTCGGCCGGCGGCGCGGCGCAGGGCCGGTTTGGCCCTGGGCACCCTTCGGCGGATAGCCTTCCCGCCGTGCCGAAACCCGATCAAACCACCGTGAGTCCGCCCCGCCCGGCCGAGGCCGCCGCCCTGCCGCTCGCCGAGCTGGCCGACCGGCTGGGTCTGCCGCCCGTCGAAGGCGGTGCCGTCACCGGCGTCACCCACGACTCCCGCGCGGTGCGCCCGGGCGACGTGTACGTGGCCTTCCCGGGCGCCAACCACCACGGCGCGGCCTTCGCGGCCAAGGCCGCGGCGGCCGGCGCGGTGGCCGTGCTCACCGACCCGGCGGGCGCCGAGCTGGCCGCCCCCACCGGCCTGCCGCTGCTGGTCGTCGACCGGCCGCGGGCCCGGATGGGCGAGCTGGCCGCGATCGTCTACGGGCACCCGTCGGAGCGGCTGCTGATGCTCGGCCTGACCGGCACCAACGGCAAGACCACCACCTCCTACCTGGTGGAGGGAGGCCTGCGCGGCGCCGGCCGCAGCCCCGGGGTGATCGGCACCGTCGAGATGCGGGTCGGCACCGAGCGGATCAAGAGCGAGCGGACCACCCCCGAGGCCACCGACCTGCACGCGATCCTCGGCGTGATGGCCGAGCGCGGCGCCGACGCGGTGACCATGGAGGTCTCCAGCCACGCCCTGGTCTTCGGCCGCACCGACGGGGTGACGTACGACGTCGCCCTGTTCAACAACCTCACGCCGGAGCACCTCGACTTCCACCCGGACATGGAGGACTACTTCCAGGCGAAGGCCAGGCTCTTCCAGCCCGGCAAGTCCCGTCGCGGCGTGGTCAACGTCGACGACGAGTACGGCCGCCGGCTCGCCGCCGAGGCCGAGATCCCGGTGGCCACCTTCTCCGCCGCCGGCGACCCGGGCGCCGACTGGCGCGCGGTCGACGTCCAGCTCGGCCCGATCGGCTCGACCTTCCGGGTGCTCGGCCCGGACGGCGCCGAGGCGGACGCCTCCGTGCCGCTGCCCGGCCCGTTCAACGTGGCCAACGCCCTCGCCGCGATCACCGTCCTGGTCTCCGCCGGGCTGCCGCTGGACCGGGCCGTCGCGGGCGTCGCCGCCGTGCCCGGCGTGCCGGGCCGCCTGGAGCGCGTGGACGCCGGACAGCCGTTCGTCGCCGTCGTCGACTACGCGCACAAGCCCGACGCCCTGCGCGCCGTCCTCGCCTCGCTGCGCGAGGTCACCAAGGGCCGGCTGCACGTCGTCGTCGGCTGCGGCGGCGACCGCGACCCGCACAAGCGCGGCCCGATGGGCGACATCGCCGCCCGGCTCGCCGACACCGCCCTGCTGACCAGCGACAACCCGCGCAGCGAGGACCCGCTGGCGATCCTCGCCAGCATGCTCGGCGGCGCCGCCGCGGTCCCCGAGGCCGAGCGCGGCGACGTCCTGGTCGTCCCCGACCGGGCCGAGGCGATCCGCCTCGCCGTGGCCCGCGCGCACGCCGGCGACACCGTGCTGGTGGCGGGCAAGGGCCACGAACTTGGCCAGTACGTTCGAGACGAGATCCGCCCCTTCGACGACCGGGAGGTGTTGCACGACGAGATCAAGCGGAGCTCCGTCGTGCGGACCACGGCCGCCCGGGGCGACCGAGGAGTAGAGCAGCAGTGATCGCACTGACCCTCGCCGAGGTGGCCGCAGCCGTCGGAGGCACCCTGGACGGCGTCGACCCGGCCACCCCGGTCACCGGCCCGGTCGAGGTCGACTCCCGGAAGGTCGTCCCCGGCGGCCTGTTCGCGGCCTTCGTCGGAGAGCACGTGGACGGCCACGACTACGCGGCCACCGCCGTCTCGGCCGGCGCCGTCGCGGTCCTGGCCTCCCGCCCGGTCGGCGTGCCCGCCGTCCTGGTCGACAGCGTCGTGGACGCCCTCGGCAAGCTGGCCCGCGCCGTCGTGGCCCGCGCCGAGGCGACCACCGTGGTCGCGCTGACCGGCTCGGCCGGAAAGACCAGCACCAAGGACCTGATCGCCCAGCTGCTCCAGCGCCTCGGCGACACCGTCTACCCGCCCGGCTCGCTCAACAACGAGATCGGGCACCCGATGACCGCGCTGCGGGTCGAGCCCGCCACCCGGCACCTGGTCATGGAGATGGGCGCCCGGCACAAGGGCGACATCGAGTACCTCACCTCCATCACCCCGCCCCGGATCGGCCTGGTGCTGAACGTCGGCACCGCGCACGTCGGTGAGTTCGGCTCGCAGGAGAAGATCGCCGAGGCCAAGGGCGAGCTCGTCGAGGCGCTGCCCGCGGACGGCGCCGCGATCCTCAACGCCGACGACCGGCTGGTCCGCGCGATGGCGGCCCGCACCAAGGCCAGGGTCGTCCTGTTCGGCGAGTCCCCGGACGCCCACGTCCGGGCGACCGACGTTCGCCTGGACGCCACCGGACGGCCATCGTTCACGCTCACCACCCCGGCCGGTTCCGCGCCCGTACAGCTGCGCCTGTACGGTGAGCACCACGTCTCGAACGCCCTCGCCGCCGCCGCGGTGGCGGTGGAGCTCGGGATGTCCGTCGACGACGCCGCGGCAGCCCTGGGCGAGGCGGGTGCGCTGTCCCGCTGGCGCATGGAGGTCGTCGACCGGGCCGATGGTGTCACCGTCGTCAACGACGCCTACAACGCGAACCCCGACTCGATGCGGGCCGCGCTGCGGGCGCTGGTCTCGATGGGGGGCCGCGGCCCGGAGCGCCGCCGCACCTGGGCGGTGCTCGGCGAGATGCGGGAGCTCGGCGAGGACAGCCTGGCCGAGCACGACGCCATCGGGCGGCTCGCGGTGCGGCTGGACGTCACCAAGCTGGTGGCGGTCGGCGGGCGCGAGGCGGCCTGCATGGAACTGGGCGCGAGGAACGAAGGTTCGTGGGGTGAGGAGTCGGTGCTGGTGTCCGACGCGGACGCGGCGGTCGAACTGCTGCGCAGTCAGCTGCGGCCGGGGGATGTGGTCCTGGTGAAGGCGTCCCGTTCGGTGGGGCTGGAGAAGGTGGCCGAGGCGATCCTGGCGGACGGTGCGGCCGAGTGATGAAGCAGATCCTCTTCTCCGGCATGATCGGCCTGGTCCTGTCGCTGCTCGGCACCCCGGCGCTGATCAAGCTGCTCGCCAAGCACGGCTACGGCCAGTACATCCGCGACGACGGCCCCAAGGCGCACCACAGCAAGAAGGGCACGCCCACCATGGGCGGCATCGCCTTCATCCTGGCGACGCTCATCGCCTACTTCGCGACCAAGGCGATAACGGGCGAGAGCCCGACCGTCTCCGGGCTGCTGGTGCTCTTCCTGACCGCGGGCCTCGGCCTGGTCGGCTTCCTGGACGACTACATCAAGGTCGTCAAGCGCCGCTCGCTCGGCCTGCGGGCCAAGGCGAAGCTGGCCGGCCAGTCGATCGTCGGCCTCGGCTTCGCGGTGCTGGCGATGCAGTTCCAGGACGACCGCGGGCTCACCCCGGCGTCCCAGAGCCTGTCGTTCGTGCGCGACTTCAAGTGGGCGGTCGGCCCGGTGCTGTTCGTCATCTTCGCGTACTTCATGATCGCGGCGATGTCCAACGGCGTGAACCTGACGGACGGTCTGGACGGCCTCGCCACCGGCGCGTCGGTCATGGTCTTCGGCGCCTACACCTTCATCGGCATCTGGGAGTACACCCAGAGCTGCGCCTACGCGATCACCGCGACCGCCAACTGCTACGACGTCCGCGACCCGCTGGACCTCGCCGTCGTCGCCTCCGCCCTGATGGGCTCCTGCTTCGGCTTCCTGTGGTGGAACACCTCGCCCGCCAAGATCTTCATGGGCGACACCGGCTCGCTCGCCCTCGGCGGCGCCCTCGCCGGCCTGGCCATCTGCTCGCGCACCGAGCTCCTGCTCGCGCTGCTCGGCGGCCTCTACGTGATCATCACCCTGTCGGTGATCATCCAGGTCGGCTCCTTCCGGATGACCGGCAAGCGCGTCTTCAAGATGGCGCCGCTGCAGCACCACTTCGAACTCAAGGGCTGGACCGAAGTCCTGATCGTGGTCCGCTTCTGGATCATCCAGGGCCTCTGCGTCGCCGTCGGCCTCGGCCTCTTCTACGCGGGATGGGTGACCGGATGACGAACCCCCAGTCCACGACGCCGGAGTGGAAGGCCCTGCCCGTCGTCGTCGCCGGGCTCGGTGTCTCGGGCATCAGCGCCGCGCGCGTCCTGCGCGAGCTGGGCGCCGACGTCACCGTGGTCGACGGCGGCGCCGGCGAGGGCCTGAAGGCCCGCGCCGCCGAGCTGGAGGCCCAGGGCATCACGGTTCGCCTCGGCGACGGCGCGAGCCTGCCCGAGGGCACCCGGCTGATCGTCACCTCGCCCGGCTGGCCGCCGAACAGCCCGCTGTTCGCCGCCGCCGAGCAGGCCGGCGTCGAGGTCTGGGGCGACGTCGAGCTCGCCTGGCGGCTGCGCAGGCCGTTGCCCGCCACCGGCGAGCCCGCCCCCTGGCTGGCCGTCACCGGCACCAACGGCAAGACCACCACGGTCCAGATGCTCGCCTCGATCCTCACCGCGGCCGGCAAGCGCACCGCCGCCGTCGGCAACGTCGGCGTCTCGGTGCTGGACGCGGTCCTCGCCGAGGAGCCGTACGACGTCCTCGCGGTCGAGCTCTCCAGCTACCAGCTGCACTGGGCGCCCTCGCTGCGCCCGCACTCGGCCGCCGTGCTCAACCTGGCGCCCGACCACCTCGACTGGCACGGCTCGATGGAGGCGTACGCCGCCGACAAGGGCCGGATCTACGAGGGCAACGTCGTCGCCTGCGTGTACAACCTGGCCGACCCGGCCACCGAGGCCCTGGTCCGCGAGGCCGACGTCGAGGAGGGCTGCCGGGCGATCGGCTTCGGCCTCGACGCCCCCGGCCCGTCGAACTTCGGCGTCGTGGACGGCCTGCTGGTCGACCGCGCGTTCGTGCCCGACCGGGCCAAGAACGCCGCCGAGCTGGGCACCGTCGAGGACGTCAGCCCACCCGTCGCCCACCACCCCTCCGTGGAGGGCGCTCCGCACCGCCGCCCCGCTGCCCCGCACAACATCGCCAACGCCCTCGCGGCGGCGGCGCTGGCGCGGGCCTACGGGGTCGAGCCGAAGGCCGTCCGGGAGGGCCTGCGGGCCTTCCGCCCGGACGCCCACCGGATCGCCGAGGTCGCCGTGGTCGACGGGGTCACCTACGTCGACGACTCCAAGGCCACCAACACCCACGCCGCCGCGGCCTCGCTGGCCGCCTTCCGGCCGGTCGTCTGGATCGCCGGCGGCCTCGCCAAGGGCGCGACCTTCGACGACCTCGTCCAGGGCGCGGCCGAGCGGCTGCGGGCCGCCGTGCTCATCGGCGAGGACCGCGCGCTGATCCGGGAGGCGCTGGCCCGACACGCGCCGGATGTCCCGGTGATCGAGGCGGCCGAGGGCCAGACTGGCGCGGTGGCGATGGCCGAGGTCGTCCGGACGGCCGCGTCGCTCGCCCAGCCGGGTGACACGGTGCTCCTGGCCCCGGCCTGCGCGTCGATGGACATGTTCACCAACTACGGCGAGCGCGGCGACCTCTTCGCCGCCTCCGTCCGGGAGCTGGCGGGCGGGTAGCCGGGCCCGGCGAGGGCGTCCGTACGAGGAGAGCGAGCGGGGAGTTGGCGGGGCAGGGCAGGGCGGACTCGGGCGTGCGGGAGCAGGCCGCGGCCGATCCGTGGCGCGTGATCTCCGCCACCACCACGAAGTACAAGTCGGCCGGCCCGCTGGGCCGCCTGAACGCCTTCCGCGCCCGGGTGCGGTACTGGCTGGACCGGCCGCTGACGCCGTACCTGCTGATCGTCGGCACCACGCTGCTGCTGGTCGTGCTCGGCCTCATGATGGTCTTCTCGGCCTCGCAGATCCTGGCCCTGAACCAGCACCACACCGCGCAGTACTACTTCCTCAAACAGCTGATCGCGGCCATCCTCGGCCTCGTCCTGCTGGTCGGCATCGCCGCCGTCCCGGTGGCGGTGCTGCGGGTGGTCGTCTACCCGGTGATGTTCGGCGTGATCGGCGCGCTCGCGCTGGTCGCCGTGCCCGGCATCGGGGTGCGGATCAACGGCAACCAGAACTGGCTGGACTTCGGCTTCTTCCAGTTCCAGCCCTCGGAGTTCGCCAAGTTCGCGCTCGTCCTGTGGGGCGCCGACCTGCTCGCCCGCAAGCAGAAGGCCGGCACCCTCAGCTCCTGGAAGCACCTGCTCGTGCCGCTCGTGCCGGGCGCCCTGCTGCTGCTCGCGCTGATCATGCTCGGCGGCGACATGGGCACCTCGATGATCCTGGTGGCCATGCTGTTCGCGCTGCTCTGGATGGTCGGCGCACCGCTGCGGCTGTTCGTGGCCACCCTCGGCGTGGCCGTCGTCGTCTGCACCGCCCTGGTGATCACCGTCCCGCACCGCGCCGAACGCCTCGGCTGCATCGGCATCACCAAGCTCGACCCGGACGGTGCCTGCTTCCAGGCCCTGCACGGCGTCTACTCGTTCGCCCTCGGCGGAGGCTTCGGCACCGGCCTCGGCGCCGGCGTCGAGAAGTGGGGCCAGCTGCCCGAGGCGCACACCGACTTCATCTTCGCCGCGACCGGCGAGGAACTCGGTCTGGTGGGGACGCTGTCGGTGATCGGTCTCTTCGCGGCACTAGGCTACGCGGGTATCCGTGTGGCCATCGGTACGAAGGACCCCTTCGTCAGGTACGCCGCGGGAGCCGCCACCACGTGGATCATGGCCCAGGCCGTGATCAACCTGGGGTCGGCGCTGGGACTGCTGCCGATCGCGGGCGTCCCGCTCCCGCTGTTCTCCTACGGCGGTTCCGCCATGCTGTCGGCCATGTGCGCGATCGGGGTGCTGCTCTGCCTGGCACGCAGCACCTCCGGCGCGAAGGCGGCCCTGGCCGCCCGGAGCAAGAACTCCCGGATCAGGAGACGACTGGCCCGGGTGCTGCCACGACGACGAACCACAGCGCGCCCGGCCCCCGGGCCGGCACGCAGGGAGCGGTGAATTTCGGTGCATGTCGTACTCGCCGGCGGGGGGACCGCCGGTCACATCGAGCCGGCCATGGCCCTCGCGGACGCCCTCCGCAGGCACGACCCGTCCATCGGGATCACCGCCCTGGGCACCGAGCGCGGTCTGGAGACCCGGCTGGTGCCCGAGCGCGGCTACCAGCTGGAGCTCATCCCGGCCGTCCCGCTGCCCCGCAAGCCCACCCCCGAGCTGATCACCGTCCCGGGCCGGCTGCGCGGCACCGTCCGCGCCGCCCAGGAGATCATCGAGCGGGTCAACGCCGACGCCGTCGTCGGCTTCGGCGGCTACGTCGCCATGCCGGCCTACCTGGCTGCCAAGCGCGCCGGCGTGCCGATCGTGGTGCACGAGGCCAACGCCCGTCCGGGCCTGGCCAACAAGATCGGCGCCCGCTACACCGACTTCGTCGCCGTCTCCACCCCGGACAGCAAGCTGCGCGACTCGCGGTACATCGGCATCCCGCTGCGCCGCACGATCGCCACCCTGGACCGGAACACGGCCCGCCCGGAGGCCCGGCAGTACTTCGGCCTCGACCAGCGGCTGCCCACCCTGCTCGTCTCCGGCGGCTCCCAGGGCGCGCGCCGGCTCAACGAGACCGTCACCGCGATCGCCCCGCGCCTCCAGCAGTACGGGGTGCAGATCCTGCACGCCGTCGGGCCGAAGAACGAGCTGCCGCAGGTCAACGACATCCCGGGGATGCCGCCGTACCGCCCGGTGCCGTACGTCGACCGGATGGACCTCGCCTACGCCGCGGCCGACCTGATGCTGTGCCGGGCCGGCGCCATGACGGTGGCCGAGCTCGCGGCCGTCGGGCTGCCCGCCGCGTTCGTCCCGCTGCCGATCGGCAACGGCGAGCAGCGGCTGAACGCCCAGCCGATGGTCAAGGCGGGCGGCGGCCTGCTGGTGGACGACGCCGAGCTGACCCCGGACTGGGTGCTGCAGAACGTGCTGCCCGTCCTGACCGACCCGCAGAAGCTGTGGGACATGAGCCGGGCCGCGGCCGAGTTCGGCCGTCGGGACGCCGACGAACTGCTGGTCGGCATGGTCTACGAGGCCATCGAGGCCGCCCGCGGCGGTCGCCGCCGTGGTTGACGGCCGGCTCGCCGACCCCCTGGAGGAGGAGCTGGAGGCCGAGGAGCACGCTCCCCGGCTCCGGCTCTCCCGACGGGGCTTCGTGGTGCTGGGCGTGCTCGGTGCCACGGTGGTCGGCGCGCTGGCCTGGGTGGTCTTCTTCTCCTCGCTCCTGGACGTGCGGGACGTCGCCGTGCAGGGTGCGACCGACGACAAGCTGACGGCGGACCAGGTCCGCACGGCGATCGGCGGGCTCGGCGACGGCCCGCTGGCCCGGGTGGACCTGGACGCCGCCCAGCGGCGGGTCGAGGCGATCCCGCGGGTGGCCGGGGCCGAGGTCTGGCGGGGCTGGCCGCACACGCTCCAGGTGAAGGTCACCCAGCGCAAGGCGGTGGCCGCCGTCAAGGGCGACGACGGCCAGTTCACCCAGGTGGACGCCGGTGGCGTGAGCTTCGCCACCGAGGCGGCCCCGCCCGGCGGGGTGCCGGTCGTGGAACTGCGGCTCAGTCAGCAGGCGAAGGACGCGGACGGGGTGATCTCCCGTGCGCAGTTGGTGCAGGGAGCGGTGGCGGTGGCCGCCGGGCTGCCGTCCGATGTCGCCCAGCGGGCGGGGGCGCTGCTCGTGCACTCGTACGACGACATCGAACTGCAGCTCAGCGGGGGTGCGACGGTGCGCTGGGGGAGTCCGGAACAGAACGATCGCAAGGCCCGGGTCCTGGTGGCCCTACTGGCTCAGAAGGGCACGAACTACGACGTGAGTGCGCCGGACGCGCCGGCGGTGTCCGGATGATCCGGTAGGTTCTTCGCCTGGGGGTGGGGTTGACGCTTCGGAGTGTCGGCCCGACCCTTGGTGGTCACCCCGGTTTCATATGCCGACCGATGATCACATAGGCTCAAAAGAAAAAGGGAAGCTCGGCGTGTTCGTTGAAACGCGTGCCCGGAGCCACCTAGTGTCCTGTGTCACCAGACTGTGTCACCTGGTGATGTGACGGAGGCACAGGACTAACCCTAAAGGTCAAGTTTAGGGTTGGGGTCGGCGGTCGGCATTTCGGACATTGCGTCAGAAACCAGGCTCCCTACCCATCGACATCCGTCGGTACGGCTCTCACCGGGCCTCGCCGACCCGGAAATTCGAGGCGAGAGGCCTTCGACGTGGCAGCACCGCAGAACTACCTCGCAGTCATCAAGGTCGTCGGTATCGGCGGCGGTGGTGTCAACGCCATCAACCGGATGATCGAGGTCGGTCTCAAGGGCGTCGAGTTCATCGCGATCAACACCGATGCGCAGGCCCTCCTCATGAGCGACGCCGACGTCAAGCTCGATGTGGGCCGTGAACTCACCCGGGGCCTCGGCGCCGGCGCCAACCCCGAGGTCGGCCGCAAGGCCGCCGAGGACCACCGCGAGGAGATCGAGGAGGTCCTCAAGGGGGCCGACATGGTCTTCGTGACGGCCGGCGAGGGTGGTGGCACGGGCACGGGCGGCGCGCCCGTCGTCGCCAACATCGCCCGCTCGCTCGGCGCGCTCACCATCGGCGTGGTCACCCGCCCCTTCACCTTCGAGGGCCGGCGGCGCGCGAACCAGGCCGAGGACGGCATCGCGAGCCTGCGCGAAGAGGTCGACACCCTGATCGTCATCCCCAACGACCGGCTGCTGTCCATCTCGGACCGCCAGGTCAGCGTGCTCGACGCGTTCCGCTCGGCCGACCAGGTCCTGCTCTCCGGCGTCCAGGGCATCACCGACCTGATCACCACCCCGGGCCTGATCAACCTCGACTTCGCCGACGTCAAGTCCGTCATGTCGGACGCCGGTTCGGCGCTCATGGGCATCGGCTCGGCCCGCGGCGAGGACCGCGCCAAGGCTGCCGCGGTGATGGCGATCTCCTCGCCGCTGCTGGAGGCCTCGATCGACGGCGCCCGCGGCGTGCTGCTCTCCATCTCCGGTGGCTCGGACCTCGGCCTGTTCGAGATCAACGAGTCGGCCCAGCTGGTCAGCGAGGCCGCGCACCCCGAGGCCAACATCATCTTCGGTGCGGTCATCGACGACGCCCTCGGCGACGAGGTGCGGGTCACCGTCATCGCGGCCGGCTTCGACGGCGGACAGCCGCCGGCGATCGTCCGCGACCCGGTCGTCAAGTCCACCCCCGCCGCCCCGGCCACGCCGCCGGCCGCCCCGGAGCGCCCGGCCTCCCGGCCGTCGTACGGGGGCATCGGCTCGGTGACGTCCCGCTCCGAGGGTGACTCGGCCGCGCCGGCCCGCTCGACCGAGGCGCCGGCCACCACGACCGCCGCCCCGGTGCCGCCGCAGGTGCAGGCCGGACCGCGGCAGCCGTTCGTGGAGAGCCCGGCCGAGGAGCTCGACGTGCCGGACTTCCTTAAGTGATCGATCACGCCGTGCGCGATGGTGCTCACTTCGCCTTCACCGACCGGTGGGGCGGGGTGAGCACTTCGCCGTACGGGGAGCTGAACCTCGGCGGCGCGGTCGGGGACGACCCGGAGGCCGTCCGGGAGAACCGGGCGCTCGCCGCCCGCGAGGTGGGGCTGAACCCGGCCGACGTGGTCTGGATGAACCAGGTGCACGGCGCCGAGGTGGCCGTGGTGACGGAGCGACAGCCGCCGGGGGAGGCTCCGACGGTGGACGCGGTGGTCACCGACCGGCCGCTCGCGCTCGCGGTGCTGACCGCCGACTGCACGCCGGTGCTGCTGGCCGACCCGGTGGCGGGCGTCGTGGGCGCGGCCCACGCCGGCCGGCCCGGCCTCGCGGCCGGGGTGGTGCCCGCGGTCGTCCGGGCGATGACGGAGCTGGGCGCCGAGCCCGGCCGGATCGTCGCCGCCACCGGCCCCGCGGTGTGCGGCCGCTGCTACGAGGTGCCCGCCGAACTGCGCGGCGAAGTCGCCGCGGTGGTGCCCGCGGCCTTCGCCGAGACGTCCTGGGGGACTCCGGCCCTGGACGTGCCGGGAGGAGTGGTGGCCCAGCTGGCCGCCGCGGGGGTCACCGAGGTGGTGCGATCACCGGTCTGCACCCTCGAATCCGCCGATCACTACTCCTATCGCCGCGAGCAGCGCACGGGGCGGCTCGCGAGCTACGTCTGGTTGGGCTCTGATCACTGATGACGAACGACATCTACGGACCGTTCCCGGGCGGCGCGGATTTCGCGGCGGCGCTGACGGAGGGCCAGCGGGCCCGCTACGAGGAACTCGGCACCAACCTCGACGTGGTCGAGCGCCGGATCGCCGACGCGTGTGCCGCGGCCGGGCGGGAACGGAGCGAGGTCACCCTGATCGTCGTCACCAAGACCTATCCCGCCGAGGACAGCGCACTGCTCGCCGGGCTGGGTGTGACGGATGTCGCGGAGAACCGCGACCAGGACGCCGCGCCCAAGGCGGAACAGTGCAGAAACCTTCCTCTTGACTGGCACTTCGTCGGGCAGCTGCAGACCAACAAGGTCCGGTCGGTCGTGCGGTACGCGAACCACGTGCACTCGGTGGACCGGCTGCGGCTCGTGGAGTCGCTCTCCGCGGCGGTGCTCAAGACCGGGCGCCCGGAGCTCGGCTGCCTGGTGCAGGTGGCACTGGACAAGGAGCACGACGAGGGCGCGCACCGGGCCGGGGTCGCCCCCGCGGACGTGGCCGAACTGGCCGACGCCATCGCAGGCGCGCCCGGACTGCGGCTGGACGGTGTGATGACGGTCGCTCCGCTCGCCGGGCCGCTGGCCGGGGACCCGGCCCGTGCCTTCGATCGGCTGGCGGAAATCGCAACCGCCGTACGGACGGCCCATCCTGCTGCCACCATGGTCTCCGCAGGGATGAGCGGCGACCTGGAGCAGGCGATTGCCGCCGGAGCGACACACGTGCGCGTCGGAACGGCGGTACTCGGAGTGAGGTCACCCCTCAGGTAACGTCACCGAGTAAGTAGATCAGACTGCAGGACAAAATAGGACAGAAACTAGCAGCTTTCAGCGCGCTAGTGAACCGTGGATCGCAGCTCCGCGGCCCCCGCCACTAATTCACCAAATCTGACCATCCGTCGATCTGACGAGATGTCGCGGGCGGAACGTCGCGGAATCCGCAGGCAGGGCGACTGGCCCTGGCCGCCGAACCACCGAGCGGAGGAGACAGGAGCATGGCCGGCGCGATGCGCAAGATGGCGGTCTACCTCGGCCTCGTGGAGGACGAGACGTACGACGGCCAGGGGTACGACCCCGACGACGACTACGACGCGGACCCCGAGCCGATTCGAACGGGGGCGCGGACGGAGGACATTCCCCGGCCGGCCGCGGCGCCCGCCCCGGTCTCCTCGATCACTCCGCAGCCGGTGCCGGCCGCGGTCCCGATCCGGCAGGAGACCCCGAGGATGGCGCCAGTGTCGTCCATCACACCCGAACGCCGCCACAACCTGGAGAAGAGCGCCCCGGTGATCATGCCCAAGGTAGTGAACGAACGAGAGCCCTACCGCATCACCACGCTGCACCCGCGGACCTACAACGAGGCCCGTACCATCGGGGAACAGTTCCGCGGCGGCACCCCCGTGATCATGAATCTCACCGAGATGGACGACACCGATGCGAAGCGACTCGTAGACTTCGCCGCTGGACTCGTCTTCGGTCTGCACGGCAGTATCGAGCGCGTGACGCAGAAGGTGTTCCTGCTGTCTCCTGCTAACGTCGATGTCACGGCGGAGGACAAGGCTCGGATCGCCGAGGGTGGGTTCTTCAACCAGAGCTGACCCGGCCACGACTTTACGTGTGGATCTGATCAACAGTGGGTTAGCGACAGGCGGCGGGCCCCAGGGCCCGGGACCGGGGAGAGGGAAGCGCGATGGAGATCGTGTGGGCGGTGGCCTATTACGCCCTGACCGTCTTCCTGGTGTTCCTGCTTGTGCGGCTGGTGATGGACTGGGTCTTCCAGTTCGCGCGTTCGTGGCGGCCCGGCAAGGCCATGGTCCTGGTCCTGGAGGCCACGTACACTGTCACGGATCCGCCGCTCAAGCTTCTTCGGCGGTTCATCCCGCCGTTGCGTCTCGGGGGCGTGGCGCTCGACCTGTCCTTCTTCGTACTGATGATCATTGTGTATGTCCTGATCTCGCTTGTGCGGCCCTAGTCGTAGGTGACCGATGCGACAGGATGCCGGTGTGCCGACGATCACGTTGAGGTGAAGAGATGCCATTGACCCCCGAGGACGTTCGGAACAAGCAGTTCACGACCGTCCGCCTGCGCGAAGGCTATGACGAGGACGAGGTCGATGCCTTCCTCGACGAGGTCGAGGCGGAGCTGACCCGTCTGCTCCGCGAGAACGAGGATCTGCGCGCCAAGCTGGCCGCCGCGACTCGCGCCGCCGCGCAGAACCAGGCCAACATGCGGAAAGAACCGCCGCAGGACGCCCGTTCCGGCGCGCCCGTTCCGGCCGCCATATCCGGCCCGCCGGTCCCCGGCCAGCAGGGTCCGGGCGGCCCGCAGCAGATGGGCCCCGGCGGTCCCCAGCAGATGGGTCCGGGTGGTCCGCAGCAGATGGGCCCCGGCGGCCCGCAGCAGATGGGTCCGGGTGGCCCGCAGCAGCAGCAGATGGGCAACCAGCCCCTCGGCCTGCCCTCCGGTGCCCCGCAGCTCCCGGCCGGCCCCGGCGCGCAGCAGATGGGCGGCCAGCAGCAGCAGATGAACCAGACCATGGGCGGCCAGCAGCAACTGGTCCAGCCGATGGGCGGTCAGATGCTCCAGCCGATGGGCGGCCCCGGTGGCCAGCAGCCCATGGGCAACCCGATGGGCCAGGGCATGGGCCAGGGCATGGGCCAGCAGCAGATGCAGCCGATGGGCGGCCCCATGGGCGGCCAGCAGCAGCAGATGGGCGGCCCGCTCGGCGGCCCGATGCAGCAGCAGGGTCCCGGTGGCGACAGCGCCGCGCGTGTCCTGGCGCTCGCGCAGCAGACCGCCGACCAGGCGATCTCCGAGGCCCGTTCCGAGGCCAACAAGATCGTCGGCGAGGCGCGCAGCCGGGCCGAGGGCCTGGAGCGCGACGCCCGTGCCAAGGCCGACGCCCTGGAGCGGGACGCGCAGGAGAAGCACCGCGTCGCGATGGGGTCGCTGGAGTCGGCGCGGGCCACGCTGGAGCGCAAGGTCGAGGACCTGCGGGCGTTCGAGCGCGAGTACCGCACCCGCCTGAAGTCGTACCTGGAGACCCAGCTCCGTCAGCTGGAGTCGCAGGCCGACGACTCGCTCGCCCCGCCGCGGATCCCCGCCACCGCGTCGCTGCCGCCGGCGGCTTCGTCGATGGCTCCGGCCGGGTCGATGACCTCCGGTGGGACGTCCTTCGGTGGGAACCAGCCGTCGTTCGGTGGCAGCACGCCGTCCTTCGGCGGGCAGAGCTCCTTCGGCGGGAACCCGCCGGCGCCGAGCTTCGGCGGTCCGTCGGGCGGTGGCAGCACCGGGGCGCCGCAGATGCAGCCGGCCGGGATGACCCAGCCGATGGCGGCCGTGCGTCCGCAGCCGCCGCAGCCGATGCAGCAGGCTCCGGCGCCCATGCGGGGCTTCCTGATCGACGAGGACGGCGACAACTGAGGTTGTAGCAGGGCCTTTTGGGGCGTCCCCTTTCCGACCTTCGGGTCGGGGAGGGGGCGCCCCTTCTTGTGTCGGGTGGGCTTTCGGGTGGGACCGGGGGAGGGGTGGGAAAAAAGGAAACCGCCGCCCGGCTCCTCGGAGCGGGCGGCGGTTCCTTGGTCGGGTCAGGCCTTGCGGAGCTGGAAGGCCAGGCCGAGGGACTCGTCGGTGAAGGTGTCGGAGGTCCAGTCGGCGGCGCCGGCGGCGAAGTCGGTCGCGAGGACCTCTTCGGCGACGAGGGGGCCGTGTTCGGCGATGGCCTCGGCGGTCTCCTCGTTGGTGGCGCGCCACCGCAGGACGATGCGGTCGGCGACGTCCAGGCCGGAGTTCTTCCGGGCCTCCTGGATCTGGCGGATGGCGTCGCGGGCGATGCCCAGCCGCTTGAGCTCCGGGGTGATGGCCAGGTCGAGGGCGACGGTGGCGCCGGACTCGTTGGCGACGGCCCAGCCCTCGCGCGGGGTCTCGGTGATGATCACCTCGTCGGGGGACAGGGCGATCGTCTCGCCGTTCAGCTCGACGGTCGTTTCGCCGTTCGCGCGCAGTTCGGCGGCCAGGCGGGCGGCGTCGGTGGCGGCGACCGCCTTGGCGACGTCCTGCACGCCCTTGCCGAAGCGCTTGCCCAGCGCGCGGAAGTTGGCCTTGGCGCTGGTGTCGACGAGCGAGCCACCGACCTCGGCCAGGGACTCCAGGGCGGAGACGTTGAGCTCCTCGGCGATCTGCGCGCGCAGGTCGGCGGGCAGCTCCTCCCAGCCCTGGGCGGCGACCAGCGCGCGGGACAGCGGCTGTCGGGTCTTCACGCCGGACTCGGCGCGGGTGGCGCGGCCGAGTTCGACCAGGCGGCGGACCAGCGCCATGTGCCGGGAGAGCTCGGTGTCGATCAGGGCCTCGTCGGCCACCGGCCAGGTGGACAGGTGCACCGAGGAGGGGGCCTCCGGGGCGACCGGGACGACCAGGTCCTGCCAGACCCGCTCGGTGATGAACGGGGTGAGCGGGGCCATCAGGCGGGTGACCGTCTCCAGCGCCTCGTGCAGGGTGGCGAGCGCGGCGGCGTCGCCCTGCCAGAAGCGGCGGCGGCCGCGGCGGACGTACCAGTTGGACAGGTCGTCGACGAACGCGGACAGCAGCTTGCCGGCGCGCTGGGTGTCGTACGCCTCGAACGCCGCGTCCACCTCGCGGACCAGGGTGTTCAGCTCGGAGAGCACCCAGCGGTCCAGCTGCGGGCGGTCGGCCGGGGCCGGGTCGCCAGCGGACGGGGCCCAGTCGGCGGTGCGGGCGTACAGGGCCTGGAAGGCGACGGTGTTCCAGTAGGTGAGGAGGGTCTTGCGGACCACCTCCTGGATCGTGCCGTGGCCGACCCGGCGGGCCGACCACGGGGAGCCGCCGGCCGCCATGAACCAGCGGACCGCGTCGGCGCCGTGCTGGTCCATCAGCGGGATCGGCTGCAGGATGTTGCCCAGGTGCTTGGACATCTTGCGGCCGTCCTCGGCCAGGATGTGGCCCAGGCAGACGACGTTCTCGTAGCTGTTCTTGTCGAACACCAGGGTGCCGACGGCCATCAGCGTGTAGAACCAGCCGCGGGTCTGGTCGATCGCCTCGGAGATGAACTGCGCCGGGTAGCGCTTCTCGAACAGCTCCTTGTTCTGGTACGGGTAGCCGTACTGGGCGAAGGGCATCGAGCCCGAGTCGTACCAGGCGTCGATCACCTCGGGCACGCGCGTGGCGGTGCCGCCGCAGTCGCGGCAGGCGAAGGTCACCTCGTCGATGTACGGGCGGTGCGGGTCGAGGCCGCTCTGGTCGGTGCCGGTGAGCTCGGACAGCTCGGCCAGCGAGCCGACGCAGGTGAGGTGGCCCTCCTCGCAGCGCCAGATCGGCAGCGGAGTGCCCCAGTAGCGGTTGCGGCTGAGCGCCCAGTCGATGTTGTTGTTCAGCCAGTCGCCGAAGCGGCCGTGCTTGACCGTCTCGGGGAACCAGTTGGTGGCCTCGTTCTCGCGGATCAGCGCGTCCTTGACGGCAGTGGTCCGGATGTACCAGGACGGCTGCGCGTAGTAGAGCAGCGCGGTGTGGCAGCGCCAGCAGTGCGGGTAGCTGTGCTCGTACGCGACGTGGCGGAAGAGGAGGCCGCGCTCCTGGAGGTCCGCGACCAGGGCCTCGTCGGCCTTCTTGAAGAACTGGCCGCCGACCAGCGGGACCTCGGGGGCGAACGTGCCGTCGGCGAGCACCGGGTTGACCACCGGCAGGCCGTACTTGCGGCAGGTCGCGAGGTCGTCCGCGCCGAAGGCGGGGGCCTGGTGGACGATGCCGGTGCCGTCCTCGGTGGTGACGTAGTCGGCGGTGAGGACGAAGTGGGCGCCCTCGATGTCGACCAGCTCGAACGGGCGCCGGTAGGACCAACGCTCCATCTCGGCGCCGGTGAAGGACTCGCCAGTGGTCTCCCAGCCCTCGCCGAGGGCCTTGGCGACCAGTGGCTCGGCGACGACCAGCCGCTCGGTGCCGTCGGTGGCCACCACGTAGGTGACGTCCGGGTGCACGGCGACGGCGGTGTTGGAGACCAGGGTCCACGGGGTGGTGGTCCACGCGAGCAGGGCCGCGCCGCCGGCCAGGGGGCCGCCGGTCAGCGGGAAGCGGACGTAGACCGACGGGTCGACGACCGTCTCGTAGCCCTGGGCCAGCTCGTGGTCGGACAGGCCGGTGCCGCAGCGCGGGCACCAGGGGGCGACCCGGTGGTCCTGGACCAGCAGGCCCTTGTCGAAGATCTGCTTGAGCGACCACCACACGGACTGGACGTACGACGGGTCCATCGTCCGGTACGCCTCGTCGAGGTCCACCCAGTAGCCCATGCGGGTGGTCAGCTCGGTGAACGCGTCGGTGTGGCGCGTCACCGACTCGCGGCACTTGGCGTTGAACTCGGCGATGCCGTAGGCCTCGATGTCCTGCTTGCCGGAGAAGCCGAGTTCCTTCTCGACGGCCAGCTCGACCGGCAGGCCGTGGCAGTCCCAGCCGGCCTTGCGGGCGACGTGGTAGCCCTTCATCGTCCGGTAGCGCGGGAAGACGTCCTTGAAGACGCGGGCCTCGATGTGGTGGGCACCGGGCATGCCGTTGGCGGTCGGCGGGCCCTCGTAGAAGACCCACTCCGGGCGGCCCTCGGACTGCTCCAGGCTGCGCTGGAAGACCTTGTTGTCCTGCCAGAAGGAGAGGATCTGGTGTTCGAGGGCGGGCAGGTCCACCTGGGCGGGGACGGGGTTGTAGCGAGGGGTCGCGCGCAGCGCGTCGTCGGAAGGGTGGTGGTGGGTGACGGGTTGGGAGCTCATCGCGGGCGTCTACCTCCGGCGGATGCTGGGACTGGATCCTCCGGAGGGACGAGACGGCGAGCCGTCCCGCGGTACCACCCTCCTTGGCCGCGGTGGTGCGTGCGGCCCTCTTGTTTGGGCTTGCTGCCGGGTCTAGTGGGCCGCCGCGGCGGCCGTTCTTCCGGCGGCTCCGGGGTGATCTTCCCGCCGTGCACACCCCCGGGCTCGCACCGTCCCCGGGTCGCTGGTGGCTGCGTACGTCGGTACTCGTCCCATCTGCGCCTTGCAGGCCCAGTGTATCGGCTGCCGCAAGTCGGTTTCGCCCGGCGCGGGATGCGCGGGACGCGCCGAACGGCTGCTCGCGGGTGCCCCCGGGGGTGTCCCCCCGGGTGGTTAGGCGGGGGTGTTCTGGGCACAAGTCTGGTCGGCGCGAGGGGCGTGGCGGTTGGGGCGGCTGCCTGGGTGGGATCATGCTGAGGCGTCGGTATGTCATGTTGTGACCGGTTTTGATCGGGATTATCGTTCCGGCACTGGAAGCCGCCGGGAACCGGCGGCTCGATTCGTTCGTAGATGGGGTCGAAGCCATGGCTGATAAGGCAACCGGCGCGGGTACCGCCACCAAGCGGGCACGCAAGGCCATGGCGGTCGATCCAGGGGAGGGGACCGTGACCACTACCGCACGCCAGACCACCAGCACCGACACCGTCACCGTGCTGCGCGGGGCGGAATCCGTGGACCCGGCCACGCTGCCGGTCCGTCCGGGCGAGGAGCCGTGGACCTCGCAGGAGGTCCACGAACTGCACAACGAGCTGATCAGCGAGCTGGAGCGGCTGCAGAACGAGATCGGCGCCGCCGAGGCGGCGATCTCCGGCCTGATGCGCGACTCCAACGACGGTGCCGGCGACGACCAGGTGGACGCCGGCACGAAGAACATCTCGCGGGAGAGCGAGCTCGCCCTCGCCAACAACGCCCGGGACAGCCTCGCCCAGACCGAGCGCGCCCTGGAGCGGCTGGAGGGCGTCGGCTTCGGCGTCTGCGAGTCCTGCGGGCAGGCCATCGGCAAGGCCCGGATGCAGGCCTTCCCGCGGGCGACGCTCTGCGTGCAGTGCAAGGCCAAGCAGGAACGCCGCTGAACCCGCCGACCGGCGCGGCGCAGGGGGTCGGGCTTGCCGTACGCTCGACCCCGTAATGTCGCCCGACGCGTCCCCGCGTGGACGGGTCCGGGGCGGCACCGGCTCAGGAACATCGGCGCAGCGGAGCGGATCATCAGTACGCAAGGTTCCCCCCAGACCCGGGACGACGGCGTCCCGCACCCCGCCGATGCCGTGGAGGTGGTCGTGGCCGACCCGACCGAGGCGGGCGCCGCGAACGGTGCCACGGCGGTGGAGAACGGCAAGGGGCCGCGGCGGATCGGCGTCCTGCTGGTCGTCGCCGTGCTCGCCTTCCTGGTCGACCTCGGCAGCAAGCTGCTGGTCGTCGCCCGGCTGGAGAACCACGCGGCGATCAAGGTCGTCGGCGACGTCGTGACCTTCCAGGTGATCCGCAACTCCGGTGCCGCCTTCGGCATGGGCCAGGCCCTCACCGTCGTCTTCACCATGATCGCCTCGGCCGTCATCGTCGTGATCTGGCGCATCGCCCGGCGGCTGTACAGCCTGCCGTGGGCCATCGCGCTCGGGCTGCTGCTGGGCGGTGCCCTCGGCAACCTCACCGACCGGCTGTTCCGCGCGCCCGGCGTCTTCCGCGGGCACGTCGTGGACTTCATCTCCGTACAGCACTTCGCGGTCTTCAACCTCGCGGACTCGGCGATCGTGTGCGGCGGGATCCTGGTCGTCCTGCTGTCCTTCCGCGGGAGCAACCCGGACGGGACCGTGCACCAGCAGGCGGAGAAGACGGCGAAGTAAGGGGCCGCGGCCCCGCGGAGAGGCGGGCGGGAGGTTGGCGGCCGCCTTTCCGGCATACTCGTACGGGTGAGTACCGCAGCGCAGATCCGCAGCCTCCCCGTACCCGACGGCCTGGAGGGCGAGCGCCTCGACGCCGCCCTCGCCCGGATGTTCGGCTTCTCCCGGACCAAGGCCGCCGAGTTGGCCGCCGACGGCAAGGTGACGCTCGACGGCGCCGTGGCCGGCAAGTCGGACCGGGTGACCGCCGGCTCCTGGCTGGAGGTCGAGATCCCCGCCCCCGCCGCCCCGGTGCAGGTCGTCGCCGAGCCGGTCGAGGGCATGCGGATCGTCCACGAGGACGACGACATCGTGCTCGTCGACAAGCCCGTCGGCGTCGCCGCCCACCCCAGCCCCGGCTGGACCGGCCCCACCGTCATCGGCGGCCTCGCCGCGGCCGGCTTCCGGATCTCCACCTCCGGCGCGGCCGAGCGCCAGGGCATCGTCCACCGGCTCGACGTCGGCACCTCGGGCCTGATGGTCGTGGCGAAGTCGGAGCGCGCGTACACCGACCTCAAGCGCCAGTTCCACGACCGCATCACCGAGAAGCGCTACAACACGCTCGTCCAGGGCCACCCGGACCCGCTGAGCGGCACGGTCGACGCGCCGATCGGACGCCACCCCAGCTCGGACTGGAAGTGGGCGGTGACGCGTGAGGGCAAGCCGTCCGTCACGCACTACGACCTCATCGAGGCGTACCGGGCCGCGTCGCTGCTCGACGTCAAGCTGGAGACCGGCCGCACCCACCAGATCCGCGTGCACATGTCCGCGCTGCGGCACCCGTGCGTCGGCGACCTCACGTACGGCGCCGACCCGACGCTCGCCAAGCGGCTCGGCCTGACCCGGCAGTGGCTGCACGCCGTCTCGCTCGGGTTCGAGCACCCGGCGGACGGGCAGTGGGTCGAGTTCTCCAGCGAGTACCCGGCGGACCTGCGCAAGGCGCTCGACATCATCGCGTCGGAGAGCTGAGGTGCCGCCGGCCGTGGGGATCCGCGTCGCTGAGGGTGACGCGGACCTGGAGCTCGTGCGGGCGGTCCGGCGCGAGGTGTTCATCGTCGAGCAGAACGTGCCGCAGGAGCTGGAGTACGACGAGTACGACGCCACCTCGGTGCACGTGCTGGCGGTCTCGGAGGACGGCACCGCGCTCGGCACCGGACGGCTGATCCACGGGGACGCCGCGCTGGAGCTCACCGGCGGGCGCGCCGGGCGGGTGCTGCTGGGGCGGCTCGCGGTGGTGAAGGCCGCCCGGGGGACCGGGCTCGGGGTCTCGCTGGTGCGGGCGATCGAGGCCGAGGGGGTCGCCCGCGGCGCCGTGGAGCTGGAGCTGCACGCGCAGGTGCAGGCGCTCGGGTTCTACGAGCGGCTGGGGTACGCGGCGGAGGGGCCGGTGTACGACGACGCCGGGATTCCGCACCGGACGATGACGCGAGTGCTGTAGCCCTTCGGTGCCGTGGCCGGCCGCTTCGAGCGGGGCTGCGGCTCGGCGGGGTTCCCCGTGCCCCGGAAAGGGGCGCGGGGGATTCGTGTTCCTAGGGGGTCGTGCGGAGGCGGGGGAGGGCCTCGGGGTGTTCGTCGCGTAGGTAGGCGATGAGGCGTTCGCGGATGTCGAAGCGGAGTTGGGCGGCGTCGTCGGGGGTGCGGGCGGTCATCGTGGCGCGGACGACGATGGTGCTGGGGGTGGTGTCGGTGACGTTGAGGGCCCACTCGGTGCCGTCCCAGAGGGGGTGGCTCTCCAGGCGGGCGTGCAGGGTCTCGCGCAGGGCGTCGACCGGGGTGGTGTGGTCGAGGTGGAGCAGGACCGCGGCCAGCAGGCCGGGGTCGCGGCGGGTCCAGTTCTCGAACGGCTTGTTGACGAAGTAGGAGACCGGGACGATCAGGCGCCGGTGGTCCCACAGCCGCACCACCAGGTAGGAGAGCGTGATCTCCTCGACCGTGCCCTGCTGGCCGTCCACCACCACGGTGTCGCCGATCCGGACCGTGTCGCCGAAGGCGATCTGCAGGCCGGCGAAGAAGTTGCCCAGGGTGTTCTGGGCGGCGATGCCCGCGATGATGCCGATGATGCCGGCCGACGCCAGGAGGCCGGCGCCGAGGGTGCGCATCGCGGAGAACGTCAGCAGCATCAGGGCGACCGTCACGATGACGATGCCGGCGCTCACCGCGCGGCGCAGCATGCTGATCTGGGTGTGCACGCGCTGCCGGCGGGCGGGATCCTCGGTGACGGTTTCGTAGCGGCCGAGCAGGGCCTCCAGGAGCGCCGCGACGACGCGGACGGTCAGCCAGCCGAGGGAGGCGAGGAGGCAGAGGAGGAGCAGGTGGTGCGCGCCCTCGTCGCTCTTCAGGCGGAAGATCCGCTTGAGTGGGCTCGCGGCCAGCAACAGGGCTGTGATGACGGCGAGTTGGAGCGGGATCCGGCACCTGCGGAGCAGCGGCCAGACCGGGGCGGCGGGGTTGCGGGCGGCGACGCGCTGGAGGGCCTGGTCGACGATCCAGCCGGTCGCCAGGGTGGCGACGATGGCGGCGAGCAGGGTGATCAGCGGCCGGAACACGGGCACCTCGCCGAGGGAACTGGGGTCGGGTGAGCCGTACCATACCCGGGCATAGCGGACCGGAAGCGGGTGAAACGGGCGGCGGCTTTATCGGACGCCTACTCGTGCGGCCGTTACGATCAGCGGCCATGGAGTTCGGTGGCGCGTGGCGTCGGTGGCGCGGCCGCGGTGCGGTGACGCGGCGGAGACTGCTGGCCGGGACGGTGGCCCTGGTGGCCGTCGCGGGGATCGGTACGGCGGTGGCGGCGGCCGGTGGGGAGCAGCCGGTCCACCAGGAGGATCGTTTTCTCAGCCTGCCCGAGACGCCCGGCAGTGCCGAGCAGGTGCGGCTGGACACCTCGTTCTTCACGACGGGCTCCACCCCGCGCCCCGCGGTCCTGCTCGCGCACGGCTTCGGCGGCTCCAAGGAGGGCGAGCGCGACCGGGCCGAGCAACTGGCCCGGCAGGGGTACGCGGTGCTGACCTGGTCGGCGCGAGGCTTCGGGCACTCGGGCGGGAAGATCGGGCTCAACGCGCCCGACCGCGAGGTCGAGGACGTCAAGCACCTGGTGGACTGGCTGGCCCAGCGGCCGGAGGTGCAGCTGGACGGGCCCGGCGACCCGCGGGTGGGCATCACCGGCGCCTCGTACGGCGGTGCCGTCTCGCTGCTGGCGTCCGCGTACGACCACCGGATCGACGCGGTGGCCACCCAGATCACGTGGTGGAACCTGGCCGACGCGCTGTTCCCGCAGGGCGTGCAGGGGGCGGACGCGACGGACGGGGTGTTCAAGAAGCTGTGGGCCGGGCTCTTCTTCACGACCGGCGCGGCGGGCGGCCTCGGTCCGTCCGGGGGATCGCCGCGCGAGGGCGGCCGGCCGGCGGGAGGCGACGACGGACCCGTCGGGTGCGGGCGCTTCCTGGAGTCGCTCTGCCAGATGTACGACCGGGTCGCCACGACCGGGCACGCCGACGCGGACGCCGTCGCGCTGCTGGACAAGTCGAGCCCGTCCTCGGTGGCCGCGCAGCTCAAGGTGCCGACGCTGGTCGTGCAGGGGCAGCAGGACTCGCTGTTCCCGTTGGACCAGGGGGACCGGATCGCGCGGGCGGTGGCGGCCAACGGCGCGCCCGTCTCGGTGGACTGGTTCGCCGGCGGCCACGACGGGGGCACCGACACGAGCGCCCGGGTGGACGACCGGGTGACGGCGTGGTTCGACCACTACCTGCGCGGACGGCGGAACGACACCGGGCCGGCGTTCCGGGTGACGAGGACCGGCGGGGTCGACTCGACCGGGTTCCAGGCCGTGCTGCGCGGCGCCACCGCGGACGCGTACCCGGGACTCGGCGGGACCGGCTCGCGGTCGGTGGAGCTGACCGGCGGCGAGAAGACGATCGCCAACCCGCCGGGCGGGGCGCCGCCGGGCATCTCGACGCTGCCGGGGATCGGCGCGCTCAGCCAGGCCGCCTCGCTCGGGGCCGGGCCGGCGCTGGACCTCCCCGGGCAGAACGCGCAGTTCGAGTCGGCGCCGCTGGCCGGGCCGCTGCACCTGACCGGGCAGCCGACCGTGCCCGTCCGGGTGCAGGCGGACCGGCCGGACGCGGTGCTGTTCGCGAAGCTGTACGACGTCGGGCCGGACGGCAAGGCCCAGTTGCCGCAGCAGCTCGCCGCGCCGCTGCGGGTCACCGGCGCGGACGCCGGGCGGGCCGTCACGGTGGCGCTGCCCGCCGTCGACCACACGTTCCCGGCGGGGCACCGGCTGCGGCTGGTGCTGGCGAGCACCGACCTCGCGTACGCCTCGCCCGCCGATCCGGCCACCTACCGGGTGGCGGTCGCGGGGGCGCTGACCGTGCCGACCGTCGAGCAGCTCGTCACCGAGTCGACGCCGCTGCCCGCGCGGACCTGGGCTCTTCCACTGGCCGCCGTCGTGGTGGCGCTCGGGCTGGTGCTGGTGCCCCGGCTGCGGCGGCGCGCGCGGGCGGCCGACGGGCCCGCGTACGACCCCGAGCTCGGCGGGGTGCCGCTGCAGATCACCGGGCTCGCCAAGCGCTACAAGGGCTCGGCGGACCGGTACGCCGTGCGGGACCTGGGCATCCGGGTCGAGCAGGGGCAGGTGCTCGGGCTGCTCGGGCCGAACGGCGCGGGCAAGACCACGACGCTGCGGATGCTGATGGGCCTGATCCGCCCGGACGCCGGAGAGATCCGGATCTTCGGCCACCTCGTGCGGCCCGGCGCGCCGGTGCTCTCGCGGGTCGGGGCGTTCGTCGAGGGCGCCGGCTTCCTGCCGCACCTCACCGGACGGGCCAACCTGCGGCTGTACTGGCAGGCCACCGGGCGCCCCGAGGAGGACGCGCACGTCGACGAGGCACTGGAGATCGCCGGGCTCGGCGAGGCGCTCGACCGCGCGGTGCGCACGTACTCGCAGGGCATGCGGCAGCGGCTCGCGATCGCCCAGGCCATGCTCGGCATGCCGGACCTGCTGATCCTCGACGAGCCGACCAACGGGCTCGACCCGCCGCAGATCCGCGAGATGCGCGAGGTCATGATCCGGTACGCGGCCGGCGGGCGGACCGTCATCGTCTCCAGCCACCTGCTCTCCGAGGTCGAGCAGAGCTGCACGGACCTCGTGGTCATGGACCGCGGGCGGCTCGTGACGGCCGGCGCCGTCGGCGACATCGTCGGGGCCGGGGCGCTGCTGATGATCGGGGTGGCGCCGTCGTTCGAGTCCGGGACGGTCGTCGAGAAGGTGGGCGAGCTGGCCGGGGTCGGCTCGGCCGAGGCCGTGGAGGGCGGACTGCTGGTGCGGCTGGACGGGATGGCGGCGAGCGAGCTGGTCGCCGAGCTGGTGCGCCTCGGCGTGCCGGTGGAGAGCGCCGGGCCGCAGCGCCGGCTGGAGGACGCGTTCCTGTCGTTGATCGGAGGTGCGGCGTGAGCGGCGTCGTTTCGGCGGACCACGCCGAGGGGTACCGGGCCGGGCGGACGCTGCCGCTGCGGGTCGAGATCGTGCGGCAGCTGCGGCGGCGCCGGACGCTGGTGATCGGCGGGGTGCTGGCGGCGCTGCCGTTCATCGTCCTGGCGGCCTTCCAGATCGGCGGCACGCCCGGCCGCCAGGACCGGACCACGTTCATCGAGCTGGCCACCGCGTCCGGGGCGAACTTCGCGACCACGATGCTGTTCATGGGCACCGGGTTCATGCTGGTGATCCCGGTCGCGCTGTTCTGCGGCGACACCGTCGCCTCGGAGGCCAGCTGGTCCTCGCTGCGCTACCTGCTGGCCGCGCCGGTGCCGCGGGCGCGGCTGCTGGCGCGCAAGTTCGTGGTGGGGATGCTGTTCTCCGCGGTCGCGGTGGTCATGCTGCCGGCGATCGGGCTGGTCGTGGGAACGGCCGCGTACGGCTGGGGTGACCTGAAGCTCCCCGCCGGGGCCGGCCTGCCGGCCGCGGACGCGCTGCCGCGCCTCGCCCTCGCGGTGGCCTTCGTGTTCCTGAGCGAGCTCGTCATCGGGGCGCTGGCCTTCTGGCTCTCGACGGCCACCGACGCACCGCTGGGGGCGGTCGGCGGCGCCGTGTTCGCGTCGATCATCACCGGGGTGCTGGACGCCGTCACGGCGCTCGGGAGCCTGCGGGAGTGGCTGCCGGCGCACTGGCAGTACGCGTGGGCGGACGCGTTGCAGCCGCAGCTGGAGTGGGGCGGCATGGTGCAGGGCGTCTCGCTGTCGCTGTCGTACGCGGCGGTGCTGCTCGCGCTCGCGTTCCGCGGGTTCGCCCGGAAGGACGTGGTCTCGTAGCGGGGCGGGCCGGTCCGGGGCGATGAGGGATCATGGGTGGGTAGCCGACCCCTCCCGAAGGACCCCCGCCGTGGCCCAGATCGTCCTCTTCCACTCCGCCTACGGGCTGCGCCCCGCCGTCCACGCCGCCGCCGAGCGGCTGCGGGGCGCCGGGCACACCGTGCACACGCCGGACCTGTTCGACGGGCGCACCTTCGACGACATCGAGGCCGGGCTGGCGTACCAGGAGGAGCTCGGCGGGAGCGACGAGCTGCTGCGCCGGGCTGTGACCGCGGTCGCCCCGCTCGCGGAGGGCGGCCTGGTGTACGCCGGGTTCTCGCTCGGCGGCTCGCTCGCGCAGAACCTGGCGCTGGCCGACGAGAAGGCGCGCGGCCTGCTGCTCCTGCACGGCACGTCGGACCTGCGCGAGGACGCGGCCACCGAGATCCCGGTGCAGTTGCACGTCGCCGAGCCGGACCCGTTCGAGACCGAGGACTGGCTGAACGCCTGGTACCTGCAGATGCGCAAGGCCGGGGCGGACGTCGAGGTGCACCGCTACCGCGGCGCCGGGCACCTGTTCACCGACCCGGAGCTGGCGGACCACGACGCCGAGGCGGCCGAGCGGGCGTGGGCCGTCGCGCTGGACTTCCTCGCGGAGTTCGAGGGCTGAGCCGCGGTGCGCACGGAACGGCGGTACGAGCACGCGCCGGCGGGGACCCTGCCGGGGCTGCTGCAGCGGGGGCGCGGGCTCGGCGCGCTGATGGCGGCCGAGGACCCTTCGGCCGCCGCCGAGCTGGTGTACGGGTGCGTCCGGTGGGAGTGGCGCTGGGACACCGCGGTGGACCAACGGCTCGTCTACCTGGCCCGGCTGGTACGGGACTTGGCGCTGCCGTTCGGGCCGGTGGCCGAGCGGTCGGAGGCAGGCGCCCGCGCGCGGGCGGACGAGGTCCTGGAACTGCTGGCGCACGGGCACGTCCGGCGGGACGGGGCCGGTGAGCACGGTGAGCACGGGCAGGGCGCGGATCCCCGCCCGTTGCCGGTGCTGCTGGAGGAGTTGGAGCGCTGCTGGGTCGAGCGGACCTGGTGCGGGCCGGCCGCGCTCGCGCGGGGGCTGGCGGGGTACGGCCCGGAGGCGGCCGGGGCGGCCTCGCTGCTGCGCCGCTTCTGGCTCTGGACGCCGCACTCGCACGAGCGCCCGGCCTACCTGGAGGCGCTCGCCGCGGTGGCGCCCGCGGGGCTGGACGAGGCGTACGTGGAGAGCCTCTGGGACTGCGAATCCGGCGCCAGGCTGTCGGCGATCCGACACGCTCCGCAACGGCCCGAGGTGAGGGCGCGCCTGGTCCGGTTGCGCGACGATCCGCTGGAGGAGACCGCCGTGCGGGACGCCGCCGCGGTGCGGCTCGGCGGGGGCGGGGCGGGCTAGAGTAGACGCGTGAACGCGTGAGGGATGGTCCGGACCCCGGGAGGTGGTTCGGGCCACATCTGTTTCCAGGGATCCCCTGTGACCTGCGCGTTCACCGGCCCACCACAAAGCCCAGAGCCTCTGGAGGCCCCGCCTTGAGCGATCAGCCGTTCGCGCACCTGCACGTCCACACCGAGTACTCGATGCTGGACGGCGCCGCCCGGTTGAAGCAGATGTTCAAGGAGGTCGAGCGGCTGGGCCAGACCCACGTCGCGATGACCGACCACGGGAACATGTACGGCGCCGCCGAGTTCCACAAGCAGGCCACCGCGGCCGGGATCACCCCGGTGATCGGCATCGAGGCGTACGTCGCGCCCGAGTCCCGGTCCAACACCAAGCGCATCCTGTGGGGCCAGCCGCACCAGAAGAAGGACGACGTCTCCGCGTCCGGCGCCTACACCCACAAGACCATCTGGGCCCGCAACAAGGAGGGCCTGCACAACCTCTTCAAGCTGACCTCGCGCTCCTACGCCGAGGGCTGGCTCGTGAAGTGGCCCCGCATGGACAAGGAGCTGATCTCCGAGCTGTCCGGCGGCCTGATGGCCACCACCGGCTGCCCGTCCGGCGAGGTGCAGACCCGGCTGCGGCTCGGGCAGTTCGACGAGGCGGTCAAGTCCGCGGCCGACTACCAGGACATCTTCGGCAAGGAGAACTACTTCCTGGAGCTGATGGACCACGGCCTGGACATCGAGAAGCGGGTCCGCGACGGGCTGCTGGAGATCAGCAGGAAGCTCGGCATCCCACCGGTCGTCACCAACGACTCCCACTACACCACCGAGGCCGACGCCGGCGCGCACGACCTCCTGCTGTGCGTGCAGACCGGCAAGAACCTCTCCGACCCGGACCGCTTCCGGTTCGACGGCACCGGCTACTACATCAAGTCCGCCGCCGAGATGTACGCCCTGGACTCCTCGGACGCCTGGCAGGAGGGCTGCCGCAACAGCCAGCTCCTGGTCGCCGAGCGCGTCGACACCGAGGGCATGTTCACGTTCAAGAACCTCATGCCGCGCTTCCCGATCCCGGACGGCTTCGAGTCCGAGGCCGACTTCTTCCGGTCCAAGGTCTGGGAGGGCATGGACTGGCGCTTCCCGGGCGGGTACGACGACGAGCACAAGAAGCTCGCCGAGTACGAGATGGACACCATCATCCAGATGGGGTTCCCGGCGTACTTCCTCGTGGTCGCCGACTTCATCATGTGGGCCAAGAGCCAGGGCATCGCGGTGGGCCCGGGACGTGGCTCGGCGGCCGGCTCGCTGGTCGCCTACGCGATGGGCATCACCGACCTCGACCCCATCCCGCACGGCCTGATCTTCGAGCGCTTCCTCAACCCCGAGCGCATCTCCATGCCCGACGTCGACATCGACTTCGACGAGCGCCGGCGCGGTGACGTCATCCGCTACGTGACCGAGAAGTGGGGATCCGACAAGGTCGCCATGATCGTCACGTACGGCACCATCAAGGCGAAGGCCGCCATCAAGGACTCCTCGCGGGTCCTCGGCTACCCGTACGCGATGGGCGACCGGATCACCAAGGCGATGCCGCCGGACGTCATGGGCAAGGGCATCCCGCTGTCGGGCATCACGGATCCGACCCACCCGCGCTACGGCGAGGCGGGCGAGATCCGCGGCCTGTACGAGACCGACCCGGACGTGAAGAAGGTCATCGACACCGCGCGCGGCATCGAGGGCCTGATCCGCCAGCCCGGCGTGCACGCGGCCGGCGTCATCATGTCCGCCGAGCCGCTGACCGACCACATCCCGGTCTGGACCCGGCACACCGACGGCGTCACCATCACGCAGTTCGACTACCCCACGTGCGAGGGCCTCGGCCTTCTCAAGATGGACTTCCTCGGCCTGCGCAACCTGACGATCATGGACGACGCCGTCAAGGCGATCGAGAAGAACAAGGGCATCAAGATCAACCTGCTTGATCTGCCGCTCGACGACAAGCCCACGTACGAACTGCTCGCCCGTGGCGACACGCTGGGTGTGTTCCAGCTCGACGGCGGGCCGATGCGCTCGCTGCTGCGCCTGATGAAGCCCGACAACTTCGAGGACATTTCGGCCGTCCTGGCGCTGTACCGGCCCGGCCCCATGGGCGTCAACTCCCACACGAACTACGCGCTCCGCAAGAACGGGCAGCAGGAGATCACCCCGATCCACCCGGAGCTGGAGAAGCCCCTGGAGGAGGTGCTCCGGCCGACGTACGGCCTGATCGTCTACCAGGAGCAGGTGCAGAAGGCCGCGCAGATCCTCGCCGGGTACTCGCTCGGCCAGGCCGACCTGCTGCGCCGCGCGATGGGCAAGAAGAAGAAGGAGATCCTGGAGGCGGAGTTCGTCCCCTTCCAGAAGGGCTGCCGCGAGCGCGGCTACTCCGACGCGGCCATCCAGGCGGTGTGGGACGTCCTCGTCCCCTTCTCCGGCTACGCGTTCAACAAGGCCCACACCGCCGGGTACGGGCTGGTCTCGTACTGGACGGCCTACCTGAAGGCCAACTACCCGGCCGAGTACATGTCCGGCCTGCTGACCTCGGTGAAGGACGACAAGGACAAGTCCGCCGTCTACCTGAACGAGTGCCGCAAGATGGGCATCCAGGTGCTGCCGCCGGACGTCAACGAGTCGGACTCGGACTTCACGCCGCACGGCA
Source organism: Streptomyces sp. SP17BM10 (assembly GCF_036322405.1). Classification (NCBI taxonomy): domain Bacteria; kingdom Bacillati; phylum Actinomycetota; class Actinomycetes; order Kitasatosporales; family Streptomycetaceae; genus Streptomyces; species Streptomyces sp. SP17BM10. Next base: position 159,449 of record NZ_JAQYXB010000588.1, on the reverse strand, counting down.
GCGACACCGTCCGGTTCGGGCTCACCGCCATCCGCAACGTCGGCGGGCCGGTGGTCGAGTCGATGATCCGCACCCGGAAGGCCAAGGGGAAGTTCGTCTCCTTCCCGGACTTCCTGGACAAGGTGGAGTCGGTGGTCTGCAACAAGCGGACCGTCGAATCGCTCATCAAGGCGGGCTCGTTCGACTCGCTCGGGCACACCCGCAAGGGCCTCAGCGCGCAGTTCGAGCCGATGATCGACAACGTCGTCGGGGTCAAGCGCAAGGAGGCCGAGGGGCAGTTCGACCTCTTCGGCGGTGACGCGACCGCGGACGAGCCCGGCTTCGGACTGGACGTCACCTTCTCCGACGAGGAGTGGGACAAGGCCTTCCTGCTCACCCAGGAACGGGAGATGCTCGGCCTGTACGTCTCCTCGCACCCGCTGCACGGCATCGAGCACGTGCTCGCCGACAAGGCGGACTGCGCGGTGGCGGACCTCGCGGAGCGGCCGGACGGGACGATCGTCACCATCGGCGGCATCATCTCGGGCCTCCAGCGGAAGATGACCAAGCAGGGCAACGCGTGGGCGATCGCCACCGTCGAGGACCTGGCCGGCTCGATCGACTGCATGTTCTTCCCGGCGAGCTACCAGCTGGTCTCCTCCCAACTCGTCGAGGACGCCGTGGTGTTCGTGCGCGGCAAGCTGGACAAGCGGGAGGACGTGCCGCGGCTGATGGGGATGGAGCTGTCCGTCCCCGACCTGTCCAACGCGCACGCGGAGGCGCCGATCGTCATCAACATCCCGAGCGTGAAGGTGACGCCGCCGCTGGTGGCGCGGCTCGGTGAGGTGCTGAGCAGTCACCGGGGCACGACGGAGGTGCGGTTGCGCCTGGAGGGCGCCCGGTCGACGACGGTGCTGCGGTTGGACCGGCACCGGGTGAAGTCGGATCCGGCGCTGTTCGGGGATCTGAAGCAGTTGCTGGGGCCGAGCTGTCTGGCAGGGTGACGCAGGCCGTTGCCGGTCTCTGAGGCCGGGGCGGGTCGCCTTCGCTTCGCGCAGTTCCCCGCGCCCCTTTGGCGGCGCGGGGATCGGAGGCCGTCAAAGGGGCGCGGGGACCGGGGACGTCAGACGGTGCCACCGAGGCCGGGGGGCACCGACGTGTGGAGGGCCGAGACGAAGGCGGAGATCGCCGGGTGGGAGCCGGCTCCGGCGCGGAAGGCGGCGCGGGTGCGGCGGTACATGGGCAGGCGGGTGAGGACGACGCCGGGCGGGGGTGCGGCGGTGCCCAGGTGGGGGACCAGGGCGACGCCCTGGCCGGCGGCCACCAGGGCCAGGACGGTCGTGAAGTCGTCGATCTGGTGCCGGACCCGCGGGGCGAAGCCGGCTGCCTCGCAGGCGCGGACGGCCATGCTGTGGCAGAGCGTGCCGCGCGGGGCCAGGATCCAGGGCGCGGCCCGCTGTTCGGCCACCGTGCCCGGGGTGCGGGCGGCCAGGTACATCGGCTCGGTGAACACCGGGCGGGTCACCGCGAGGCCGGGCTCGGGGTCGGCCGGGACGAGGTCGTACTCGTGGACCAGGGCGACGTCGAGCTCGCCCGCGCGCAGCGCCGCGCCGACGCCCGCCGGGTCGACCTCGGTGACCATCGGCTCCAGCCCCGGGTGCCAGCCGGCCAGTTCGGCGAGGACGGCCGGGATGATCGCGCGCGCCGCCGAGGGGTAGGTGCCGATCCGCAGCGGGCCGGCCAGGCCCTGCCGGGCGTGGGCGAGTTCGGCGTCCGCCTGCTCCAGCCGGGCCAGCACCGCCTCGGCGTGCCGGACCAGGCCCAGCGCGGCCGGGGTGAGGGCGACGCGCCGCCCGGTGCGCTCCAGCAGCGGGACGCCCGCCTCCTTCTCCAGGACGGACAGTTGCTGGGAGACCGCCGACGGGCTGAACGAGAGCGCCTCGGCGACGGCGGCGATGGTGCCGAGGTGGGCCAGTTCGCGCAGCAGGCGCAGGCGTCGGACGTCGAGCATCGGCTCAGCTTACGAGAAGCGTCGGAAATGTGAACTGGACCTGAGTGGTCGGCGCGCCGCAGGATCGGGCGCATGGAACTCGCGGGTATCTACGTCCCTCTGATCACTCCCTTCGCCGCCGACGGCTCCGTCGCGCTGGACGCCCTGGAGAAGCTCGCGCACGAGGTGCTCGACGCCGGTGCGGCCGGGCTCGCCGTCCTCGGCACGACCGGTGAGCCCGCCGCGCTGAGCGCCGAGGAGCGGTGGGCGGTGATCGACGCGTGCGCCGCCGTGTGTGCCGGGCGCGACGCGCAGCTCATCGTCGGCGCGCACGGCGGCGACACCCGGACCACGGCGGAGGCGCTGGCCGAGCTCGGTGCCCGGGTGCCGCGGGCCGCGGCGGCGCTCGTCACCGTCCCGGCGTTCCTGCGGCCGGGCGAGGCGGGGACGGTGGCGCACTTCCGGGCGCTCGCGCAGGCGAGCCCGCTGCCGCTGGTCGTCTACCACATCCCGTACCGGACCGGGCAGCAGCTGTCGGCCGACGTGTTGCTGGAACTCGCGGCGCTGGACGGCGTGGTGGGCGTCAAGTACGCGACCGGCGGGCTGGACCAGGCGGCCGTCGAACTGCTCGCCGCCGGGCCCGAGGGGTTCGCGGTGCTCTCCGGGGAGGACGCCTTCGTGCCGGCGATGCTGGCCCTCGGCGCGGCCGGCGGCATCCTCGCCGCCGCCCACCTGGCGACCGGCCGCTTCGTCGAGCTGGCCGAGGCCTGGCGGGCCGGGGACGTGGACCGCGCGCGGGCGCTCGGGCACCGGCTGAGCGGGCTGGCGGCGGCCGTCTTCGCCGAGCCGAACCCGACCGTGGTGAAGGGCGTCCTGCACGCGCAGGGCCGGATCCCGACCCCGGACGTGCGGCTGCCCCTGCTGCCGGCCGGACGGGCGCGGGTGGACGCGGCGCTCGCCCTCGCCAGTGGTCTGGACCACTAGTCCGCTCTCACACCGTGGAATACCAGGTCGCCCTCGCCGCGTGACAAGGCATGATGGGCAGAGTGCGGCTGTGAAAGCACCATTCAGAGGAGTCAGTCGGAATGAAGATCGGTATTGTCGGGGCCACCGGCCAGGTCGGCGGCGTCGTCCGCGAGATCCTCGCGGAGCGCAACTTCCCGGTGGAGCAGCTGCGGCTGTTCGCCTCGGCCCGTTCGGCCGGTCGCACGCTGCCCTGGCAGGGCACCGAGGTCACCGTCGAGGACGCCGCCACGGCCGACTACACCGGCCTGGACATCGTGATCTTCTCGGCCGGCGGCAGCACCTCCAAGGCCCTCGCCCCCAAGGTCGCCGCGGCCGGCGCGGTCGTCATCGACAACTCCTCCGCCTGGCGCCGCGACCCCGAGGTCCCGCTGGTCGTCTCCGAGGTCAACCCGCAGGCCGTCGCGGACCGGCCCAAGGGCATCATCGCCAACCCGAACTGCACCACCATGGCCGCCATGCCCGTGCTGCGCCCGCTGCACGAGGAGGCCGGCCTGGCCGCGCTCGTCGTCTCCACCTACCAGGCCGTGTCCGGCAGCGGCGTGGCCGGCGTGGCCGAGCTGCAGGACCAGGCCGCCAAGGTCGTCGACGGCGCCTCAGCGCTCGCCCACGACGGCTCGGCCGTCGAGTTCCCCGAGCCCAAGGTCTACCTGCGGCCGATCGCCTTCAACGTGGTGCCGCTCGCCGGCTCCGTCGTCGAGGACGGCTCCAACGAGACCGACGAGGAGCAGAAGCTCCGCCACGAGAGCCGCAAGATCCTCGGCATCCCCGGGCTCAAGGTGGCCGGCACCTGCGTGCGCGTCCCGGTCTTCTCCGGTCACTCGCTGCAGATCAACGCCCGCTTCGAGCGTCCGATCAGCCCCGAGCGCGCCGCCGAACTGCTCGCCGCCGCCCCGGGCGTCGAGCTGTCCGACATCCCCACCCCGCTCCAGGCGGCCGGGCAGGACCCGAGCTACGTCGGCCGCATCCGGGCCGACGAGACGGTGGAGCACGGGCTGTCGCTCTTCATCTCCAACGACAACCTGCGCAAGGGCGCCGCGCTCAACGCCGTCCAGCTGGCCGAGCTGGTAGCCGCCGAGCTGAAGGGCTGAGACCCGGCCGGCCCGACGGGGGCCGACCCCCGAAAGCGCAGCCCGCGTGACGTTTGGCGGGCCCCGTCGTTGAACGGGGCCCGCCTTTGCTTTCCGTTGGGAGGGCTGTTGCGCGACCGCGACGTCCCCCGGGGTTCGGCGCGCGAACCAGGGGGAAAAGGTGAGCCAACGATCGGGCGGTCGCGGGAGCCCCTCACCCACCGCGCCCGTCCCCCGGGCGGACCGCGCCCACCTGGCCTGACCCCGAGGGCGAGCGGAAAGAGGTGCGCGATGGATCGCTGTGTCGTTCTGGTGGATGCCGGATACCTGCTGGGCGCCGCCGCCAGCCTGCTCGCCGGCGACCCCTCCCGCTCCCGGGTCACCGTCGACCACACCGCGCTGATCACCGCGCTGCGCGAACGCGCCGAGGCCGAGACCGGACTGCCCCTGCTGCGGATCTACTGGTTCGACGCGGCCCCCGACCGGCGCCCGATGCCCGAGCACCGCCGGCTGCGGGTCCTGCCCCGGGTGACCGTCCGGCTCGGCGCCCTCACCCGGGCGGAGGGCCGCTGGGTGCAGAAGGGCGTGGACGCCGCCATGCACGCGGAGCTCTCCGAGCTCGCCCGCAACCGGGCCTGCGCCGACGTCGTGCTGATCACCGGCGACGGGGACCTCCTGCCCGGCATGATGTCCGCCAAGGAGCACGGCGTCGTCGTCCACCTGTGGGCGCTCCAGGCCGCCGACGGCGACTTCAACCAGTCCGAGGACCTCGTCGGCGAGGCGGACGAACGGCGGGTCCTCGACCGCGAGTGGATCGAGAACTCCTTCAGCCTCCGCGACACCGCCAGCGTCTTCCCCGCCCCCGGCCAGGGCCCCCGGCAGGAGATCGCCAAGATCCTCGCCGCCCCGCCCGCCGCACCCCCGGCCGCCGTGCCGCCCGCCGCGCCCGTACCGGTCCGCCCGGCCGCCGGCGCGCCCGTCACCCACGCCGCCACGAACGGGCGGCCGCAGCCCGCCACCGCGCTCAAGGTCGTGCCCACCCCCAAGGACCTCGCCGGGCGCACCGCCGCCGCGCCCGTGGCCACCGCGAACGGCTCCGCCGCGCACACCGGACCGGTGCTGCGCTGGTCCTCCGACCGCGGCTGGGTCGACCGGCCCGCCCCCGAACCCGCCGTCACCGCCGGCGACAGCCTGCCCACGCTCGCCCAGCTCACCACCGCCGAACAGCGCTGGGCCGACCGCGAGGAGGACATCACCTCCATCGGCGGCGACGCCCACGAGGTCGGGCAGGTCTTCGCCCGCCGCTGGAGCGAGCGCCTCGGCGACGTCGAGCGGCTCACCGTGCTGTGGCCCGACTACCCGCGCATCCCGCACCGCGTCGACGGCGAACTGCTGCGCTACGCGGCCCGCTTCGGACTGCTCGCGCACAAGGACGACCAGATCGACGAGCACGACCGGTACGCGATCCGGGCCGGGTTCTGGAAGGAACTCGCCTCCCGGGTGCCGGGCGGGTCGATGGTCGTCGACGACTGAGGGGGTGGGCGCCTGCGGGCCTCGGGCCCCGTTGTCCGGTTCGCCCGTGTGAGCGCGTAAAGTCTTCGGTCGTGAGCGAGACGGCGGCAGGGCGAGCACCGACGGACGGCCTGCCGTGCTGCGCCGTCCGCGATCTGGTGAAGTCCTACCGTTCCGGACGCGGCGCCGCGGCCACCGGGATCCGGGCCAACGACGGGATCACGCTGACCGTCCGGCCGGGTGAGATCTTCGGGCTGCTCGGACCCAACGGCGCCGGGAAGTCCACCCTCGTGCGCCAGCTCTGCGGGCTGCTGCGCCCCGACTCCGGCTCGATCGAGCTCTTCGGGCACGACGTCGTGCGCCACCCCGAGCTGGCCGCCCGCCTGCTCGGGTACCTCGGGCAGGAGTCCACCGCCCTCGACGAGCTGACCGTCGCGCTGGCCGCCGAGACCACCGGACGGCTGCGCGGGCTCAGCCGGGCCCGGGCCCGCGCCGAGGCCGGCGAGGTGCTGACCGAACTGGGGCTGGAGCCGATCGCCGGCCGGCCCCTCGCCAAGCTCTCCGGCGGGCAGCGCCGCCTCGCGTGCTTCGGCGCCGCGCTCGTGGGGGAGCGGCCGTTGCTCGTGCTCGACGAGCCCACCACCGGGATGGACCCGGTCGCCCGCCGCGCCGTCTGGGCCGCCGTCGACCGGCGCCGGGCCGAGCGCGGCACCACCGTGCTTCTCGTCACCCACAACGTCATCGAGGCGGAGACCGTCCTCGACCGGGTCGCCGTCGTGGACGAGGGGCGGGTCATCGCCTGCGACACGCCCGGAGGGCTCAAGGCCCTCGTGGACGGCGACGTCCGGCTCGACCTGGTGTGGCGCGACGAGGCCCCGGTCGGCGTGCCGGCCGTCGCCGAGCTCGCCGAACGGGCCGAACGCACCGGCCGGCGCTGGACCGTGCGCACCAGCCCCGAGCAGGCCCGCGAACTCGTCGCCGCCGTCACCACCGGCCCGGCCTTCGCCGCCCTCGACGACTTCACCCTCGCCACGCCGAGCCTTGAGGACGCCTACCTCAAGCTGGGCGGCCGCCACGGAGGACTGGCCAAGTGACGCTGCTCTCGGTGCCGCCGCGGACCGCCGCCGATACGGGCCCCGCACCCGCCCCGCTCGCCCCCGCGGCGCGGCTGCTGCCCGCGCTCGCGGCCGTCTACCGGGCGCAGCTCGCCCGCGCCCGGGTGGCGCGGATCCCGCTGCTGTTCGTGGCGACGTTCCAGTCCCTCGGCATCCTCGTGATGATGCGGGGCGTGGTGGACCCCGGGCAGAACTCGGCGGCGCGGTCGGTGGTCGCCGGGTCCAGCGTGCTGGTGGTGGCGTTCGTCGCCCTCAACCTGCTCGCGCAGTACTTCGGCAAGCTGCGGGCCACCGGCGGCCTCGACCACTACGCGACGCTGCCGGTGCCGGCGGCCTCCGTGGTGCTGGGCGCGGCCGGGGCGTACGCGTCGTTCACGCTGCCCGGCACGGTGGTGACGGCGGCGGTGGGCGCGGTCATGTTCGGGCTGCCGCTCGGCCAGCTGTGGGTGCTGCTCGCGGTCGTGCCGCTCGCCGGGGCCGCGCTGTCCGGGCTCGGCGCGGCCTGCGGGCTGCTCGCACCGCGCCAGGAGATCGCCACCATGCTCGGGCAGCTCGGGATGTCCGCGGCGCTGCTGCTCGGCGTCCTGCCGGTGGACCACCTGCCGCAGCCGGTGCTGTGGCTGCGCGACCTGCTGCCGTCCACGTACGGGGTGGAGGCCTTCGCCCGTACGTTCACGGCCGACCCGGACTGGGCAGTGGTCGTGGGCGACCTCGCGGTCTGCGCGGGGGTGGGCGTCCTGTCGCTGGCTCTCGCCACCTGGGCGTACCGGCGGGCCGTCTCCCGGTAGCGCGCACCGCCGCGGCACGCGGGCGGCGGTCCGCTCGGCGCGCGATCGTGAAACGATGGGGTCCGTGACCGTACCGAACACACCTCCGGATCCCACCCGCGCCGACGTGCCCGCGGTGCCGGACGCCGACCCGTTCGCGCCGCCGCAGCTCCAGGACGCCGCCGGGCTGCCGCCGCTCCCGGAGGGGATCGGGGACGTCCGCGCCACCGAGGGCTCGACGGTGGACCGGCTGATGACGGAACTGCGGATCGGTGCGGTGACGGTCGTCGTGTGCGCGGTCCTCGGGCTCGCCATGGCCGGGCTGTGGGCCTGGCTGGCGCCCAAGGTGCCGCTGGTCGTCGACGGGGACCGGATCCTGTACGCGGACCCCGAGGGCGAGCAGCGGGCCGGGGCCGACGCGGTGTTCGTGCTCGTCGGGCTCGGCATGGGGATCGTGACGGCGCTCGGGGCCTTCCTCGTCACGCGCCGCCGCGGCGGGGGCATCTCGGTCGCGGTGGGACTGGCCGTCGGCGGGTTGCTCGGCTCGCTCGGCGCCTGGTGGCTCGGGCGGTCGTTCGGGCCCGGACACGACCTGATCGGGGAGGCCCGGCGGGTCGGCAACGGGGGACGGTTCTCCGCGGACATCGACCTCGGGGCGCACGGCGCCCTGCTGGCGTGGCCGATGGCGGCGATGGTGCTGCTGCTCCTGCTGTCGGCGGCGTTCGGCAAGCGCGAGGAGGACCCACCGCCGTACTGGGCGGGGCCGTACGGGCAGCCTCCGCTGGAGGGGCCGGTCGGGCGGGACGGGGACGTGGCGCAGACCGGGGAGCAGACCGTGGAGCAGGGCGGGGAGCAGGGCGGGCCCGAGGATCGGCGGCCGGGGCTCGGCTAGGGGCCTTCCGCTGCGCGCAGGTCCCCGCGCCGCTGTTCCGGCATCGACCGGCGCGTATCCGAGTAGCGTCAGCGGGCGATCGGGGCCGTTGTGGCCTTGGTCAGGGTGATCAGGTCGGTGGGGGCCAGTTCCACTTCCAGGCCCCTGCGGCCCGCCGACACGTAGATCGTCGGGTGTGTCATCGCGCCCTCGTCGACGACCGTCCGCAGGGGCCGGCGCTGACCCAGGGGGGAGATGCCCCCGCGCACGTAGCCGCTGCTGCGTTCGGCGGCGGCCGGGTCGGCCATGGCGGCGCGCTTGCCGCCGACGGCCGCGGCCAGGGCCTTGAGGTCGAGCTGGCCGGCGACCGGGACCACGCCGACGGTGAGGACGCCGTCCACGTCGGCGACGAGGGTCTTGAAGACCCGTTCGGCGGGGACGCCCATGGCCTCGGCGGCCTCGCCGCCGTAGGAGGCGGCAGCCGGGTCGTGCTCGTAGGAGTGCACGGTGAACGGGACGGCGGCGGTCTCCAGGGCGACGGTGGCCGGGGTGCCCTGGCCGCCCTTCTTCGGCTTCTTGGCCACGGGGCCTCCTGAGGTCACACGGTGGTCGGCACGGGGGTCAGTTGGGGCTGAACGACTGGCGGGTCAGGTCCACCGCGGGCAGTGACGGGAGCCAGCTCAGCACGGCCGTCTCGCGGCGCAGCAGGTCCAGTTCGGTGCGCAGCCGCTGGGCGGTGTCGGGGCAGGCCAGCAGCTGCTGCTTGACCGGCGTCTCGAACACCGAGGCGGCGGCGACGAGGTAGGAGAGGACCTGCGGGTCGTCGGGGAGCTCCTGGCGGCCGACGGTGCTCGCCTCGCGGGCACCGGCCAGCCGCTTCTGGTAGGCGCGGAACGCCCGCTCGACCTCGGCGGCGAGGGCGCCGGAGCCCTCGCCCGGGCGCTCCTCGATCGGCTCGATCTCACCGGTCAGGTACATACCGGAGGCGTCGACGTCACGCAGCAGGAACCGGGTGGTGCCGGTGACCAGGAGCTCGTAGCGGCCGTCGGGCTGGTCCTGCACGGAGGCGACGTCGGCGACGCAGCCGATGTGGTGGATGGCCTCCAGGGCGTCCCCGGTGAACGTGCCGAGGCCGTCCAGCGGGCCGGCCGGGCCGTCGTCGGGGCGGACCGGGGCGACCTCGCGGCCGTCCTTGATCGCGAGGACGCCGAAGCGGCGCGGCTCGTCCTCCGGCTGTTCGAGCAGGTCGGCGACGAGACGGCGGTAGCGCTCCTCGAAGACGTTCAGGGGCAGCACGAGGCCCGGGTAGAGCACGGTGTTCAGCGGGAAGAGCGGCAGCCGTTCTGTCACGGCCGACAGCGTAGTTCCCCGGACCCGGCCCTTGTCGCGGGGTTAATCCGGCTCACCCGCGCTGGAGCATCCGCGTGGCGCCCGCGACGACGGTGGAGGCGAGCAGCCAGCCGACCACGACGAGACCGGCGGAGACCCACTGGGCGAGGCCGCCGGGGTTCCACGCGCCCTGGTTGAGGTCGACGATCGGCAGGAGTTGGTTGAGCGTGTAGAGCACCGGGTTCCAGTGCGGCTTCTCGTCGGCCTTCAGCGGGTCGAGCGGGTGGGCGGCGAAGAACACGCTGCCGAGGGCCCAGGCGAGGAGCAGCCACAGGGCGGCGCGGCCGGGGCGGAAGCCGTAGCCGACGCTGACGTCCTGGACCGTGCCCCAGATCCGGGCGGGCAGCGGGAGCGTCTCGCGGCGGCGCCGCTGCTTGGCGTAGAGCACCTCGCGGGCGTCGTCGTCGGCGCCGTCTCGGCGCATGGCGGCGGCGAGCTGCTCGTAGGACTCGGGCTGGAAGTCGACGGTGGAGCCCTCCAGCCAGGCGATGCGCTGCTGGACGGTGAACGGCGCGACCGGGCGCAGCACCTCGTAGGTGAAGCCGGTGAGGCCGAGGTGCTTGCCGAGCGGCCAGGCGTCCGGGGTGTCGACGAGGTTGCCGACGCGGGCGCGGGAGAGCGAGACCGGGCCGGTGGGCCGCATGCGGCAGGTGAAGCGCAGCTCGGGGGTGTGGATGCGGCGCAGCGAGAGCTCGTCGTCGTCCTCCAGGTGGAACTCGCCGGAGATCAGGCAGGCACCGTCGAAGCGGGCGTCGGACAGCCGCACCTGGCCGTACGCGCGGAACGGGGTGCTGGCGGCGCCGGCCGGCGGCGTCTGGCCGTAGCCGGAGCCGTAGTAGCCGCGGGAGCCGAACCAGCCGCCGTCGGCGGAGCTGGTGAGGTAGCAGGTGTGGCCGACGGTGATCCGGACGGCGTTGAGGCAGATCCCGTTGTCGGGGACGGCGTGGAGCTGGGCGCCGCGCAGGGAGAGCCGGCCGCCGATGCGGGCGGTGCGCAGGCTGAGTTCGCCGTGGACCTCGACCCGGTCGGCCTCGAAGTCCTGGTGGACGGTCAGGCCGTCGGCGGACAGGGCGCGCCCGTAGCGGTCGGAGCCGAGACGGGTCACGTTGAGCAGGAGGTCGGTGCCGATCTTGGCGTCGGTGAGCCGGACGCCCTCCGGTATGCGGCAGCGCGCGAGGTGGAGGTCGCCGGTGGTGGCCAGCCGGGAGGCCTCCAGGCGGGGTATCAGGCAGTCGACCATCCGGACGGTGCTGGCCTCGGCCTCGGACATCAGGACCTTGTGCTCGAAGCGGCAGCCGTACAGCTCGACGTACTGGTTGATCCGGCCGCCGGCGAGGTTGAGCGCGCCGGTGACGTTGACGCCGTTCATGCGCAGGGAGGAGACCCGGCCCGGGGCGGCGGTGGGGCCGGCCAGCAGCAGGCGGGCCAGGACCTCGGCGCGGACGGTGCGCTCGCAGCCCCATTCGGCGTCACCGAAAGGGTCGTCCTCGGCCGATTCGTGGGCGCGGCCGTCGAAGACGTCCCCCTGGCGGAAGGCCTCCCAGAGCGCCTTTTCGGTGTCCGTCCAGTCCGTCGGCGCGCGTTCCACCATGGTTTCCCCCGTCCCCCGGTCGTCTCGCCTTTCGTATCACGGAGTGAAATGCGGGACCAGTGGTTTCGGCCACTCCTTACACTGGTTGGCGTGATCTCTCGAATCGACCTCCGCGGCTCGCTGGACGACCCGCGTGACCTGCTGCCCCGTGCCGAGTTCGACGTGGCGGCCGCCCTGGAGAAGGTGCGGCCGATCGCGGAGGACGTGCACCATCGCGGGGTCGCGGCGCTGATCGAGATCACCGAGCGCTTCGACGGCGTGCGGCTGGAGTCGACCAGGGTCCCGGCCGAGCAGCTCACCGAGGCCCTGGAGACGCTGGACCCGAAGGTGCGCGCCGCGCTGGAGGAGTCGATCCGCCGCGCCCGGACCGTGCACGCGGACCAGCGCCGCACCGGGCACACCACGCAGGTGGTGCCGGGCGGCACCGTCACCCAGCGGTGGGTGCCGGTGGACCGGGTCGGGCTGTACGTGCCGGGCGGGCTGGCGGTCTACCCGTCGTCCGTCGTGATGAACGTCGTGCCGGCCCAGGAGGCGGGCGTCCAGGGCATCGCCGTCACCTCGCCCCCGCAGAAGGAGTTCGGGGGCCGCGTGCACCCGACGATCCTGGCGGCCTGCGCGCTGCTCGGCGTGGACGAGGTGTACTCCGTCGGCGGCGCCCAGGCGGTCGCGATGTTCGCCCTCGGCACCGAGGAGTGCGAGCCGGTGACCATGGTCACCGGACCGGGCAACATCTACGTCGCCGCCGCCAAGCGCTACTTCGCCGGCCGGATCGGCATCGACTCCGAGGCCGGCCCGACCGAGATCGCCGTCCTCGCCGACGACAGCGCGCTGCCCTCCGACGTCGCCGCCGACCTGATCAGCCAGGCCGAGCACGGCCCGACCTCCGGCTCGGTGCTGGTCACCGACTCGCCGGCGCTGGCCGACGCGGTCGAGGCCGAGCTGGCCGTGCAGGTCGCGCGGACCAAGCACGGCGAGCGCGTCGCCGAGGCGCTCGGCGGGCGCCAGTCCGGCATCATCCTGGTCGACGACCTGGAGCAGGGCCTGACCGTCGTCAACGCCTACGCGGCCGAACACCTGGAGATCCAGACCCGGGACGCGCACGCGGTGGCCGCGAAGGTCCGCAACGCGGGCGCGATCTTCATCGGCCGCTGGACTCCCGTCTCGCTGGGCGACTACGCGGCCGGCTCCAACCACGTCCTGCCCACCGGCGGCTGCGCCTGCCACTCGTCCGGCCTGTCGGTGCAGACCTTCCTGCGCGGCGTCCAGGTCGTCGAGTACGACCGGGACGCGCTCGCGGACATCGCCGCGCACGTCGTGAACCTGGCGGACGCCGAGGACCTGCCCGGTCACGGTGACGCCGTCAAGGCTCGGTTCGATTGGACGGTTCCCGGCTCGTGACACGCATCGACGACCTCCCCATCCGGGACGAGCTGCGGGGCCAGTCCCCGTACGGCGCACCGCAGTTGGACGTGCCCGTCCAGCTCAACACCAACGAGAACCCGTACCGGCTGCCGGACGAGCTGGTCGCCCGGATCGCCGAGCGGGTCGCCGAGGCCGCCCGCACCCTCAACCGCTACCCCGACCGCGACGCCGTCGAGCTGCGCGAGGGGCTCGCGGCCTACCTGACCCGCACCACCGGCTTCCCGGTGGCGCGCGAGCAGGTGTGGGCCGCCAACGGCTCCAACGAGGTGCTCCAGCAGCTCCTCCAGACCTTCGGCGGTCCCGGCCGCCGCGCGCTCGGCTTCGAGCCGTCCTACTCGATGCACGCCCTCATCTCGCGGGGCACCGGCACCGAGTGGATCTCCGGCCCGCGCAACGACGACTTCACCATCGACGTGGACGCGGCCGTCGCCGCCATCGCCGAGCACGCGCCCGACGTGGTGTTCGTCTGCTCCCCGAACAACCCCACGGGCACCGCGGTGGCCGCCGACGTCGTGCTGCGCCTGTACGAGGCCGCCCAGGCCGCCCGGCCCAGCCTGGTCGTCGTCGACGAGGCCTACGTCGAGTTCTCGCACCGCGCCTCGCTGCTGCCGCTCATCGAGGGCCGCCCCAACCTGGTGGTCAGCCGCACCATGTCCAAGGCCTTCGGCGCGGCCGGCCTGCGCCTGGGCTACCTCGCCGCCGACGCGGCCGTGGTGGACGCCGTCCAGCTGGTCCGCCTGCCCTACCACCTGTCGGCCGTCACCCAGGCCACCGCGCTGGCCTGCCTGGAGCACACCGACACCCTCCTCGGGTACGTCGGCCGGCTCAAGGAGGAGCGCGACCGCCTGGTGGACTCGCTGCGCGGGCTCGGCCTGGAGGTGACCGACTCGGACGCCAACTTCGTCCAGTTCGGCCGCTTCGCCGACAGCCACGCCGTCTGGCAGGCCATCCTCGACCAGGGCGTCCTGGTCCGCGACAACGGCGTCCCGGGGTGGCTGCGCGTCACCGCCGGCACACCGACCGAGAACGACGCCTTCCTGGACGCCGTTCGCACCGCCCTCCCTCCCTCCGTGCCCGCCATCGGGCAGGAGGGGCCCACGCCCGCCCCCACCCTTGATCCAGCGCGCTCCGCGCGCGCTGCCAGTCAGGAGCTGTAACCCCGTATGTCCCGCATCGGACGCGTTGAGCGCACCACCAAGGAGACCTCGGTCCTGGTCGAGATCGACCTCGACGGCACCGGGAGGACCGACATCTCCACGGGCGTCGGGTTCTACGACCACATGCTCGACCAGCTCGGCCGCCACGGTCTGTTCGACCTCACCGTCAAGACCGACGGCGACCTGCACATCGACACCCACCACACCATCGAGGACACCGCCCTCGCGCTCGGCGCCGCCTTCAAGCAGGCGCTCGGCGACAAGGTCGGCATCTACCGCTTCGGCAACTGCACGGTGCCGCTGGACGAGTCGCTCGCCCAGGTCACCGTCGACCTCTCCGGCCGCCCCTACCTGGTGCACACCGAGCCGGAGCAGATGGCGCCGATGATCGGCAGCTACGACACCACGATGACCCGGCACATCCTGGAGTCCTTCGTGGCCCAGGCGCAGATAGCCCTCCACGTCCACGTGCCGTACGGTCGCAACGCGCACCACATCGTCGAGTGCCAGTTCAAGGCGCTCGCACGGGCCCTGCGCTACGCCTCCGAGCGCGACCCGCGCGCGGCCGGCATCCTCCCCTCGACCAAGGGTGCACTGTGAGCAAGACCGCCGTGGCTCTCCTCTTCGTCGGCCTCTTCCTGGCCGGCGGGGTGATCTCGTTCTGGAAGCAGAAGCTGCCGAAGGGCGTCATCCTGGTGCTCGCGATCGGCTCCGTCATGTGCCTGGCCGCCGGCGCCATGCGCCTGTAGTGCGCGTGTGCGCAGAGAGACTGGACACCTGAACATGGGCAAGAACGTCGTCGTCCTCGACTACGGATCGGGCAACCTGCGCTCCGCGCAGCGGGCCCTGGAGCGCACCGGCGCCACCGTCACCGTGACCTCCGACTTCGACGCCGCGATGGCCGCGGACGGCCTGCTCGTCCCCGGTGTCGGCGCCTTCGAGGCCTGCATGCGCGGCCTCAAGTCGGTGCGCGGCGAGTGGATCATCGGCCGCCGGCTCGCCGGGGGCCGCCCGGTCATGGGCATCTGCGTCGGCATGCAGATCCTCTTCGAGAAGGGGGTCGAGCACGGCGTGGAGACGGCCGGCTGCGACGAGTGGCCGGGCACCGTCGAGCCGCTGGACGCCCCGGTCGTCCCGCACATGGGCTGGAACACCGTCGACGTGCCCGAGGGCAGCCGGATGTTCGCCGGCCTGGACCCGGAGACCCGCTTCTACTTCGTGCACTCCTACGGCGTGCGGCACTGGGAGCTGGAGACGCACAGCGCGCGGATCAACGCGCCGCTCGTCACCTGGGCCACCCACGGGCAGCCGTTCGTCGCGGCCGTCGAGAACGGGCCGCTGTGGGCCACCCAGTTCCACCCCGAGAAGTCCGGCGACGCCGGCGCCGCCCTGCTGACCAACTGGGTCAACACCCTCTGAACCCTCTGAACCCCCTGAAGATCTGAGAGCCGTTACTGATGAGCCTTGAGCTGCTGCCCGCCGTCGACGTCCGCGACGGCCAGGCCGTCCGCCTGGTCAAGGGCGCCTCCGGCACCGAGACCTCATTCGGCGAGCCGCTCGCCGCCGCCCTCGCCTGGCAGAACGCCGGCGCCGAGTGGCTGCACCTGGTCGACCTCGACGCCGCCTTCGGCACCGGTTCCAACTACGAGCTGCTGCGCGAGGTCACCGGCCAGCTGGACATCAAGGTCGAGCTGTCCGGCGGCATCCGCGACGACGAGTCGCTGGCCCGCGCCCTCGCCACCGGTTGCACTCGCGTCAACCTCGGCACCGCCGCCCTGGAGGCCCCCGAGTGGGTCGCCAAGGCCATCGCCGAGCACGGCGACAAGATCGCCGTCGGCCTCGACGTCGTCGGCACCACCCTGCGCGGCCGCGGCTGGACCCGCGACGGCGGGCAGCTCTTCGACGTCCTGGACCGGCTGAACAAGGAGGGCTGCGCCCGCTACGTCGTCACCGACGTCAACCGCGACGGCACCCTCACCGGCCCCAACCTCCAGCTGCTGAGCGACGTCTGCGCCGCCACCGACCGCCCGGTCGTCGCCTCCGGCGGCGTCTCCTCGCTGGACGACCTGCGCGCCATCGCCGGCCTCGTCGGCGAGGGTGTCGAGGGCGCCATCGTGGGCAAGGCACTGTACGAGCAGAAGTTCACCCTCGAAGAGGCCCTGGCGGCGGTTTCGGGCTGACGTCGGGCCGGCGCCGGCCCGACGCCGGGCCCGCGCCGCCGATGACGGAAGAGACGGTTACAGGATGACGGAACGTCGGATCGTACGCGGCCGGGTCGCCGGATTCTCCCCCTGGGAGGACGTGTTCGGCTACTCGCGGGCGGTCGTCGCGGGCGACCACGTGCACGTGGCCGGCTCCACCGCCTGGGTGGACGGCCGGATCGAGCACGAGGGCGACCCGTACGAGCAGACGCTCGCCGCGTTCGGCGTCGGGCTCGAGGCCCTGGCCGCGTACGGTCTGACGGCGGACGACGTCGTCCGCACCCGGATGTACATCACCCACGTCCGCGACGCCGAGGAGGTGGGCCGCGCCCACCGTCAACTCTTCGACGCCGCCCGCCCGGTGGCCACCATGGTGGTGGTCGAGGGCCTGATCGACTCCCGGATGATGGTCGAGGTCGAGATCGACGCGTACCGCACCGGGCTGGCAAAGACTCTGGAAGTCCCGGAAGTCCTGGAAACTGTGGAAACCGCGGAAGTCCCGGAAGCCTCGGAAGGCAATCAGTCGTGACCCTTGCAGTACGTGTCATTCCCTGCCTGGACGTCGATGCCGGGCGGGTGGTCAAGGGCGTCAACTTCCAGAACCTGCGCGACGCCGGCGACCCGGTCGAGATGGCCAAGCTCTACGACGCCGAGGGGGCCGACGAGCTGACCTTCCTCGACATCACCGCCTCCTCCGGCGACCGCGAGACCACCTACGACGTGGTCCGCCGCACCGCCGAGCAGGTGTTCATCCCGCTGACCGTCGGCGGCGGCATCCGCGCCGTCGAGGACGTGAACAAGCTGCTGCGGGCCGGCGCCGACAAGGTGGGCGTCAACACCGCGGCCATCGCCCGGCCGGAGCTCGTGCGGGAGATCGCCCGGCGGTTCGGGCGCCAGGTGCTGGTGCTGTCGGTCGACGCCCGGCGCTGCCCTCCCGGCACCGAGACCGAGTCGGGGTACGAGGTCACCACGCACGGCGGGCGCCGCGGCACCGGCCTCGACGCGGTCGAGTGGGCGGGCCGCGCGGCCGAGCTGGGCGCGGGCGAGATCCTGCTCAACTCGATGGACGCCGACGGCACCAAGGACGGCTACGACCTGGACATGATCCGGGCCGTGCGCAAGGCCGTCTCCGTGCCGGTGATCGCCTCCGGCGGCGCTGGCAAGCTCGCCGACTTCGCCCCGGCCGTCGAGGCGGGCGCGGACGCGGTGCTCGCGGCGAGCGTCTTCCACTTCGGGGACCTGCGGATCGGCGAGGTCAAGGGCGCGCTGCGGGAGGCCGGGCACCCGGTGCGGTGACGCCTCCGTCGTCCGGGTCAGGGCCCGCCCCCGTCCGTGGGTGGCGGGCCCCGACCCTGTTCGCTACTGCTGGGGCTCGCCCTTGATCAGCGCGAAGGGGGCGCCGTTCGGGTCCGCGAGCCAGGCGATCCGACCGACGTTCTCCACGTCCGCGGCGGGCATCAGCACCGTGCCGCCGGCCGCCGTCGCCTTCGCGATCAGCGCGTCCACGTCGTCGGCGGCGAAGTACGGCGTCCAGGCGGAGGGCTGGCTCTCGTCCATCACCGGGGCGATGCCGCCGAAGCTCGCCTCCTGCTGGTCGCCCTCGGCGGTGGAGACCACCCGGTAGGACATGCCCGGGGACGGCTCGAAGTTCTCCACGCGCCAGCCGAAGAGCGTCTTGTAGAAGGCGAACCCCGCGTCCTGGTCCGACGTGTGCAACTCGGACCAGCAGAGGGCCTTGTCCTCGGAGACGGCGTCCAGGCCGGTGGTGTTGCCGGCCTGCCACAGCGCGAAGCGGGCACCCTGCGGGTCGGCGATCTGCGCGAAGCGGCCCTCCTCCATGACGTCCATCGGCGGCACGAGCACCTGGCCGCCGGCCTGCTCGGCGGTCTTGACGGCGGCGTCCACGTCGGGGGTGAGGAAGTACGTCGTCCAGGTGGACCGGTCGCCCTCGTTGAGCGGGCCGACGGCGCCGACGGTCTTGCCGTTCAGCTGGAGGAACCCGTAACCGCCCGTCTCCGGGCCGGCCGACTGGAACGTCCAGCCGAAGACCTTGTTGTAGAAGGCGGCGGTGGCGGGGATGTCCGGAGCGCCGAGGTCGATCCAGCAGGGCGAGCCGGCGGGGAAGTCGGTGGTGAGCATGAGGTGGTGCCCCTTCGACGGAGAGCTGACCGGAACGGTTTCTGACGGACGCGCGCACGCCCCCTCCCCGGCCACCTGAGAGTCTGCACCGGGCCACTGACATCCGCAGCCGGGGCGACCGGGGCGGGCCGGGCCGGTCGCCCGAACGGGTGCCCTGAGCAGGTGGTTTCCCTGAAGCAATGCCAACCGCGTGCACCAGGAAGGCGCCACGGTCAACCGGCTCCTTTCTGGCGCGGGCCTCCTCGTCGGAGGAGGCCCGCGGCTTTTCAGGGCTCTCTAGCGTCCTGCTTCTCCTTGCCGGGGCAGGGGAAGCGCGTGCCTGAGGGCTTCGATGGCGTCGGTCGGGCCGTCCACGTCGAGGGTGGTGTGGGCTCCGCGGCCGTAGGTGAAGAGGATCAGGTCGGCGGGGGTGCCGGTGATGCGGACGGTGGGGGTGGCGGTGGGGCCGGCGGTGATGGTGCGGCCGTCGGGGTGGTGGAGTTCGAGGCGGACGGGAGAGCGGCGGCCGGCCTCGAAGCGGGCGAGGAGGGGCAGGCGCCGCCACAGGGCCTCTTCGCGGCCGGGCGGGACGGGGCGGGGGGTCCAGTCGTCGGCCGCCCGCAGGACGTCCTCGGCGTGCACGAAGTACTCGACGGTGTTGGCCGCTTCGTCCGCGCCGGGGAGGGCGAAGACGGAGAACACCGGCGGGCCGGAGCGGAAGAGGCGCACCAGTTCGTCGTACGGGCGCTCGGCGTAGGCCGACTGCACCCGGTGGGTCCAGCCCGCGAGGGCGCCGACGCGGATGCCGGGGGCCGCGTCCGCCCGGCGTTCGCGGATCACCAGGTGGGCGGCGAGGTCGCGGGTGGTCCACCCGGCGCAGAGGGTGGGGGCGTCGGGCCCGGCGGCGGCCAGGAGTTCGGCGAGGCGGTGACGCTCGGCGAGGGCGTGGTTCGACATGGCGCCACCTTAGAACGTGCCGGGCTCAGCGCAGGCGGCCGGCGAGCTTGGGGCCGCCCTGGCGGTTGCTGATGGTCAGGGCACAGGTGTAATCCCGCCAGCCCTGCTGGTAGTTGGCCATGGTCGGGCCGACCGGGCGGCCGTAGTAGGTGCGGTTGTCGCTCTGGCGGGCCTTGGCGGCGGCCTCGGGGGCCTTGCAGCCGTCGAGCATCGCGAGGTTGATCTTGAGGTCGCCGGTGAGGCCCTCGGGCAGTTTGAGGTCGGCGATCACCTCGCCGTCGTGGTCGCCGGTGCAGGGTCGCTCCTCGGAGCGGACGATCGCCGGGCTGAGCTGCGGGTGGTCGAAGCACGTGCCGACCGGGAAGAAGGCGTACGGCGGGGTGGGGGCCGGCGTGGGCGTGGGCGTCGGCGTCGGGGTGGGGGTCGGCGGCGGGGTGGCGGTGGGGGTGGGCGGGGGTGGAGCGGCGGTCGGCTTCCTGTCGTCGGGCCAGAGCATGGCGGTGGCCACCACCGCGAGCAGCACGACGAGGACGGCCGCGACGGTCAGGACCAGGCCGCGGGAGGGGCGGGGATCGGCGGCTGCGGGCGGCGGCTGCTCGGAGGTCATGGCCATGAGGATGGCCCAAGCCGGTGATCCGCGGCAGGTGGTTGGCCGAACTCGTCCCCCCTTTGGGTAGGCTCCCGGCGGCACGACACGATCCCGGGAGTGGGGAATGCGCGTCGGAATCACCGGCCACCAGGGCCTGTCGGGCGGCATCACGGAGATGCTGGTCCGCGGCGACCTCTGGCAGCTGGTCACCACGTTCGGCTCGTACGAGCTGGTCGGCGTCACCTGCGCCGACGAGGGACCGGACACGTGGTTCGCCCGGTCCGTCCTGGAGCACGGCGGCAAGCTGGAGATCATCGTCCCCGCGAGCGCGCCGGTCGTCGGGCGGTCCGGCGACCACCACCGGGCCGCCCGGCCGGCGCTGATGAACGAGGCGACCGCCGTCCACCGGCTCGCCTCGGCCGAGCGCGGGGGCCTCGGCGACGACACCGGGCGCGCGCTGGTCGGCATGATCGACGAGCTGATCGCCGTCTGGGACGGCGAGCCCGGCAGCGAGCCGGCCCGGGTGGCCGGGCTGGCGCAGGCGGCCGGGCTGTTCGTCCACCGGATCTGGCCGGCCGGCTGCGAGCGCCCCGCGTAGGTCGCCGCAGGTGGGACGGGCCCGGCCGCGATGCGGACGGCGCACCGTGCGCCGCGACCGGGCTGACACAATGTCCCCATGTCCACCACACCCGCCGCCCCCGGCACCACCGCCCTGGACCCCGCGATCGCGGCCCGCCTCAAGCGCACCGAGGACGGCCTGCTGCCGGCCATCGCGCAGCAGCACGACACCGGCGAGGTGCTGATGCTCGGCTGGATGGACGACGAGGCGCTGCACCGCACGCTCACCACCGGCCGCTGCACCTACTGGAGCCGCAGCCGCCGCGAGTACTGGGTCAAGGGCGACACCTCCGGGCACGTCCAGGCGGTCAAGTCGGTGGCGCTCGACTGCGACGGCGACACCCTGCTGGTCAAGGTCGACCAGACCGGCGCGGCCTGCCACACCGGCGACCGCACCTGCTTCGACGCCGACGTGCTCCCGCTCGCCTGATCCGCCCCTGCCCCGCCGGTCCCGTCCCCGACCCAGAAGGTGCCGCCCGCCATGGACCTCGAAGCCTTCCGCAAGCTCGCCGTCGACACCCGGGTCATCCCGGTCACCCGCAGGCTCCTCGCGGACGGCCTCACCCCGATCGGCCTCTACCGCAGCCTGGCCGGCGAGCGGCCCGGCACCTTCCTGCTGGAGTCCGCCGAGCAGGGCCGCAGCTGGTCGCGCTACTCCTTCGTCGGCGTGCGCGGCGCCGCCACCCTCACCACCGGCCCGGACGGGCAGGCCCGCTGGCTCGGCACCCCGCCGGTCGGCATCCCCACCGGCGGAGACCCGCTGGAGGTGCTGCGCGCCGCCCTGGCGGCCCTGCACACCCCCCGGCACGCCGACGACGGCCTGCCGCCGCTCACCGGCGGCCTGGTCGGCTACCTCGGCTACGACGTCGTCCGCCGCCTGGAGAAGCTGCCCGACCTCAACCCGGACGACCTGGGGCTCCCCGAGCTGACGATGCTGCTCGCCACCGACCTCGCCGTGCTGGACCACGCCGACGGCACGGTGCTGCTGATCGCCAACGCCGTCAACCACAACGACCTCGCCAGCGGCGTCGACGAGGCCCACGCGGACGCGGTGGCGCGGCTCGACGCGATGGAGGCCGACCTCCGGGGGCCCGTCGACCCCGGGCTCGCCACCTTCACCCCGGCCGGCCCCGGCGACGTCCGCTCGCCGTTCGGCGGCGCGCCCTACCGGGCCGCGGTGGACGTGATCAAGGAGCGGATCCGGGCCGGCGAGGCCTTCCAGGTCGTGCCCTCGCAGCGCTTCGAGGCGCCCTGCCCGGCCTCGGCGCTGGACGTCTACCGCGTGCTGCGCACCACCAACCCGAGCCCGTACATGTACCTGTTCCGCTTCCCGGGCCCGGACGGCGGCGCGGAGGGCGGCTTCGACGTGGTCGGCTCCAGCCCGGAGGCGCTGGTCAAGGTCACCGACGGCGAGGCGATGCTGCACCCGATCGCCGGCACCCGCCACCGCGGCGCGAGCCCGCACGAGGACGCGGCGCTGGCCGCCGAGCTGCTCGCCGACCCCAAGGAGCGCGCCGAGCACCTGATGCTGGTCGACCTGGGCCGCAACGACCTCGGCCGGGTCTGCGAGCCGGGCAGCGTCGAGGTGGTCGACTTCATGCACATCGAGCGCTACAGCCACGTCATGCACATCGTCTCGACCGTCACCGGCAAGGTGGCGCCCGGACGCACCGCCTTCGACGTGCTGACCGCGTGCTTCCCGGCGGGCACCCTCTCGGGTGCGCCCAAGCCCCGGGCGATGCGGATCATCGAGGAGCTGGAGCCCACCCGCCGGGGCCTGTACGGCGGCTGCGTCGGCTACCTGGACTTCGCCGGCGACTCCGACACCGCGATCGCGATCCGGACCGCGGTGCTGCGCGACGGCACCGCGTACGTGCAGGCCGGCGCCGGCGTGGTGGCCGACTCGGACCCGCACGGCGAGGACACCGAGTGCCGCAACAAGGCGGCCGCCGTGCTGCGGGCGATCGCCACCGCCAATACGCTGCGGACGCCGGAGCTTTCGTAGCCCCACAGGTACGCAAGGGAGGCAGCCGGGATGTCCGAGGTGCCGCAGGACGAGTTGCGGTGGGTGACCGTGCTCGCCGCCGCCGTCCAGATCGAGGACCAACTGGCGGGCCACGGGCGGGTGCTGTCGCAGGTCGTGATCGACTTCCGGGCCGCGCCCGGCGGCCTCGCCCCCGACCTGGCGGTGATCGCCCCGGGCGCCGGGCGCAACGCCCGGGGGCGCTACGACGGGACGTCCGTCGAGGCCGTCCTGGAGGTGGCCGCCCCGGGCGGCGGCCACGGCGCGGCGGCGCGCGCGTACGCGGAGTCCGGGCTGCCGCTGTACGTGGTGGTCGACCCGGCGGCCGGCGTCTGCACGGTGCACACCGCCCCGGCCCCGGGCGGGGTGTACCGGGAGGCCGAACGGGTGCCGCTCGGCAACGACCTCTTCCTGCCGCTCGGCGAGCGCACGCTCGTGCTCCAGACCGACGGGTTCGCGGGGGCGCGCCCCACCCCGGGTACGGCCTGAGAACGAGGCCGGGGGATAGTGGACGGGTGAGCGCTGACCAGAACCCCGCACCCGACACCGCCCCGGCCGCGCGGCCGAGCCGGCGCACGCTCGGCGTGATGCTGCTGCTGACCGTGCTGAGCGCCGTCCTGGTGCTGACCGCGGTCGGCCGGGACTGGGCGCAGGGCCGGGCCGGCACCCTGGAGGTCTCCGTCACCGGCGGCAAGATCTCCGAACTGCCCGGCGGGCTGGCTCTGGTGGGCCTGGCCGCCGCCATCGCGGTGTTCGCGGTGCGCGGCGCGGGACGGCTCGCGGTCGGCGCGCTGACCCTGCTGGCCGGGATCGGCGTGGCCGCCACGGCGGTGGCCGGCGCCGGGGACACCGCGGCGCTGGACGCCGAGGCCGCCCGCAAGCTCGCGCTGGCGGGCTCGACGGCCACCGAGGTCGGCCACAGCGGCTGGCCGTGGGTGGCGGTGGTGGGCGGTGCGCTGCTCGCCGTCGCCGGACTGCTCACGCTGCGCTTCGGCCGCGGCTGGCCGGCCATGGGCAGCCGCTACGAGGCGCCCACCGGCAAGGCCCCCGCGAAGGGCCCGGCCAAGGGCGCCGCGAAGGGCGCGGACACCTCGGCCGACCTGTGGAAGGCCCTGGACCGCGGCGAGGACCCCACGGCCGTCTAGCAGGCCGCCCGGTCACGCACATGTGACGCGATAGACCCGCCACCCGCTTTGGGCCGCCGACGTGTGGCCCGGCACAATGGGATCCGTCAAACCCGCCGGCGGCCCCGCAGGCCCGGCCGGGCCCCGAGAGCCAAGGAGCACCATCGATGGCAGCAGCAGCACACGGCCACACTCCCGCCGCCTGGACCGGCGTCGTCATCTCCTTCGTCGGCTTCGGCATCGCGGGCGTCGCGATGATCCTGCCGTCGCCGCTGCTGGTCGTGGCCGGTCTCGCGGTCGTCGTGGTCGGCGGCATCGTCGGCAAGGCCATGGCGATGGCCGGCATGGGCAAGCAGCCGAGCGCCCACGTCTACTCGTCCGTCCAGGAGCAGACCGAGGCCCGCGCCACGCGCGCTGCCGTCACCGCCTGACGACGACCCCTTCGCACAGCAGAACGGCGGGCGCCACGCCCGCCGTTTTCGCGTCCCCGGCCCGGGCACCGGGCACAATCGGGGGCGTGAACGCCGCCCCCACCGCCTCCGCCCCGCCGCCCGTGCTGCGGCGGATGGGTCCGCCGCTGGCCGCACTGGCCGCGGCGGCCGTGCCCGCCCTGTACGTCTCCGTGGTGGACCCGAACGCACCCGGGCACTATCCGACCTGCCCCTTCCTGGCCGCGACCGGCTGGTGGTGTCCCGGCTGCGGGGGCCTGCGCTGCGTCCACGCGCTGGCCCACGGGGACTTCACCGCCGCCCTGCACGACAACGCCCTCGCGGTGCTCCTGTTCGCCGTCCTGGGGGTGATGTGGCTGCGCTGGGCCTGGGCCGCGCTGACCGGCGGCCCGGCGCCGCGGATGTCGGTCGGGGCGCGTCGCTGGGCGCTGATCGGGATGCTGCTCCTGGTGTTCACCGTCGTGCGGAACCTGCCGGTCGGGGCGGGGCTGGCGCCGCCGCTGGTCTGAGCCCGGTCCACCCCGGCCACGGTGGAGAAGCGGTGAAGTCGCAGTTGAGGGCCGCCCCAGGGGGCGTCCGGTCCGCGAGACGCGCGCCGGGCTGATGCGGTTCGCGCCCCCGGGTGCCGATACCATCGAAGAGCCGACGGGCCTCTGCCCGGACGGCTCATCGCTAGCGAACTAGCAGAAACGATGGGGGCACTTCGAGTGAGTGTGCTCGACACGATCATCGAAGGGGTCCGCGAGGACCTCGCCGAGCGGCAGGCCCGGGTCTCCCTGGACGAGCTCAAGGAACGCGCCGCCAAGGCCCCCGAGGCCAAGGACGGTGTCGCCGCCCTCAAGGGCGACGGGATCCGGGTGATCTGCGAGGTGAAGCGCTCCAGCCCGTCCAAGGGCGCCCTGGCCGCGATCGCCGACCCGGCCGCCCTGGCGGTCGACTACGCCGCCGGCGGCGCCGCCGCGATCAGCGTGCTGACCGAGCAGCGCCGCTTCGGCGGATCGCTGGCCGATCTCGACGCGGTCCGCGCGGCGGTGGACACCCCGCTGCTGCGCAAGGACTTCATCGTCACCGCCTACCAGTTGTGGGAGGCCCGCGCGCACGGCGCCGACCTCGCGCTGCTGATCGTCGCCGCCCTCGACCAGCCGGCCCTGGTGTCGCTGATCGAGCGCGCCGAGTCGATCGGCCTCACGCCGCTGGTGGAGGTGCACGACGAGGAGGAGATCAAGCGCGCGGTGGACGCCGGAGCGCGGATCATCGGCGTCAACGCCCGCAACCTCAAGACGCTGGAGGTCGACCGCGACACCTTCGGCAACGTCGTCCACGCGATCCCGGACGGCGTCGTCAAGGTCGCCGAGTCCGGCGTGCGCGGCCCGCTGGACGTCATCTCCTACGCCAACCTCGGCGCCGACGCGGTGCTGGTCGGCGAGTCCCTGGTGACCGGGAAGGACCCGCGCGCCGCGGTCGCCGACCTGGTCGCCGCCGGGGCCCACCCGGCCGTGCGGCACAAGGACTGAGCGCAGCGGATGAAGATCGCCACCCGCCTCGCCCCCGGCTGCCGCCCGCGCGGCTGCCGCGCGCCCGCGCGCCGGGTGCTGGGGCGGCGGGTGCGCTACGTCATCGGCTGCGAGCCCGGGCAGGTGCCCGGTCGGCGATGGCGCGGGACGCTCGGCTGATCACCGGCCACGAGACGTCACTGTCGTCATCTCCCCAAGGGAACCCACCATGTCCGACAAGGACCACCTGCCCGGCGCCGACGTGCCGGACGCCCGCGGCTACTTCGGCGCGTACGGGGGCCGCTTCATCCCGGAGGCGCTGGTCGCCGCGGTCGAGCAGGTCGCCGAGGAGTACGAGAAGGCCAAGGCCGACCCGGCCTTCACCGCCGAGCTCGACGCCCTGCTCAAGGACTACACGGGCCGTCCGAGCCCGCTGACCGACGTGCACCGCTTCTCCGCCGAGGCGGGCGGCGCACGCGTCCTGCTCAAGCGCGAGGACCTGAACCACACCGGCTCGCACAAGATCAACAACGTGCTGGGCCAGGCGCTGCTCACCCGGCGGATGGGCAAGACCCGGATCATCGCCGAGACCGGCGCCGGCCAGCACGGCGTGGCCACCGCCACCGCCTGCGCGCTGTTCGGCTTCGACTGCACCATCTACATGGGCGAGGTCGACACCGAGCGCCAGGCGCTGAACGTCGCCCGGATGCGGATGCTCGGCGCCGAGGTGGTGGCCGTGAAGTCCGGCAGCCGCACCCTCAAGGACGCCATCAACGAGGCGTTCCGCGACTGGGTCGCCAACGTCGACTCCACGCACTACCTGTTCGGCACCGTCGCCGGGCCGCACCCGTTCCCGATGATGGTCCGCGACTTCCACCGCGTCATCGGCATCGAGGCCCGTCAGCAGGTGCTCGACCGGACCGGCAGGCTGCCGGACGCCGTCGTCGCGTGCGTCGGCGGCGGCTCCAACGCGATGGGCATCTTCCACGAGTTCATCCCGGACGCCGGGGTGCGCCTGATCGGCTGCGAGGCGGCCGGCGAGGGCGCCGAGACCCCCAAGCACGCGGCCACCCTCACCAAGGGCGACCCCGGCGTGCTGCACGGCTCGCGCACCTACGTCCTCCAGGACGAGGACGGCCAGACCATCGAGTCCCACTCGATCTCGGCAGGCCTCGACTACCCGGGCGTCGGCCCGGAGCACGCGTGGCTCAAGGACACCGGACGGGCCGAGTACCGCCCGGTCACCGACGATGCCGCGATGCAGGCGCTGCGCCTGCTCTCCCGCACCGAGGGCATCATCCCGGCCATCGAGAGCGCCCACGCGCTGGCCGGCGCGCTGGAGCTCGGCCGCGAACTCGGGCCCGAGGCCACCATCCTGGTCTCGCTCTCCGGGCGCGGGGACAAGGACATGCACACCGCGGCCCAGTACTTCGGCCTGTACGACGAGCCGGCCGGCGACGCGGCCGACGGGGGTAAGTGACATGGCGAGCAAGCTCAGCGGCATCCTGGCGGCGGCCAAGGCCGAGGACCGGGCCGCGCTGATCGGCTACCTGCCGGCCGGCTTCCCGACCGTCGACGGCGGCATCAAGGCGATCGGCGCGCTGATCGAGGGCGGCTGCGACGTCGTCGAGGTCGGCCTGCCGCACTCCGACCCGGTGCTGGACGGCGCCGTCATCCAGACCGCCGACGACATCGCGCTGCGCGGCGGCGTGCGGATCAAGGACGTCCTGCGGACCGTCCGGGAGGTCGCCACCGCGCACCCGCGGGCGGCGGTGCTGGTGATGACGTACTGGAACCCGGTCGACCGCTACGGCGTCGCCCGCTTCGCCGCCGACCTGGCGGCGGCCGGCGGGGCCGGCTGCATCCTGCCGGACCTGCCGGTCGAGGAGTCGCACGAGTGGCGCAAGGCGGCGGACGAGCACGGCCTGGACACCGTGTTCGTGGTCGCCCCCAGCAGCAAGGACCAGCGGCTGGCCGAGGTCACCGCGGCCGGCAGCGGCTTCGTGTACGCCGCCGCCGTGATGGGCGTGACGGGCACCCGCAGTGCGGTCGGCTCGCTCGCCGAGGACCTGGTCGCCCGCACCCGGGCCACCACGGACCTGCCGGTCTGCGTCGGGCTCGGCGTCTCCACGCCGGCGCAGGCGGCCGAGGTCGCGGCCTTCGCGGACGGCGTGATCGTCGGGTCCGCGTTCGTGAAGCGGATCCTGGAGGCGGACGGGGACGAGCCGGCCGCGCTCGACGCCGTCCGCGCCCTGGCCGGCGAGCTGGCGCAGGGCGTGCGCCGGCGCTGACGAGCTGACGCGATGGAGACGGCTGACGGCCCGTCGCTCCTGGGGAGCGGCGGGCCGTCGGCTTTGCGGGGAAGGGGGCGGGGCAGAGTCCTTTCGGGGGAGGGTGACGCGTCATCGGGTATTCGCCGGGAACCCGAACGGGTGAACAGTGGCGGGCACACGCATCAGCCGCGGTTGACCGGCGTTGAGTGGAGGGACGAGTGCACGAACGACGTGCACGGGGGCGAGCGAAGGGGTGAGCCGGTGAGGGGTCTCCACCGAGCCGTCCTGCTGCGGGCGGCGGCCGCCGCCCTGGCCCTCGGCGCCGCCGTCGGGGCCCACGCCGAAGTCGGGCACGCGCTGGCCAGGGCCGCCGTCGAGCGCGCGGAGCGGGATGCGTCCGTGTGCGCCGAGGCGGCCCGCTGGGAGGCCGCCGCACGGGACTCCCACCGGCACCACGAGGGTCGGCCGGACCTCGTCGACCCGGGGCGTCCGCTGGTCTGCCGGTAGCGCGCCGGGGCCCGCCGGAGGCGTACGACAGTTCGGCCGGAATCGGACGGAACCTCATCAGCCGTCACTCGTACGGCTTAATTCCTGAATGCGGAGGAACCGGGCCTCCTCCCTTACGGTTCGTCAGCAAGTGAACGAGTTTCCCGAGGGGGGTCCCCTGATGGCCGGCCCGGCAGCGAAGCCCGGCGAATCCGTGTCCGCGGACTCCGCGCCGCCCGGACGCCGACCCGTGCCGGTGTGGACGCAGTGGGCCGGCACCGCCGTCCGGCTCGGGCTCGCCGTGGTGTGGGGCTGGGCCGGACTGGCCAAGATCGCCGACCCGGCGGAGGCCGCCCAGGCCGTCCGCGCCTACGAGATCCTGCCGGAGGGGCTGGTCAAGCCGATCGGCTACGGGCTGCCCTTCCTGGAGCTGGCGCTCGCCCTGCTGCTGCTGCTCGGCCTCGGCGTCCGGCTGGTCGCCGCCGTCTCCGCGCTGCTGCTGCTCGCCTTCGTCGCCGGGATCGGCTCGGCCTGGGCGCGCGGCATCTCCATCGACTGCGGGTGCTTCGGCGGCGGTGGGCACGTGGACGCCTCGCAGACCGAGTACCTGCAGGAGATCCTGCGCGACACCGGGTTCCTGCTGCTGGCCGGGTGGCTGCTGTGGCGGCCCCGCACCACGTTCTCGGCGGACAGCTGGCTCAGCAGCTGACCGCCCGGCGCCCATCCCACCCACAACCCCCCCGACCGAGGTCCTCCCCGATGGATGTCAAGGCAATGAGCGAGAAGAACCGAGAAGGCAAGCGCACCGCCCGCGAGCGGATGCTGGCGCAGCGGGCGGCCGACGAGGCTTCCGGGCGGCGCAGGAAGAAGCTCGTCGTCGGCGGCTCGGTGCTCGCGGTGATCGCCGCCGCGGCCGTCGTCGGCGTCGTGGTGCAGAACCAGCGCTCCAAGCCCGAGACCCCGGCCGCCGCCCCGGCCGGGACGGTCGGCGACAAGAACCTCGTCATCCCGGTCGGCTCCGCCAACGCCCCGTCCGTCCTCACCGTGTACGAGGACCCGCGCTGCCCCGCCTGCGGCATGTTCGAGCGCGAGTTCTCCTCGACCATCGACCAGCTGGAGGACCAGGGCAAGATCTACACCAACGCCCACATCGTCTCGTTCATCGACCGCGCGCTTCCCGGCAAGGGCTCCAAGAACGGCGCCAACGCGCTGGCCTGCGCCCAGCACGCCGGGCACTTCCGGGACTTCCACGACGTCCTCTACCGCAACCAGCCGGACGAGACCAACGACGCCTTCGGCGACAAGGCCGTCCTGCTCAACCTCGCCAAGCAGGTCAACGGCCTGGACACGCCCGCCTTCGAGGCCTGCGTCAAGGACAACGGCTTCGGCGGGTGGGTGTCCGCGGTGCAGCAGGACTTCGACAAGTCCAGCTACAAGTCGACCCCGACCGTACTGCTCAACGGCCAGCCGATCTACCCGAAGAACGGCAACGAGGAGATCACCCCGGCGAACCTGGCGAAGTGGGTGGACGCCGCCAACCAGGGCAAGCAACTCGGCACCCCGGGCTCCAACGGCCAGACGCCGGCCCCCACCAGCGCCGCATCGGAGGCCAACAACCCCTCGCCGAACGCCGGCTGAGCCTCCCGCGCCGCCCGCCGCCGCCGTCCCCTCCCCGTCCGGAGGGGGCGGCGGCGGCCGTCCCGCGCGCCCCCGCCCCCCGTTGTTCGGTTTCTGTGACCCCGGGGGTGTCCGACGGGGGCCGCCGACCCTGTAGCGTCGGAGCTGTCATGGATATCGCCTTCATTCCCAGCCCGTCGCGGGGCGTCCTCCACCTCGGACCGATCCCGCTGCGCGCCTACGCCTTCTGCATCATCCTCGGTGTCGTCGTCGCCGTCTGGCTCGGCAGCAAGCGCTGGGTCGCCCGGGGCGGTGCCAAGCACACCGTCGGTGACATCGCCGTGTGGGCCGTGCCGTTCGGCCTCGTCGGCGGCCGGCTGTACCACGTGATCACCGATCACCAGCTGTACTTCGGCGACGGCAGGAACCCCTGGAACGCCTTCAAGATCTGGGAGGGCGGCCTCGGCATCTGGGGCGCGGTCGCGCTGGGCGCGGTCGGCGCCTGGATCGGCTGCCGCCGCCGCGGCGTGCCGCTGCCGGCCTACGCCGACGCCATCGCGCCGGGCATCGCGCTCGCGCAGGCGCTGGGGCGCTGGGGCAACTACTTCAACCAGGAGCTGTTCGGCCGCCCGACGACGCTGCCGTGGGGCCTGGAGATCTCCCCGGCCCACCGCCCGGCCACCACGCCCGACGCCGCCACCTACCACCCGACCTTCCTGTACGAGTCGCTGTGGTGCGTCGGGGTCGCGCTGCTGGTGATCTGGGCGGACCGGCGCTTCAAGCTCGGGCACGGGCGGGCGTTCGCGGTCTACGTGGCCGCGTACACCGTGGGCCGGTTCTGGATCGAGTACCTGCGGGTCGACGAGGCCCACCACTACTTCGGGCTGCGGCTGAACGACTGGACGTCGATCATCGTGTTCGTCGGCGCCGTGGCGTACTTCGTGATCGTCGGCAAGAAGCGGCCCGGCCGCGAGGATCCGGCGAGCGTCGACCCGGCCGCGCACGAGGAGGACGCCGGGGGCGCGGGCGAGGACGCCGGCAAGGCCGGGGCGAGTGAGAAGAAGGCCGCCCCGTCCGAGAAGGTCGCCGGAGCCGGCGAGACCGCCGAGCTGTCTCGACAGGCGGACGAGAAGGCGGGCGCCGAGAAGGCGGCGCTGGGCGTCGAGAAGAGCGCCGCGACCGCCGAGAAGGCCGGCAAGGACGTCGAGAACCCGATCTGACCTGGAGAGTTCCCCGCACTGAGGCCACCCTTCGCAGCGCCTGCGAAGGGTGGCCTCACTCGTGTTCGGACAGCCTTACTTTGCTGGAAATGCCCAGGTCAACCCAGCTACGTTCGAGCGAGACGAACGTAGGAGGGGCAAGAACCGTGAGCGCGATCATCCTTGAGCCCGAGGCCGGGCAGCACCCCCGCATACCCGCGGCGGACCACCACCGGGACGTCAACGGCGGCTGGCTGCGGCCCGCGGTGTTCGGCGCGGTCGACGGCCTCGTCTCCAACTTCGCGCTGATGACCGGCGTGGTCGGCGGCGCGGCGTCCAACGGCACGGTGATCCTCACCGGCCTCGCCGGGCTGGCGGCGGGCGCCTGCTCGATGGCGGCGGGGGAGTACACCTCGGTGGCCTCGCAGCGCGAGCTCGTCCAGGCCGAGATCGAGGCCGAGCGGCTGGAGCTGAGCCGCAACCCGCACGGGGAGCTGGCCGAGCTCGCCCAGCTGTACGTGTCGCGCGGGGTGGACCCGGACCTCGCCCACGAGGTGGCCCGGCAGCTGTCCGCCAACCCGGAGCAGGCGTTGGAGATCCACGCCCGCGAGGAGCTCGGCATCGACCCCAACGACCTGCCCTCGCCGCTGGTCGCCGCGGTGTCCTCCTTCCTCTGCTTCGCGCTCGGCGCGCTGCTCCCGCTCCTGCCGTACCTGCTGGGCGCGACGACGCTCCTGCCCGCCATGCTGCTCGCGGCGGCCGGGCTGTTCGCCTGCGGCGCCGTGGTGGCCCGCGTGACGGCGCGCACCTGGTGGTTCAGCGGGCTGCGGCAGCTGGTGCTGGGCGGCGCGGCCGCGGGGGTGACGTACCTGCTGGGCTCGCTCATCGGTGGGCACGTGGGCTGACCCGGGGCCGGCCCGGGGCCGACCGGGAGGCTGGCGCAGGGCTGTGGGATGACACAGACCTTTGCATGACTATGCCGGTGAATGCGTGACGTTCCGCACATGGCCGTCGCGCATGGCCTGGCCTAGTCTCACCATCCGAGCCCTGGAACCGCAGATTCGCATCCGCGGCGCGGCCCCGGGAAAGGATTCGCAGGCGACCTTGATCGCCTCGTGTGGCGGTCCGGTTTCGTCGCTGTTTCGGGCGGGCGACCGCCGGGCACAATCGTCGGGACGCGCACTGTGGCGCGTCCCTTCACCCACCCCGTGACCTGCGGATCCGTCCACCATGCGGACGAGACATTCCGCTTCCCGGGATCTTGGGCATCATGTAACTTGCACGAAATCGCTTCATCGCATCAGGGCCAACGTCGTCCCTACTTGCACCAACTTGCCGAAAGACGACGACGGGAGAGCCGATGCTGTCTGCATCCATGCACTCCGCAAACGAGCTCCAGGCCGGCGCCGCCCGCCCGCCGTACGCGCTCGTTCCGGATGCGCGACCTGCTGCTCAGGGCCTGTACGACCCGCGAAACGAGCACGACGCCTGTGGCGTCGGTTTCGTCGCCACGCTGACCGGCATCGCCGACCACACCATCGTCGAGCAGGCGCTGACCGTCCTGCGCAACCTGGAGCACCGCGGCGCCACCGGCGCCGAGCCGGACTCCGGTGACGGCGCGGGCATCCTCACCCAGATCCCGGACGCCTTCCTGCGCGCCAAGGTCTCCTTCGAGCTCCCGGCCGCCGGCTCCTACGCCGTCGGCATCGCCTTCCTGCCGGACGAGGACGCGGCCGCCGCCGCCGCCGTCGCGCAGATCGAGGCCATCGCCGCCGAGGAGGACCTCACCGTCCTCGGCTGGCGCGACGTGCCCGTCACCCCCGACCTCCTCGGCGCCACCGCCCGCAGCGTGATGCCGCGCTTCCGCCAGGTCTTCCTGAGCCGCGAGGGCCTCGCCGGGGTCGAGCTCGACCGGATCGCCTTCGTCGTCCGCAAGCGCGCCGAGCGCGAGGCCGGCGTCTACTTCCCGTCGCTGTCCGCCCGCACCATCGTCTACAAGGGCATGCTGACCACCGGCCAGCTCGAGCCCTTCTTCCCCGACCTGTCGGACCGCACCTACGCGTCCGCCATCGGCCTGGTGCACTCGCGCTTCTCCACCAACACCTTCCCGAGCTGGCCGCTCGCCCACCCGTACCGCTTCGTCGCGCACAACGGCGAGATCAACACGGTCAAGGGCAACCGCAACTGGATGAGCGCCCGCGAGTCCCAGCTCGCCACCGACCTCATCCCCGCCAACAAGAACGGGCAGGGTCTGTCCCGGATCTTCCCGATCTGCACCCCGGACCACTCCGACTCGGCCTCCTTCGACGAGGTCCTGGAGCTGCTCCACCTCGGCGGCCGGTCGCTGCCGCACTCGGTGCTGATGATGATCCCGGAGGCGTGGGAGAACCACGCCACCATGGACCCGGCCCGCCGCGCGTTCTACCAGTACCACTCCAACCTCATGGAGCCCTGGGACGGCCCGGCCTGCGTCACCTTCACCGACGGCACCCGGATCGGCGCCGTGCTCGACCGCAACGGCCTGCGCCCGGCCCGCTACTGGGTCACCGAGGACGGCCTGGTCGTGCTCTCCTCCGAGGTCGGCGTCCTCGACCTCGACCAGCAGAAGGTCGTCCAGAAGGGCCGCCTGCAGCCCGGCAAGATGTTCCTGGTCTGCCTCGAGGAGAACCGGATCGTCCCGGACGAGGAGATCAAGGCCGGCCTGGCCGCCGAGCACCCCTACGAGGAGTGGGTCACCGCCGGGCAGATCCAGCTCGCCAAGCTCCCCGAGCGCGAGCACATCGCCCACACCCACGCCTCCGTCACCCGCCGCCAGCAGACCTTCGGCTACACCGAGGAGGAGCTGCGGGTCATCCTCGCGCCGATGGCCAAGACCGGCGGCGAGGCACTCGGCTCGATGGGCACCGACTCGCCGATCGCCGCGCTCAGCGAGAAGCCGCGCCTGCTGTTCGACTACTTCGTGCAGCTCTTCGCGCAGGTCACCAACCCGCCGCTGGACGCCATCCGCGAGGAGCTCGTCACCTCGCTGCTCAGCAACCTCGGCCCCGAGGGCAACCTGCTGGCCGCCGAGGCCGCCGCCTGCCGCTCGGTCGGCATCACCTTCCCGGTGATCGACAACGACGAGCTGGCCAAGCTCGTCCACATCAACGCCGACGGGGACCAGCCCGGGCTCAAGGCCGTCACGCTGTCCGGCCTCTACAAGGTCGCCAGCGGCGGCGCCGGCCTGGCCGCGCGCCTGGCCGAGATCGCCGCCGAGGCCGACGCCGCGATCGCCGACGGCGCCCGGATCGTCGTGCTCTCCGACCGCCACTCGGACGCCGAGCACGCCCCGATCCCCTCGCTGCTGCTCACCTCCGCGATCCACCACCACCTCATCCGCACCAAGCAGCGCACCCAGGTGTCCCTGCTGGTCGAGGCCGGTGACGTCCGCGAGGTGCACCACGTCGCGCTGCTGGTCGGCTACGGCGCGGGCGCGGTCAACCCGTACCTGGCCATGGAGTCCGTCGAGGACCTCGTCGCCCAGGGCGTCTTCATCCAGGGCGTCGAGCCCGAGAAGGCCATCCGCAACCTGATCAAGGCGCTCGGCAAGGGCGTGCTCAAGGTCATGTCCAAGATGGGCATCTCGACCGTCGCCTCCTACCGCGGCGCCCAGGTCTTCGAGGCCATCGGCCTCTCGCAGGAACTGGTCGACGGCTACTTCGCCGGCACCACCACCAAGCTCGGTGGCATCGGCCTGGAGGAGATCGCCAAGGAGACCGCGGCCCGCCACGCCAAGGCCTACCCGGCCTCCGGCATCCCCGCCGCGCACCGCGCGCTGGACATCGGCGGCGAGTACCAGTGGCGCCGCGAGGGCGAGCCGCACCTGTTCGACCCGGACACCGTCTTCCGGCTCCAGCACTCCACCCGCAACCGCCGGTACGACATCTTCAAGCAGTACACGGACCGGGTGAACGAGCAGTCCGAGCGCCTGATGACGCTGCGCGGCCTGTTCCGCCTGGACGCCCTGGGCCGCGAGGCCATCCCGGTCGAGGAGGTCGAGCCGGTCTCCGAGATCGTCAAGCGCTTCTCCACCGGCGCGATGTCCTACGGCTCGATCTCCCGCGAGGCGCACGAGACGCTCGCCATCGCGATGAACCGCCTGGGCGGCAAGTCCAACACCGGTGAGGGCGGCGAGGACCCGGACCGCCTGTACGACCCGGAGCGCCGCTCGGCGATCAAGCAGGTCGCCTCCGGCCGCTTCGGCGTCACCTCCGAGTACCTGGTCAACGCCGACGACATCCAGATCAAGATGGCCCAGGGCGCCAAGCCCGGTGAGGGCGGCCAGCTGCCCGGCCACAAGGTGTACCCGTGGGTCGCCAGCACCCGGCACTCCACCCCGGGCGTCGGCCTCATCTCGCCGCCGCCGCACCACGACATCTACTCCATCGAGGACCTGGCCCAGCTGATCCACGACCTCAAGAACGCCAACCCGGCCGCCCGCATCCACGTGAAGCTGGTGTCCGAGGTCGGCGTCGGGACGGTCGCGGCGGGCGTGTCCAAGGCGCACGCGGACGTCGTCCTGGTGTCGGGCCACGACGGCGGCACCGGCGCCTCGCCGCTCACCTCGCTCAAGCACGCCGGCGGCCCCTGGGAGCTCGGCCTCGCCGAGACCCAGCAGACCCTGCTGCTCAACGGGCTGCGCGACCGCATCGTCGTCCAGACCGACGGCCAGCTGAAGACCGGCCGCGACGTCGTCATCGCGGCGCTGCTCGGCGCCGAGGAGTTCGGCTTCGCGACCGCTCCGCTCGTCGTCTCCGGCTGCATCATGATGCGCGTCTGCCACCTGGACACCTGCCCGGTCGGCGTCGCCACGCAGAACCCGGTGCTGCGCGACCGGTTCTCCGGCAAGCCCGAATTCGTCGTCAACTTCTTCGAGTTCATCGCCGAGGAGGTCCGGGAGATCCTGGCCTCGCTGGGCTTCCGCTCGATCGAGGAGGCCGTCGGCCACGCCGAGCACATCAACGCCCAGGCCGCCGTCGACCACTGGAAGGCCGCCGGGCTCGACCTGGCCCCGCTCTTCCACGTCCCCGAGCTGCCCGAGGGCGCCGCGCGCCACTGCACCACCACGCAGGACCACGCGCTCGACAAGGCCCTCGACAACCAGCTGATCACCCTCGCCGAGGACGCCCTGGAGCGCGGCGAGACCGTCCGCATCCAGCTGCCGATCCGCAACGTCAACCGCACGGTCGGCACCATGCTCGGCCACGAGGTGACCCGGCGCTACCGCGGCGAGGGACTGCCCGAGGGCACCATCGACGTCACCTTCACCGGCTCCGCCGGGCAGTCGTTCGGCGCCTTCGTGCCGAAGGGGATCACCCTGCGCCTGGAGGGCGACGCCAACGACTACGTCGGCAAGGGCCTGTCCGGCGGCGTCATCGTCGTCCGCCCGGCCCGCGAGGCCGCGGCCATCGGCAACGACGCGCAGAACCACGTCATCGCCGGAAACACCATCGGCTACGGCGCCACCTCGGGCCGGATCCACCTGCGCGGCAAGGCCGGCGAGCGCTTCGCCGTCCGCAACTCCGGCGCCACCCTCGTCGTCGAGGGCGTGGGCGACCACGGCCTGGAGTACATGACCGGCGGACGGGTCGTCGTCCTCGGCGAGACCGGGCGCAACCTCGCGGCCGGCATGTCCGGCGGCATCGCCTACGTCCTCGACCTGCGCCCCGCGAACGTCAACGACGGCATGGTGGGCATCGAGGCCCCCACCGCCGACGACCGCGAGTGGCTGCGCGAGACCGTGCAGCAGCACTACGAGGAGACCGGCTCCACCGTCGCCGCCGAGCTCCTGGCGGACTGGGGCAGCGGGGTCTCCCGCTTCTCCAAGATCATGCCGACCGACTACAAGGCAGTGCTCGCCGCCAAGGACGCCGCTGAGCGCGATGGCCTCTCCGAGACCGAGACCACTCGCAAGATGATGGAGGCGGCACGTGGCTGACCCCAAGGGCTTCCTGACCACGCCCAAGCAGCTGGCCGAGCGCCGTCCCGTGGACGTCCGTCTGCGGGACTGGAACGAGGTCTACGTCGAGCGCAGCCTCCTGCCGATCATCACCAAGCAGGCCGGCCGGTGCATGGACTGCGGCATCCCGTTCTGCCACAACGGCTGCCCGCTCGGGAACCTCATCCCCGAGTGGAACGACCTCGCCTACCGGGACGACTGGTCCGGCGCCATCGAGCGCCTCCACGCGACCAACAACTTCCCGGAGTTCACGGGCCGGCTGTGCCCGGCCCCGTGCGAGTCGGCGTGCGTCCTCGGCATCAACCAGGACGCGGTGACCATCAAGAACGTCGAGGTCACCATCATCGACAAGGCCTGGGACCGCGGCGGGGTCACCCCGCAGGTCCCCGAGCGCCTGTCCGGCAAGACCGTCGCCGTCGTCGGCTCCGGCCCGGCCGGCCTCGCCGCCGCCCAGCAGCTCACCCGGGCCGGGCACACCGTGGTGGTGTACGAGCGCGCCGACCGCATCGGCGGCCTGCTGCGCTACGGCATCCCCGAGTTCAAGATGGAGAAGCGCCACATCAACCGCCGCATCGAGCAGATGCGCGCGGAGGGCACCCGCTTCCGCACCGGCGTCCACGTCGGCGAGGACATCACCGGGCAGCAGCTGCGCGAGCGCTTCGACGCCGTCGTCGTCGCCGCCGGCGCCACCACGGCCCGCGACCTGCCGGTGCCCGGCCGCGAGCTCAAGGGCGTCTACCAGGCCATGGAGTACCTGCCGCTGGCCAACAAGGTGCAGGAGGGCGACTTCGTCGAGTCGCCGGTCAGCGCCAAGGGCAAGCACGTCGTCGTCATCGGCGGCGGCGACACCGGCGCCGACTGCGTCGGCACCGCGCACCGGCAGGGGGCGGCCTCCGTCACCCAGCTGGAGATCATGCCGCGGCCCGGCGAGGACCGGCCCGGGCACCAGCCCTGGCCGACCATGCCGATGACGTACAAGGTCACCTCCGCGCACGAGGAGGGCGGCGAGCGGATCTACTCCGTCAGCACCACCCACTTCAGCGGCGACGAGGACGGCAACGTCCAGGAGCTGCACCTCGTCGAGGTGGAGTTCAAGGACGGGAAGTTCGAGCAGGTCCCCGGCACCGAGCGGGCCATCCCGGCGCAGCTGGTCACCCTGGCCATGGGCTTCACCGGGACGGACGTGAAGAACGGGCTGGTCGAGCAGCTGGGGGTGGACCTCGACGCGCGCGGTAACATTGGCCGCGACGGCCGGTTCGCCACCAATGTCGATGGCGTGTACGTCTGCGGAGACGCCGGCCGTGGCCAGTCCCTGATCGTCTGGGCCATCGCGGAGGGCCGTTCGGCCGCCGCGGCGGTGGACAGGTTCCTCGGTGGCAAGACGCCGCTTCCGGCCCCGATCCGGCCCACCGACCGCCCGCTCGTGGTCTGACGGTCCGACCGGCCCCCCGAACCCCCGGCACCGCATTGCCGGGAGCTCAACCCGCTGCCCCCGCCAGCGTCGTCGGGCCAATGCGGTCTCCTGGCGCTCGCCCCCTTCCCCGACCAGTTGGGGGGCGAGCGCCGACGTTTTCCTGCGGTGGGGATCAGGGACGGCGAGGTAGGGGCAGGGCGCTCGGGTGTGCGCGGGGCGCTTCGGGGCCCGGTGGGGTCGTGGGGGCGTGGGGTCGTACGCAGGGGAGAGCGCCGACGTGTTTTCCGGTTCGAAGTCCCGTTTGGCGTAGGGCGGTTGGCCTTTTTCGGTCACCGGGTGGGGCGGGTTCCGCTTCGTCACGGCCGCAGCAGCAGGTCCGCCGCCTCGGTGCGTTCGTACAGGACCGTGCGGCCGGTGCGGTGGCGGGCGAGGAGGCGGGCGTCGTGCAGGGCGCCCAGATGGTGGGAGACGTTCGGGGCGGACAGGCCGGTCCGGGCGGCGAGTTCGGTGGTCGAGGCGGGGGAGTCCAACTCGGCCAGCAGCCGGGCGCGGGTGCGGCCGAGCACGCGGGCCAGGCCCTCGGGGACGGGGGTGGCCGGCGCCTCCCACAGCGTCGCGACCCCGCGCGGCGGGTAGACGAGCGCCGGCTGCCACGGCGGGTTCTGCTGCGAGAACACGCCCGGCCAGGCGAAGACCGTCGGCACCAGGACCAGGCCGCGCTCGCCGTCCAGCCGCCGGTGGACGTCGATCCGCTGCCCGATCCGCAGGGTGTCGCCCTCCCAGGACACCCGCGGGTGCAGGTCCGTGAACAGCGCCGCCGGGCCGCCCGCCGACATCTGCCGGGCGCGACGCAGGACCTCGCCGTCCACGAGCCGCTGCATCCGCGGCCAGTGCGGGGCGATCGCCGCCTCCCAGTACGCCCGCACCTCGGCCGTCAGCCGCACCAGACCGGCCTCCGGATCCCGCGCCAACCCGGCCACCAGCGGATGGAGTTCGCCGTCCAGGCGGCCGATGTCGCGGCGCACGACGGCCGGGTCGGTGGCCGCCAGCACGGCCGTCTGCCCCTCGAACGTCCCGTCCGAGTCCGGCGGCACCGGGGTCAGGAAGTCCGGCACGTACACCGTCGGCAGCCGCACCAGCGCCGACAGCAGCTCCCAGCCGACCCCCTCCAGCCGTCGCCGGGCCCGCCGCACCCACGGCAGGTGCGCGGCCTGCCGGCCCGGGTCCTTCAGCACCTCGACGCTCGTCACGACCTCGGTCAGCGGTGAGCGGGCGAAGCGCGTGCGGGCCAGGTCCTGCGCCGAGAACTCCCAGGTCAGCACGGGCACCTCCGATGAGGATTCGATCCTGGTGGAATCAGTGGGCGCCGACGATCATGCCAGGGACGCTCACTCCATGACCACCGCCACCGCGCCCCAGCTGCGCGACCGCCTCGGCCTGCCCGCCACCGCCGGCCGCGCCCGCCTGATCGGCGCCCACGTCATCGACAGCCTCGGCACCGGACTGATCCTCGCCTTCACCCTCGTCTACTTCGCCGGCACCACAGGCCTGTCCGTCGCCGCCGTCGGCGCCGCCGTCTCCACCGCCCGCCTGCTCGCCCTGCCCACCGCCGTCGCCGTCGGCCCGCTGCTCGACCGGTACGGCGCCCGCGCCGTCGCCACCGCCGGCAACGCCCTCTCCGCCCTCGCCTACGGCGGCTTCCTGCTCGCCCACCACGCCTGGCAGATCGTCCTGGTCTGCCTGCTCGCCCAGGCCGGCCACGCGGCCTAC
The DNA here is from genome assembly GCF_036322405.1 of Streptomyces sp. SP17BM10. Classification (NCBI taxonomy): domain Bacteria; kingdom Bacillati; phylum Actinomycetota; class Actinomycetes; order Kitasatosporales; family Streptomycetaceae; genus Streptomyces; species Streptomyces sp. SP17BM10. The sequence goes on along the minus strand of NZ_JAQYXB010000588.1, from coordinate 119,234 downwards.
TGGACCTCCAGCACCGGCCTGGTCGTCCTCGCCGCCGACGAGGGGGAGCGCCCCCGCTGGTTCGCGCTCGTCCAGACCCTGCGCAACGCCGGCCTCGGCCTCGGCGGCGCGCTCGGCGCCGTCCTGGTCGCCGACGGCGGCGCCCTGCGGCTCCTGGTCGGGCTCAACGCGGCCAGCTACGCCCTCGCCGCGGTCCTCCTGGCCACCTGGCGGCCCGCCGGGGCGGCCCGGCCCCCGCAGGCCCGCACGGCCGCCCCCGGCGGATACGGCGCCGTCCTGCGCGACCGCCGCTACCTGCTGCTGATCGCCGTCAACCTGACCTTCGTCCTCGCCTCGATGGTCCTCAGCGTGCTGCTCGCCGCCTACCTCACCGCCGGCCTGCACCGCGACGCGTGGACGGCCGGCGCGCTGCTCGTCCTCAACGGCGTCCAGGTGGTGCTCACCCAGAACGCCGTCGCCCGCCGCCTCGAACGCTTCCGCCCCACCCGCGTCGTCGCCGCCGGCGCCCTCCTCAACGCCCTCGCCTTCGGCCTCTTCGCCCTCGTCGCCGCCGCCCCCGGCTGGGCCGTCCTCGCCGGACTCTTCGCCGCCATGGCCGTCTACAACCTCGCCGAGACCGTCGCCACCCCCTTCCGCGAGGACCTCAGCGTCTCCCTCGCCGACCCCGAGCGGCGCGGCCGCCACCTCGCCCTCTACCAACTCTCCTGGAACGTCGGCCAGGCCGTCGCCCCCGCACTGCTCACCGTCCTCCTCGCCCGCAACGCCGTCCTGCCCTGGCTCTTCCTGCTCGTCCTCAGCGTCGCCGCCGTGCCCGCGCTGCTACGGCTGGAACGCACCGCCTGACGGACTGTTGTTCGTCGGTGGCAGATGGCAGACTGCGGCCGACGGCCGGGGGGCTGCGCGAGTGCGGAGGTTGACGCGATGAGCACGACTCAGGCAGGCGGAGGCGCGACGGTGCGGCGCCTGCTGCTGGGATCACACCTGCGCAAGCTCCGCGAGGCCAGGGGCGTCAGCCGCGAAGAGGCCGGGTACTCGATCCGCGCTTCCGAGTCCAAGATCAGCCGCATGGAGCTCGGCCGGGTCGGCTTCAAGGAACGCGACGTCGCCGACCTGCTCACCCTCTACGGCGTCGACGCCGAACAGGAGCGCGCCAGCGTCCTCGGCCTCGTCCGCGACGCCAACGCCACCTCCTGGTGGCACGGCTACGGCGACGTCCTGCCCCCCTGGTTCCAGAACTACGTCGGCCTGGAGGAGGCCGCCGCCGAGATCCGCAGCTACGAAGTCCAGTTCGTCCACGGGCTCCTCCAGACCCCCGACTACGCCCGCGCCGTCATCGCCGCCGGCGGCCACGTCACCGAACCCGACGAGATCGAACGACGCGTCGAGGTCCGGCTCAAACGCCAGGCCGTCCTCACCGCCGACCGCGCCCCCCACCTGCTCGCCGTCCTCGACGAGGCCGCGCTGCGCCGCCCCTGGGGCGGACCGGACCTGATGCGCGCCCAGATCGACCGGCTGCTCGACCTCACCGAACTGCCCAACGTCGACCTCCAGGTGATGCCGCTCGGCTTCGGCGGACTGCGCGCCGAGGGCGGCGCGTTCACGGTGCTCGGCTTCGCCGAACCCGAACTGCCCGACGTCGTCTACCTGGAGCAGTTCACCACCGCGCTCTACCTCGACAAACCCGCCGAGGTCGCCGAGTACACCGGCGCCATGGAGGGCCTCCTCGCCGACAGCCTCGGCGCCGAACGGACCCGGGAACTTCTGCGCTCCGTACGTCAAGAGCTCTAGTCCGTCAGTACGATGAGCACCGATCAGATCTGATCAAAGGCGTTCCACGTCGGACCTTCCCCGGGTGCGATCGGGCGCGATCCCCCAGGCACGAGTCTCAGGCACGAGAGGGTTCGGATGTCGTACTTCTCCGAGTTGGCGGCGCAGTACATCGACGGCGAATGGCTGGCCGGCGACGGCTCCTGGGACATCGTCGACGTCGACCCCTACACCGGTGACAAACTCGCCACCGTCACCGTCGCCACCGTCGAACAGGTCGACCGGGCCTACCGCGCCGCCGCCCGCGCCCAGAAGGAATGGGCCGCCACCAACCCCTACGCCCGCCGCCTCGTCTTCGAGCGCGCGCTGCGCCTCGTCGAGGAGCGCGAGGACGAGATCACCCGCGCCATCATGGCCGAACTCGGCGGCACCGCACTCAAGGCCGGCTTCGAGCTCTCCCTCACCAAGGACATGCTGCGCGAGTGCATGCAGCTCTCCCTGCTCGCCGAGGGCCGCCTGCTGCCCTCACCCGTCGACGGCAAGGAGAACCGCCTCTACCGGCTGCCCGTCGGCGTCGTCGGCGTGATCAGCCCGTTCAACTTCCCGCTGTTCCTCTCCCTCAAGGCCGTCGGCCCGGCCCTCGCGCTCGGCAACGGCGTCGTGCTCAAGCCGCACCAGGAGACCCCGGTCGTCGGCGGCACCCTCCTCGCCAAGCTCTTCGCCGACGCCGGACTCCCGGCCGGCCTGCTCAACGTCGTCGTCACCGACATCGCCGAGATCGGCGACGCCTTCCTCGAGCACCCGGTGCCCAAGGTCATCTCCTTCACCGGCTCGGACAGGGTCGGCCGCCACGTCGCCACCGTCGCCGCCTCCCACTTCAAGCGCACCGTGCTCGAACTCGGCGGCAACAGCGCCCTCATCGTCCTCGACGACGCCGACCTCGACTACGCCGTCGACGCCGCCGTGTTCAGCCGCTTCGCCCACCAGGGCCAGGTCTGCATGGCCGCCAACCGGGTGCTCGTCGACCGCAGTGTCGTCGCCGAGTTCACCGGGAAGTTCGTCGCCAAGATCGCCTCGCTCACCGTGGGCGACCCCAAGGACCCGGCCACCCAGATCGGCCCGCTCATCAACCCCGTCCAGGCCGACTCCATCAACGCCCAGGTCGACCAGGCCGTCGAGGCCGGCGCCACCGTCCTGCTGCGCGGCGCGACCGTCGGCAGCCTCATGGACCCCGTCGTCCTCACCGACGTCCCCGCCGACTCGCCCATCCTCCGGCGCGAACTCTTCGGCCCCGTCGTCATCGTGGTGCCCGTCGACGGGGAGGACGAGGCCGTCCGCATCGCCAACGACACCCCCTTCGGCCTCAGCGGCGCCGTGCACACCGCCGACGTCGAGCGCGGCGTGCGGGTCGCCCACCGGATCGAGACCGGCATGATCCACGTCAACGACGGGACCATCGCCGACGAGCCGATCGTGCCCTTCGGCGGCGAGAAGAACTCCGGCGTCGGACGGCTCAACGGCGAGTACACGGTGGACGCGTTCACCACCGTGAAGTGGATCTCGATCCAGCACGGGCGCAGCCGCTTCCCGTTCTGATCCGCGGCCGTTGCGACTGCGCCGCTGTTCCGACTGCGCGGCCGTGCAGGCCTCCCGGCGGTAGCCGCCGGGAGCCTGCCCGTACTCCCGCTTGAACGCCTTCGCGAACGCGTGCTGCGCACCGGCACCTTCCCGCTGCGGAGCGCCGGCGCCGCTCGACCTCACCGCGCACGACGAAGGCCGCCGCTCCGGGTGTGGTCCCGGGGCGGCGGCCTTCGTGGGTGGCGGTTAGAAGAGGGGCTGGCCGGCGCGCACCAGGCGCCAGGAGTTGGTGAAGAAGTCGGCCGGGTCGATGACGCCCTTGGCCTTCACCCACGCGATCATCGTGTTGCGGATCTCGTCGGAGTTCGCCCAGATCGCCTTGGCGGTCGCGACGTGCGGGAAGTTGCCGCCGCCGTTGGCGCGGTAGTTGTTGACCGCGAGGACGAACTGGGCGGCCGGGTCGATCGGCTTGCCCTGGTAGGACAGGTTGACGATCCGGCTGCCCTTGGGCTGCGACACGTCGATGTCGTAGCTGAGGCCGTAGAGCGAGTCGTAGTTGTAGTCCGGGGTGTCCTCGGCGTTGGTCAGGGTGTCCTTGTTGACCGGGGCGCCCACGGCGAGCTGGTTGAAGTACTTGGCCGAGAACTCCAGGTAGTCCTTGAGCTGGGCGCCCGTCAGGATGCGGGCCTCCAGGGTGTTCTCGTAGATGTACAGGCCGGCCGCGTCGCGCAGCTTGACCTGGCCGGCCGGGATCATCGCGGTGCGGTTGAACGGGGCGGCCTGCGCGAGCACCGGCAGGTTGGCGTACTGCCCGCCCGCCAGCGCCGCCTTCACCGCGTCGGCCTGCACCCTGCCGATCAGGTCGACGATCGGGGTCGACTGGAACCGGGCGTCGGCGATCGACAGCGCGATCTTGCTGGTGCCGATGTTCTGGTTGACGTACGCCACGACCTTCTTGTGCTGGTCGGTGATGGCGTTCGAGATCTCCGGGTTCTCCGGCACGGTGTTGGAGTTCAGCACGCGCGAGGAGACCGACAGCACCTTCCAGGCGCCGCCGACGAGCTCGACCTCGAAGTCGAAGCAGCTCAGGCGCTGGCCCCAGCACAGCGGCTCGGACAGCACGACCGTCTTGCCGGTCTTCTTGTTGACGATGAGGCGCTGCGGCACCTCCTTGTGGGTGTGGCCGACGAGCACCGCGTCGATGTCCGGGACCTTCTCGGCCATCTCGCCGGAGGCGTCCTCGGGCCAGGGGAGCTGGTCGCCGTAGGTGGTGGCCTCGTCGATGCCGGAGTGGGCGGAGACGACGATGACGTCGGCGCCCGCGGCCTTCATCCGGGGCACGTACTTCGCGGCGGTCTCGACGATGCCCGGGAAGACCATCTTGCCGCTGACGTTGGCCTTGTCCCAGATCGCGATGCCGGGGTTGGTGAGGCCGAGGATGCCGACCTTGATCGGGGTGTCCTCGTCCAGCCACACCTCCTTGATCACGTACGGCTTGAAGGCGGGCTTCTCGTTCTTCGCGTGCAGGGCGTTGGCGCCGAGCAGCGGGAACTCCAGCTGGTCCTCGAAGGCCTTCACGGTGGGGATGCCGTAGTTGAACTCGTGGTTGCCGAGCGCGGCGGCGTCGTAGCCCATGAGGTTCATGGCGACGGCCATCGGGTGGTCCGGCACGTCGTCGCCGTCGGTGGCGATCGGCTCGACCCGGGCGTAGTAGTACGTGAGCTGGGTGCCCTGGATGATGTCGCCGGAGTCGATCAGCAGGCAGCGGTCCCAGCCCTTCTCCTCACGGACCTGGTTGGCCAGCGTGGAGATCCTGGCGAGGCCGACGGCGTTGTGGGCCTTGTCGACGTACTCGGCGTCGGTGAAGTAGTCCCAGTTGAGCACCCGGCCGTGGAGGTCGGTGGTGCCCATGACGGTGAAGGACTGCTTGCGGTCTCCGCCGCTGTGCTTGGCGCCCTTGGCCTGCGCGGTGTCCGGCTCGGCGGCCGCGGCGGCGGGAGCGGCGGCGAAGGCGGTGCCGCCGGCCAGGGCGGCACCGGCGGCGGTGGCGGCGGACCGGGTGACGAAGTCACGGCGGTTCAGGGACATCGAGGACTCTCCCGAGTGGGGGACGTGCTGGTGAATGGTCCGTCAACCGGGCCCGGTGTGGCCGGAACCCCCGTGCAACTCCGTACAACCCGTTTGACGCGCGTAGAAGGACGCGCGTAGAAGTGTGCCGTGCGGCCGGGCGGTTGGGTAGCCCTCCGACGTTTCCAACAGGTGAGATCTTGGCGACTCGCTCGTGACGCGGGTGTGCGGGACTGCTGGTGGTAGGGGTCGCTTTCCGGCCACCTGCCGCTGCCGCGGCTCAGCCCAGCTGCGCGGCCAGCAGGCCCACCTCGCGCGCGAGTTCGGCCTCCGGGGCCGGGTCGTCCGCGCCCGCCCACGGCTGCCACGTGCGCGCCCGCAGGTAGCCGGCCACGGCGAGCGGCAGGCCGTCCCGCACGATCCGCCGCCCGGCCGCCGGGCCCGGCCCGGCGGCGCGCAGCGCGTCCAGCAGGCCGTCCACCCGGGCGGCGGGCGGCAGCGGGACGGTCCGCAGGTAGGCGGCCAGGGCGTCCAGCTCGGGGTCCCCCGGCCGCGGGTCGGTCTTCGGGCCGGGAGTCAGCAGCGCGCCCGCCGCGTACAGGGCCGCCACCACCCCTGGCCACCACGCCCCGCCCAGGCCCGCGAAGTGCAGCCCCAGCCCGATCGCGCCGCCCGCGCAGCCGACCAGGTTCCGGCCCGACTCCAGGTACGTCAGCACCTGCCGGCCGGGCCCGTCACTGGTAGCCACGGATCTCCTCGAACACGCCGTCCAGCGAGCTCGTCCCGTCGAAGAGCTTGCCGCCGCTCTCGTCCGCGATCCCCTGCAACTGGCCCACCGCCGCCTCGCCGAACTTGATCGGGAAGACCGGGATCGACTTCGGCCCGGACGCCAGCGCGTCGTGGAACTTCTTGAAGTCCCCGTCCGTGGCGCCCTCGTTGCTCTCCCCGTCCGTCATCAGCACGATCGAGGTGAACCGGTCGTCGCCGGCCGCCTTCTGCTGCCGGTCGATCACCCGGTACGCCTCCTCCAGTGCGTCGTACAGCGCCGTGCCGCCATCGGCCGACAGCGACTGCACGTCCGCGTTGATCGACGCCAGCTCCGCCTCCGGACCCGGCTGACCGCCGGAGGCCGGCACCGCGTGCGTCTTCGCCCACTTCACCTTGGACGCGAAGGAGATCAGCGTCACCTCCTCGCGGTCCCGGAAGCGGCTCACCCCGCGGGTGTCGTCCGTGCCGGTCAGCCGGCCGAGCGCGGACTTCAGCGACGTGATCCGGGCGCCCTCCATCGAGCCGGAGGTGTCCAGCACGTACACCGTCCGGGACGGGCGGCGCAGCTCGTTCTGGTACGAGGACAGCAGCCCGTCCGCGACGGCCCGGGTGCCCGGGAACGGCAGCTCCCGGCGGCGGTCGGACGGCAGCGCCGGCGCCGCCGCGGCCCCCGGGGTCACCGGGCGGCGCAGCGTCACCTCGGAGATGCGCTTCTGCACGTCCGGCGTCAGCAGGTACTGCGTGAGCCGTTGGAACGAGTCGCGCTCGCTCTGCGCGGTGGACGACAGCAGCGACAGCGGGTAGTCCGCCGACACGACGCCGTCCACCGGGCGCACGACCGTCAGCTGCCGGTCCGCGGGCAGCGTCCTGTTCGTCGACAGCAGCACCGACTCGTAGTTGACCAGCGCCCCCACCTTGCCCGGCTCCGCCCGGGTGTACGCCTGCGCCAGCCAGCCGGACGACCCCGAGGTCAGCTTCTGGCCGGTGAAGAACCTCTTCAGCGACGGCGTCGCCTTCTGCACGTCCTCCTCGGTCAGCGCCGCCCCCGCCCCCGAGAACGCCGAGGCCACCGCGACCAGCGTCGAGAAGCCCGAGTTCGACCGGGACGGGTCGGACATCCCGTACGACAGCTTCCCGGCGGACGCCGCGTCCCCGATCTGCGCCCAGGTGACCTTCGACCCGTCCCCCCAGCCGAGGTCGTTCAGGACCGACGAGCGCACGCCGACCGCCACCGGGGACACCATGACCGGGGTCTCGGACAGGAGCTTCGACCGTCCGCCGGTGTCCAGCCGCAGGTACTGGTTCGACGGGAACCACACCGCGTCGTACTTGCCGTCCGCCTTGCCCGAGGACACCGCGTCCGCACCGTCGAGCGAGCCCGTCCACGCGAACTGGACCGTCACCCCGGTGGCCTTCTTCGCGTCCTCCAGGATCGGCGCCATGTCCTGCAGCTCGCTGCCCGCCAGGATCCGCAGCACGCCCGGGCGCGCGGTGGGCGCGGGCGCGTCCGTGGCGTTGGGCGACGGCCCGGGGGACGGCGACGGAGACGGGGTGCAGGCCGTCACCACGAGCAGCGCCGTGATGGACGCGACGGACGCGGCGAGGCGCTGGGTCGTACGGGTGGTACGGCTGTTCACTGCGCGTTCCCCTTCGCCGCGGCTACCAGTTTCTGCAGGACGTCCTGGGTCGGCACCTGCCACTGCTTCACCTTCGCCGAGGAGAGGTCCGGCGCGAACGTCGGCTTCCGGCCGCTCACCTCCTTGGCGAACACGTCCTTGTCGGCCTGCGGGCGGAAGCCGAACTTCGCTTCCAGCCGCCGCAGTTCGGGATCGTCCTGGAGCAGGCCGGCCAGCTTCGCGCCCTTGTCGTCGCGGGCGACCACCGTGTGGTCCGAGTAGATCGTCGAGTCCGGGTACATCACCACCATGTCTCCGGTCGGCGCGCCGCTCAGCACCGACTGCGCGGCCTGCGACTCGTACGCGAACACCAGCGGGTTGCCGACGCCGGCCAGGAAGTCCTTGAACGGCTCGTCGCTGCTGCTCTTCTGGCCGCCCTGCAGGGACGTCGCGGTGCGCAGCACGTCCTTCGAGGTGTCGATCCCCGCCTGGTCGGCCACCGGCTGGTGGTTGTTCACGAGGTACGACAGCAGGGCGACGTACATCGCGCCCGACGACGAGCTCTGCGGGTCCGTCGTGGTCACGAAGATCCGGCCGGACAGCTCGGGATGGTCGCCCGCGCCCTTCAGGTCCTGCCACTTCGTGCCGTTCCTCAGCGCCGCCAGGTAGGCGTCCATCCGGAACGTCACGATGCCCTGGCTCACGTCCGCGAGCTGGTTCGCCTGTAGCACCTCCGCGACGGCCTGGTGCGTCACGATCACCAGCGGTGAATAGAACGGCACCAGGGGCGAGTCCTGGAGGCCCCAGATCTTCTGGACCTCCTTCACCGGCGACGTGCTGGCCGGGAACGCGAAGTCGATGTTCGCCTGCTTCGCCTGGTCGACCATCGTCCACGAACCGGTCGAATCGGCGTGCACCTCCAGCCCCTGCTTCGCCAGTTCGTCCTTGACCTCCTGGTTCTCGAAGAAGGCGCGCTTCTCCGAACCGATCAGGCCGTTCACCTTGACGAGCGGCCCGGGCCCCGGATGCGGATCCGGATCCGGGATCAGCGCGTACGTCACCCCGCCGAGCAGCACCAGTGCCGCCAGCACCCCCAACGCGCGTCTCATGCCGGACGTTTCCCCCTTAGTTCGATCTCGTGCGTTCTCGTTTGCTCTCGTGCGTTCTCGTGCGTTCTGGTTCTTGGAGTGCGTTCTCGTTCGTCAAGCGCGTTACGTCAACCGGGTGGTCCCCGGGTGACGAGCGTCCCGCCGGACCGGGAGCGGGGGCCGAAGCGGCGGTGAACCGGGGGTGAACTCCCCTTCACGGAATCGCATCGGCCGAGGGCGGCGCAGGCGGGCCGCGGGCGCCGCGACCGGGCCCGTCGCACACCGGTCCGAGGATGTGTCAGATTGTTCAACTCGCCTTCCGGCAAAGGTCATCCCGAGGTCCGGACCCACGTCGAGGTTACGCGCCGGTAATGCCTACGCTCAGCACTATGCGCCGAGCAAAAATCGTCTGCACCCTCGGGCCCGCCACCGACTCGTACGACCAGATCAAGGCCCTGGTCGACGCCGGGATGGACATCGCCCGCTTCAACCTCAGCCACGGCTCCCCCATCGAACACGAGGAGCGCTACCGCCGCGTCCGCAAGGCCGCCGACGAGACCGGCCGCAGCGTCGGCGTCCTCGTCGACCTTCAAGGCCCGAAGATCCGCCTCGACACCTTCGCCCACGGGCCCGTACTCCTCGAACGCGGCGACGAGTTCACGATCTCCACCGACAACGGCGTCGTGGGGGACCAGACCATCTGCGGCACCACCTACGAGGGCCTCGCCGGCGACGTCTCGCGCGGCGAACGCATCCTCGTCGACGACGGCCGCGTCACCCTGGAGGTCACCGAGGTCGACGGGCCGCACGTGCGGTGCGTCGTCATCGAGGGCGGCCTCGTCTCCGACCACAAGGGCCTCAACCTCCCCGGCGTCGCCGTCTCCGTCCCCGCGCTCAGCGACAAGGACGTCGCCGACCTGCGGTGGGGTCTGCGGACCGGCGCCGACCTCATCGCGCTCTCCTTCGTCCGCAGCGGGCGCGACATCCTCGACGTCCACCGGATCATGGCCGAGGAGGGGCGGTTCGTCCCCGTCATCGCCAAGATCGAGAAGCCGCAGGCGGTCGAGAACCTGGAAGCCATCGTCGACGCCTTCGACGGCGTCATGGTGGCCCGCGGCGACCTGGGCGTGGAGATGCCCCTCGAACAGGTCCCGCTCGTCCAGAAGCGCGCCGTCAAGCTCGCCAAGCGCAACGCCAAGCCGGTCATCGTCGCCACCCAGATGCTCGACTCGATGATCAACGCCTCCCGGCCCACCCGCGCCGAGGCCTCCGACGTCGCCAACGCGGTACTGGACGGGACGGACGCGGTGATGCTCTCCGGCGAGACCTCGGTGGGCAAGTACCCCGTCGAGACCGTCAAGACCATGGGCCGCATCATCGAGGCCGCCGAGAACGACATCCTCGCCGCCGGCCTGCCCCCGCTCACCACGGGCAACAAGCCCCGCACCCAGGGCGGCGCCGTCGCCCGCGCGGCCGCCGAGATCGGCGACTTCCTGCACGCCAAGTACCTCATCGCCTTCACCCAGTCCGGCGACACGGCCCGGCGCCTCACCCGCTACCGCTCGCCCATCCCCGTCCTCGCCTTCACCTACGAACCGGCGGTGAGGAGCCAACTCGCCCTCACCTGGGGCGTCGAGACCTTCCTCGGCCCCTTCGCCCCGACCACCGACCGGATGGTCGAACAGGTCGACGCCGCCCTGCTCTCGCTGGGCCGCTGCCAGAAGGGCGACATCGTCGTCATCACCGCCGGCTCCCCACCCGGCCTCGCCGGCTCCACCAACCTCGTCCGCGTCCACCACGTGGGGACGCTGGACGCCTGACCGGACTTCGCACGACCGTCCACGGGCGGCGTCCCCATCCGGAGGGACGCCGCCCGTGAGCCGTCGGAATCGCCTCGGCCGGGCCTGGCGTCTTCATGACATCCGTGTTACGGCTTGGGGAGAGGTGGAGCCCGAACCGGAAGTCCGGGACCGGACCTTCGGACTGAACCAGGAAGGCCGGGAAACGGCCGCCTTCTCCATCGATCTGCCGGCCGCCCGCGGCCCACTGCCCGGAGAGCCGTACACCAGGCAACCGGACATGCGCATCACCTACTGGATCGCGTCCGGCCGGAGGATCGTCCTGCTGACCGCTTTCCGCAAGACACGCATGCGCGAGGCCGCGGAGGTCGACCGGGCCAGGCGAACGCCACGTCGCTGCATGACCGAGCAGCACACCGTCGAGGAAGACGATGAGTGAACGTGCGTCCTGGCGCGCCGTGATGCTGGAACGGCTGGCCTCGGCCCTGGACATGCGACTCACGGTCGAGACGCAGCCCCTCGACAAAGCGAGCTGACCCGGGCTGCTGGCGTCAGTACTTGGGGCCGATGTACGTGTCCATGAGCGCGACGGACTCCTTGCGGGCGACGGAGATGTTGACCTGGCCCGTGGGGCGGGGGATCGACGCCTTCCACTCGACGCCGACGGCGTCGAGGGTGGCGGTGAAGAGGCCGACGATGTCGGTCGAGGTGTTGGTGAAGAAGTAGCGCGGGTACTCGTATCGCTTCTGGACGCCGCCCACGGTTCGGGTGGTCCAGTTGGTGATGCGGCAGCCGTCGGAGTGGATGAGGCCGCGCAGGAACTCCCAGGGGTGTGCGTCGACGATCTCCTGCTGCCAGGGCAGCAGGGCTATGGTGCGCTCGTGCTTCTTGCCCGGGCCGTGTTGGGGGAAGTGGCAGGTCAAGTGATTCGAGTAGATCTTGACGTCATGGCAACCGGTACGCCGCACACGGCAGGGCTTGTTGTGGGGGAGGACCTGACGCATGGCTTGCTCGACCGAGTCGAGGATGCCCGGCCACTTGTCGTCGCAGGTGATCTGGAGGCTCTGGGTTCTGCGGTACTCGTTGGGCAGCAGGATGTGGCCATCACCGAGGTAGAGACCCAGCAGGTAGCTGTAGGCAGGGCGGTTGAGCTCGCTGCCGTAGCAGTGGGGACAGGTGGAGTGCTTACGGCCAGGGAATTTGTGCTGCTTGGCCAGATCCCGGTGCTTCCACCAGGACACCGTGCCCTTCGGGACGCCGAGACGGCGGGCCACCTCGGCATTGCTGATGCCGCGGAGAAGGAGGTGGACCGCCTGTTCGCGCACAGAGAAAGTCGTCATGTGCGTCAGCGTGAGGCGGGTCAAACCGGAGGGTGGGCGCCTTTGACGCGATCCACCAGATGAGGTGAATTTCCTGCAACCTGGGAATATGGGGAGAACTAGAGTGCCGAGTGTGGGATTCGAACCCACACGCCCTTTCGGACAATCGCTTTTGAGGCGATCGTGTCTGCCCTTCCACCAACCCGGCAAGTTCGCGCCTGTGAAGGATACCCTGTGAGCGCTGCTGGGCGCAGCTAGGTACCCTCGTGCATGCAGTACCCCGCCGGAACGAGGAGCCACGTGAGCGCCGCCGACGAGCAGGCACAGCCGCTTGAGACCGATATGCCCCAGATCACTCGGATTGTGATCGCCGAGGACGAGGCGTTGATCCGTCTTGATCTCAAGGAGATGCTCGAAGAGGAGGGTTACACCGTCGTCGGCGAGGCCGGGGACGGGGCCACGGCGGTGCGGCTCGTGGAGGAGCTGAAGCCGGATCTGGCGATCTTCGACGTGAAGATGCCGATCCTGGACGGGCTCTCCGCGGCCGAGCAGATCCACGAGAAGCACCTGGCTCCGGTGCTCATGCTGACCGCGTTCTCGCAGCGGGAGCTGGTGGACCGGGCGCGGGACGCCGGGGCGATGGCGTACATCGTCAAGCCGTTCTCCAAGTCGGACCTGGTGCCGGCGATCGAGATGGCGGTGTCGCGGTACACCGAGATGCGGGAGCTGGAGAAGGAGATCGGGGATCTCACCCAGCGCCTGGAGACCCGGAAGCTGGTGGACCGGGCGAAGAGCGTCCTGCAGACGAAGTTCGGGCTGAACGAGCCGGCCGCCTTCCGGTGGATCCAGAAGACGTCGATGGACCGTCGCATGACGATGGCCGCCGTCGCCGAGGCGGTCATCGAAGAGGGCGAGGCCCAGGACCGCAAGAAGGCGGAGGACGACAAGGCCGCCGAGTAGGACCACGCGAGAGGGGCCCGGCAGATCGTTTCTGCCGGGCCCCTCTCGCGTGTGCGCGGGGACGTCAGTCCTCGCCGAGGTACGCCTTCCGCACGGACTCGTCGTGCAGGAGGTCGGCCCCGGTGCCGCTGAGGACGATGCGGCCGGTCTCCATGACGTAGCCGCGGTCGGACAGCGACAGCGCCGCCTGGGCGTTCTGTTCGACGAGGAGGATCGTCGTGCCGCCGGCCTTGAGTTCGACGATCGTCGCCATGATCTTCTGCATCATCAGCGGCGACAGGCCCATCGACGGCTCGTCGAGCATCAGCAGCTTCGGGCGGGACATCAGGGCCCGGCCCATCGCGAGCATCTGCTGTTCGCCGCCGGAGAGGGTGCCGGCCGCCTGCTTGCGGCGTTCGCCGAGGATGGGGAACAGGGTGTAGGCGCGTTCGACGTCGGCCTGGATGCCGGGGGTGTCGCTGCGCAGGAAGGCGCCGAGGAGGAGGTTCTCCTCGATGGTCATGCGCGGGAAGATGTGCCGTCCCTCGGGGGAGTGGGCGAGGCCGAGGGAGACGATCTTGTGGGCGGGGACGGTCGCGAGGTCCTGCCCCTCGAAGGTGATCCGGCCGGCGGTGGGTCTGAGCAGGCCGGAGAGGGTGCGCAGGGTGGTGGTCTTGCCGGCGCCGTTGGTGCCGATGAGGGTGGTGACCTCACCCTGGTTGACGGTGAAGCCGATGCCCTTGACGGCTTCGATCTTGCCGTAGGAGACGCGGAGGTCCTCGACCTCGAGGAGTGCGGTCACTGGGTGTCCTCCGGTGCTGCGGTGGCGCCGTCCTCGAGGGGGGCGCCGAGGTAGGCGGTGATGACGCGTTCGTCGTTCTGGACGGTCTCTCGGTCGCCCTCGACGATCTTCTGGCCCTGGACGAGCACGGCGGTGCGGTCGCAGAGGTTGAAGATGAACCGCATGTCGTGCTCGATGACGAGGATGGAGATGCCCTTGTCGCGGATGGCGAAGACGAGTTCCTCGGCGGCGCGGGTCTCCTGGGGGTTCATGCCGGCGGTGGGTTCGTCGAGCAGGAGGAGCCCGGGGTCGGAGGCGAGGGCGCGGGCGATCTCCAGCTTGCGCTGCTCGCCGTAGGGGAGGTTGCGCGCGAGGTGGTCGGCCTTCTCGGCGAGGCCGGTGAACGCGAGGAGTTCCATGGCCCGTTCGCGGCTCTCGGCTTCGGCACGGTGGTAGCCGGGGCCGCGGAGGATGGCGGAGAAGATGCCTTCCCTGGTGCGGGTGTGGCGTCCGACGAGGACGTTCTCCAGGACGGTCATGTTGGCGAAGAGCCGGATGTTCTGGAAGGTGCGGGCGATGCCGGCCTGGGTGACGAGGTGGGGCTTGGGCGGCAGGACGGTGCCCCGGTAGCGGACCTCGCCCTCGGTGGGGACGTAGAGGCCGGTGAGGCAGTTGAAGAAGGTGGTCTTGCCGGCGCCGTTGGGGCCGATGAGGCCGATGATCTCGCCCTCGCCGACGGTGAGGGAGACGTTGTTCACGGCGGTGAGGCCGCCGAAGCGCATGGTGACGCCGGTGACGTCGAGGATGGGCTCGGTGGACCTGGGCGTGGCGGCGGGGGGCGTTTCGGTGGTGGTCATCGGGTCGGTCACGCCCCTGCCTTGGTGAGTGCGGTCGGCTCGCCGGTGGGCTGGGCCGGGATGGCGGCCTCGTGGAACTCCAACTGCTGCCGCCGGTTGGGGATGAGGCCTTCGGGGCGGACGCGCATGAGGACGATGAGGGCGGCGCCGAAGGCGAGGAGCTGGTAGTCGGAGAGGAATTCGAGCTTCTTCGGGATGAGGAAGAGGAGGGTGGCGCCGGCGAGGGGTCCGCTGATGGTGCCCATGCCGCCGAGGATGACGGCGGCGAGGAGGAAGGCGGAGTTGGGCGGGAGGGCCTCGGCGAAGGTGTACTGGTCGGGGGTGACGGTGTAGCTGACGTGGGCCTGGACGGTGCCGGCGAGGCCGGCGAGGCAGGCGCCGAGGGCGAAGGCGAGGAGCTTGAGGCGGAAGCCGTTGATGCCCATGGCTTCGGCGGCGGTCTCGTCCTCGCGGATGGCGACCCAGGCGCGTCCGATGCGGGAGTTGCCGACGCGGGCGAAGACGAGCACGACGAGGGCGGTGACGAGGAGCATCAGCAGGTAGTAGTTGGAGAACCGGCCGAGCTCGATGCCGCCGACGGTGTGGGACTCGCCGAGGTTGAAGCCGAGGATCTCCAGGTCGGGGATCCGCGGGATGCCGTTGGCGCCGTTGGTGACCTTGGGGCCCGTGGTGCCGTTGAGGTTCTGCATCGTGATGCGGAAGATCTCGCCGAAGCCCAGGGTGACGATGGCGAGGTAGTCGCCGCGCAGCCGCAGGGTGGGGGCGCCGATGAGGACGCCGAAGATCATGGAGACGGCGGCGCCGGTGAGCATCGCGGCCCAGAACGGGAACTGGACGTGGATGGGCGAGGCGGGCGAGCCGGAGACGAGCGCGGCCGCGTAGGCGCCGACGCCGAGGAAGGCGACGTAGCCGAGGTCGAGCAGGCCGGCGAGGCCGACGACGATGTTGAGGCCGAGCGCGACGGTCGCGAAGATCAGGATGTTGGTGGCGACGGAGGTGTACTGGTCGCTGCTCTGGGTGAACGGGAAGCTGGCGGCGGCGGCGAAGGCGGCGCCGGTGGTGACGGGCCGGTGCTTGACGGTCAGCGCGCGCAGCCGGGCGACGAGGCCGGAGCGGGTGAGGGCGGCGGCGACGAAGACGGTGAGGAGCAGGTAGCCGGTGAACAGCTCGCCGTAGTCGGTGTCGACGCCGAAGGTGATGACGAACAGGCCGACGCCGAAGGCCGCGACGATGATCAGGACCTCGACCCAGGAGGGGAGTCGGCGCGGCGCGGGCAGCGGCCGGTCGATCTTCCCGAGGCGCAGCCAGGTGTTGGCGAGGTGGCCGAGCTGGACGAGGAGGACGGCGCCGGTGGCGATGGCGATGCCGCCGGCGAGGGCGTTCATGACGGGGGCGACGGGCTTGTCGCCGGGGATGGCGTGGGCGCCGATCCAGGCGAGGGGGGCGACGGGGACGAGGACGAAGAGCCGTCGGTCGAGGATCTTCAGCGGGACGGCGGTGCGGCGGTCGAGGGGGAGGCCGAGGGCGCCGACGAGGCCGAGGATGCCGCCGGCGGCGAGGACCCAGCCGCCGGGTTCGAGGTTGGCGAGGCCGCCGAGGTCGACGGAGATGGCGGTGACGGCGAAGACGGCGACGGCGAGGGCGCCGGTGGCCGCGTACAGGACGGCGTTGTGGTTGCGGCCGGGGGCGGCCCAGCGCAGGCCGGGGGTGCCGTGGGCGGCGAGGAGGAGGACGAGGGTGAGGAGTCCGGCGACGAGGGCGAGCCATTGGAGTCCGGCGGGGGAGCCGTAGAAGGTGAGGTCGCCGGGGAAGTCGGAGGTCCACGTCCAGGACATGGCGGCGGAGGCGGCGGTGGCGAGGGCGCCGAGGCCGGTGACGGCTGCGGCGGCGCGGGCCGGGAGGGGGATGACCGGGCTGGTTTCGGTTCTGGTGGTCATGGTGGTCACGCCCTGTCCGCGACGCGCTCGCCGAGCAGGCCCTGTGGCCGGACGAGGAGCACGAGGATGAGGAGTACGAAGGCCCAGACGTCCTTCCAGGCGCCGCCTCCGAAGAGGCTCATTCCGGGCAGGTGCTGGATGTAGCCGGTGGCGAGGCTCTCGGCGAGGCCGAGGGCGACGCCGCCGAGCATGGCGCCGTAGATGTTGCCGATGCCGCCGAGGACGGCGGCGGTGAAGGCCTTGAGGCCGAGGATGAAGCCCATGCGGAAGTCGACCTGGCCGCTGCGCAGTCCGTAGGCGATGGCGGCGACGGCGGCGAACGCGGCGCCGATGGCGAAGGCCATGACGATGATGCGGTCGGTGTCGATGCCCATGAGCTTTGCGGTGTCGGGGTCCTGGCTGGTGGCCTGCATGGCGCGGCCGGAGCGGGTGCGGGTGACGAACCAGCCGAGGGCGAGCATGCAGAGCGGGGCCGCGGCGATGAGGAAGAGGTCGCTGGGCTGGATGGTGACGGAGCCGAGGCTCAGCGGGTCGCCGGGGATCTTCGGGAAGACGCGGGCCTTCTTGGCGTCGGGGTAGAAGGAGAAGACGAGCTGCTGGAGCAGGATGGACAGCCCGATGGCGGTGATGAGGGGCGCGAGGCGGGGTGCGTTGCGCAGGGGCCGGTAGGCGAAGCGTTCGGCGGCGACGGCGGTGAGGGTGGAGACCAGGATGCCGGCGATCAGCATCAGCGGTAGGGCCAGCCACATGGTGGTGCCGCCGGGGAGGGCGAGGTAGGCGGTCAGGGCGCCGAAGCCGCCGACCATGACGATCTCGCCGTGGGCGAAGTTGATGAGCTGGACGATGCCGTAGACCATCGTGTAGCCGATCGCGACGAGCCCGTAGAGGGCTCCGAGGATCAGGCCGTTGGCCAGCTGCTGCGGTAGGTCGTGCACCGCTGGGCCTCCGTTGTGCGTTCGGGTGTCCGCGTGGGGTGGGTGGATGTGGGCGCGCGCGGGGGCACTCGTGGCGCCCCCGCGCGGGTGGTGCTGGAGAGGAAGGTGCCGTTCGGCCGTTTACGGCTGCTCACGGCCGTTGGTGATCAGCCGTGGGCGGCTCAGCCGTTGAAGGTGCCGGTCTTCTCCACGTCCCACTTGCCGTCCTTGACGACGTAGACGGTGAGCTGCTTGTTGGTGGTGTCGCCGAACTCGTCGAAGGAGACCTTGCCGGTGACGCCGTCGAAGGAGATCTTCTGGACGGCGTCGACGACGGCGGCGCGGGCGTTCGAGGGGAGCTTGCCGCTGTTGGCGTTCACGACGTTCTTGACGGCCTCGATGATGGCCCAGGCGCTGTCGTAGGAGTAGCCGCCGTAGGTCTCGTACGGGTCCTTGTAGCCGGCCGCCTGGTAGTCCTTGATGAAGTTGGCGGCGGTGGGGAGCTTCGTGACGTCGCCGCCGACGGCGGTGGCGAAGTCGCCGGCGCTCTTGGGGTTGAGCTTGATGTAGTCGGCGCTCTGCATGCCGTCGCCGCCCATGAGCGGGATGTTGAGGCCGGCCTCCTTGAGCTGGAGGGAGAGCGGGCCGGCGGCCGGGTACTCGCCGCCGTAGTAGACGGCTTCGGCGCCGGAGCTCTTGACCTTGGTGACGATGGCGGAGAAGTCGCGGTCGTCGGGGTTGACGTGCTCCTCGCCGGCGACGGTGCCGCCGAGCTTGGTGAACTCGCCCTTGAAGGTGGCGGCGAGGCCGGCGCCGTAGGTCTTCTGGTCGTCGATGATGAAGACCTTGGTCTTCTTCGAGTCGGTGTAGAGGAACTGGGCGGCGAAGGGGCCCTGGACGGCGTCGGTGGTGGCGGTGCGGAAGTAGCTCTTGAAGGGGCGCTTCTTCTCGCCGGTGGCCCACTTCTCGCCCTGGGTGAGGGCGACGCCGGTGTTGGCGGGGGAGATCTCGACGAGGTTGGCGTCGTTGAAGATCTGCTGCATCGACTGCGCGACGCTGGAGTTGAGGGGGCCGACGACGCCGAGGACGGTGTTGTCGGCGACCAGCTGGGTGGCGTTCTGCTGGCCGGGGGCGGGCTTGGCGGTGTCGTCGAGGGCCTTGATCTGGAACTTGACCCCGGGGACCTCGTTCGTCTCGTTGGCCTTCTTGACCGCGAGGTCGACCGAGTTCTTGATGCCGATGCCGATGGCGGAGAGGTCGCCGGTGAGCGGGGCGTCGACGCCGATGGTGACGGTGGTGCCGGAGCCGCTGCCGCCGCCGTCGGCGGACTTCTTGTCGCCGCGGGAACCGCACGCGCTGAGGCTGAGGGCGGCGATCACGGAAATGCTCACGACAACTGCGGAACGATGACGCACAGGGGTCCCCTTCGGTTCAGGAAGGCGCCGCGCCTGGGGTGGCGGGAGCCGGGATGCGCGGTGGGTCCTGGGGCGTGTCCGTCGGATCAGGCCGGGTGCCGCGGCGCCCGGGCCCTCCGATCTGCTCCGAAAGACACGCCCCAGCCCAATCCGGGTGGCGCGGTGACTGGCCGTGACTCTAGGCGTCGTGAGGCGGCTCGGGCAGGGGTGCAGCGAGGCTGTGATTCTCTTGTTATGAGCACACGTATCATTTGTCTCAGCATGTGGTCGTTCTGATTCGACCGACCCGGCGGCGGCGGGCGTTTACGCGCTGGTAGGGCGATGTAAGGCCCAGAAATGAGGGTTGCTGCTGGCCGCACCGATAATCGAACGATGCCGTCCGGTGTGCATGTTCCGGGCATTCTCGTCCGGATTACGGACAAACGAAGGCGCGTGAAGGTGCTCCGGCTGCCTTTCGGATCTCGGGGTCGCCGAATGCTTTGATTTCCTAGCTGTTACGTAGCGTTACGGGTGGCGGGGCGTACTGCCGTGTGTCCGGATATGCCACCGCCCCCTTGTCTGGACCAACGCCTGCCCACGGTGGCGGAAGGTCAAACAAGGGGGCGGGTAAGGGACTTGACGACGCATATCCCCTGGCAGGGCGCCGTCAAAGACGCCCCCGGGGACCACGGGAGGACCGTCAGAGGTCGCGCAGCATGCAGGTCAGCCGGCAGCTGGTGACCCGGCGGCCGGTGTCGTCGGTGATCGCGATCTCGTACGTGGCGGCGGTGCGCCCCTTGAAGACGGCCGTCGCGACCCCGGTGACCAGCCCGGACGTCGCCGAGCGGTGGTGGGTGGCGTTGAGGTCCACGCCGACCGCGTACCGGCCCGGGCCCGCGTGCAGCATCGCGCCGATCGAGCCCAGCGTCTCCGCCAGCGCCGCGGACGCGCCGCCGTGCAGCAGCCCGTACGGCTGCTGGTTCCCCTCGACGGGCATCGTGCCGACCACGCGGTCGCCCGAGGCCTCGACGATCCGGATGCCGAGCTTCTCGCCGAGGTGGCCGCCGGAGAACGTCTCAGGGCTGACGCCGAGCTTGGCGAAGTGGTCCAGCACCTCCTGCGGGACCTTCAGGACGGGGGTGGCGTCGGGGGCCGCGTCGGTCATGGGGGGAACTCCTGCCGCTCGGGAATCACGTCGTCGTGCTGGTGGGCTGGTGGGCTGGTGGGCTGGTCGTGCTGGTGGGGTCGGTGGGGCTGGTAGGGCCGGTCGTGCCGGTGGGCTCGTGGTGCTCGGTCGTGCCGACTGTGATCGTACGACCGTCCTACTCGACGGTAGGCACCCCGCCCGCCGCCCCGCCCGCGCGTCGCGCTCCCGTTCGGTGCGCCCCGTTTTGTCGGTGCCGGGCCATAGGATCGGGGGCCGGAAGTGGAATCGGCAGGAACGGACGTTGACGTGGCTACGCAGAGTACGGACAAGGGCGCGACGGGTGGCGGCGGGGCCGGCCGGCGGCCCCGGCTGATGCTGCTCGACGGGCACTCGATGGCCTACCGGGCCTTCTACGCCCTGCCCGTGGAGAACTTCAACACCTCCACCGGCCAGCCCACCAACGCGGTCTACGGCTTCGCGTCGATGCTCGCCAACGCCGTCCGTGACGAGCAGCCCACCCACCTCGCGGTCGCCTTCGACCTCTCCCGCCAGACGTTCCGCTCCGTCGAGTTCCCCGACTACAAGGCCAACCGCGCCAAGACGCCCGACGAGTTCCGCAGCCAGATCGGCCTGATCGGCGAACTGCTCGACGCCATGAACGTCCCGCGGCTGACCGTCGAGGGCTTCGAGGCCGACGACATCATCGCCACCCTGGCCACCGCCGCCGAGGCGGCCGGCTTCGACGTCGACATCGTCACCGGCGACCGGGACTCCCTCCAACTGGTCACCGAGCACGTCACCGTCCTCTACCCGACCAAGGGCGTCTCCGAACTCACCCGCTACACCCCGGAGAAGGTCGCCGAGAAGTACGGCGTCACCCCGAGCCAGTACCCCGACCTCGCCGCCCTGCGCGGCGACCCGTCGGACAACCTGCCCGGCATCCCCGGCGTCGGCGAGAAGACGGCCGCCAAGTGGGTCAACCAGTTCGGCTCCTTCGACGAACTCGTCTCCCGCGCCGACGAGGTGAAGGGCAAGATCGGCGAGAAGCTGCGCGAGCACCTCGACTCCGTCAAGCGCAACCGCGTGCTCACCGAGCTCGTCCGCGACGTCCAACTCCCCCTCGGCGTGCCCGACCTGGCCCGCGCCTCCTTCGACAGGGCCGCCGTCGGCACCCTGATGGAGTCGCTGGAGTTCCGCAACGCCAACTTCCGCGACCGCGTCTTCGGCATCGACCCGGCCGCCGGCGAGGACGCCGAGGCGGCCGAACTCGCCCCCGGCGTCGAGGTCGACGGCGAACTGCTCACCGACCCGGGCACCCTGGCCGCCTGGCTGCGCGAGCACGCCGCCGACACCAAGACGCCGGTCGCCCTGGCCGCCGTCTACCAGTGGGCGCTCGGCACCGGCGAGGTCGCCGAAGTCGCCCTCGCCGTCGGGGAGTCGGCCGCCTGGTTCGACCCGGCCCTGCTCGCCGAGGAGGACGAACGCGCCTTCGCCGCCTGGCTCGCCGATGCCGCCGCCCCCAAGGCCCTGCACATCGCCAAGCAGGTCATGCGCGCCTTCGCCGAGCGCGGCTGGACGATCGCGGGCGTCGCCGCCGACACCGCCCTCGCCGCCTACCTGGAGAAGCCCGGCCGCCGCACCTTCACCCTGGAGGTCCTCGCCGAGGAGTACCTGGCCCGCTCGCTCACCCCCGCCACCCCGGCGGCCGAGAGCGGCCAGCTCGCCTTCGACGCCCCCGAGGAGGACCCGACGGCCGGCGCCCAGGCCCTCATGCTCCAGGCCCGCGCCGTCCTCGACCTCGCCGCCCTCTTCGACACCCGCCTCGCCGAGGTCGGCGCCGTCGAGCTCATGCGCGACATGGAACTGCCCATCGCCGCCCTGCTCGCCCGCATGGAGCGCTACGGCATCGCCGCCGACCGCCCCTGGCTCACCACGCTGGAGACGCAGTTCGCCGCCGAGATCCAGCGCTGCGTCGAGGAGGCCCACGCCGCCGCCGGGCACGAGTTCAACCTCGGCTCGCCCAAGCAGCTCCAGGAGATCCTCTTCGGCGAGCTCGCCCTCCCCAAGACCAAGAAGATCAAGACCGGCTACACCACCGACGCCGACGCCCTGACCTGGCTCGCCACCCAGACCGACAACGAACTGCCGGTCATCCTGCTGCGCCACCGCGACCAGGCCAAGCTGCGCACCACCGTCGAGGGCCTGCTCAAGACGGTCTCGCCCAAGGGCCGCATCCACACCACCTTCAACCAGATGGTGGCCGCCACGGGACGGCTCTCCTCGCAGGACCCGAACCTGCAGAACATCCCGGTCCGCACGGAGGAGGGGCGCGCCATCCGCCGCGCCTTCATCGTCGGCGAGGGGTACGAGTCGCTGCTCACCGCGGACTACTCCCAGATCGAACTGCGCATCATGGCCCACCTCTCCGAGGACGAGGCCCTGATCGAGGCCTTCGCCACCGGCGAGGACCTCCACACCACCGTCGCCTCCCAGGTCTTCGAGGTCCCGGGCGCCTCGGTGGACGCCGAGATGCGCCGCAAGATCAAGGCCATGTCCTACGGCCTGGCGTACGGCCTCTCGGCGTACGGGCTCTCGCAGCAGCTCGGCATCAAGCCCGCCGAGGCGCAGGGCCTGATGGACACCTACTTCGAGCGCTTCGGCGGCGTGCGCGACTACCTGCGCCGCGTCGTCGACGAGGCCCGGGCCACCGGCTACACCGAGACCCTCCTCGGCCGCCGCCGCTACCTGCCCGACCTCAACAGCGACAACCGCCAGCGCCGCGAGATGGCCGAGCGCATGGCCCTCAACGCCCCGATCCAGGGCTCGGCCGCCGACATCGTCAAGATCGCCATGCTGCGCGTCGACGACGCCCTGCGCGAGGCCGGCCTCACCTCCCGGATGCTGCTCCAGGTCCACGACGAAATCGTGCTGGAGCTGGCCCCCGGCGAGCGCGAGCAGGTCGAGGCCATCGTCCGCGACCAGATGGCCGGCGCCTACCCGCTGCGCGCCCCGCTCGACGTCTCCGTCGGCGTCGGCGCCAACTGGGAGGCGGCGGCGCACTGAGGCGCCGTGCTTCGCGGTGGGCCCGGACGCGTGAGTGTCCGGGCCCACCGCCCTTCTCTGCGCGATCATCGTGCGAAGAGCGGGGGAGCGGCAGCCGCCCAGGTCATGGTCTGCGGCCCAGTCCACACGGGCATCCCGATCCCACGCCCCCCGGCCCCGGCGTTCACGCCGGGCTCGGTGCGCTGACCGTGCACTGACCGGGAGCCGGCCGGTCCGGGCGTTGTCAGACCGTCTTGAGGGTGCCGCCGTCGATGACGTGATCGGCGCCGTGGATGTTGGCGGCGCGGTCGGACAGGAGGAAGGCGACCAGGTTCGCCACCTCCTCGGGTTCGGTGAGGCGTCCCGAGGCGGTGCCGAACTGCCCGGGCAGGCCTGCGAGCAGGTCGCCGTGGCCCATCCCGGACGCGGCGGCCACCCTGCCGCCGAAACCGTCCGGGTCGGTCCACACGGGAGTGGCCGTGGGGCCGGGGGAGACGGTGTTCACACGGACACCGCGTGGCGCCAGTTCCTCGCTGAGGTGCTTCCCGAACTGGTTCAACGCCGCCTTGGCCTCCGCATAGCCGACCGGTGCGCCGGTGGGCATGCGGGCGTTGATCGAGGAGATGTTCACGATCGCGCCCTTGCGTTCCAGGATGCTCGGCAGCGCCGCCTTGGTGGTCCACACCGCACTGAACAGGTTGAGGTCGAAGACCGTCCGCCACTGCTCGTCGTCGACGTCCAGGAACCCGGCCAGGGACAGGTTCCCCGTGTCGCCGCCCACGTTGTTGACGAGGAAGTCGATCCCGCCGACCGCGGCGAGCGTCTGATCGACCATCGACCGTGCGCCGTCGCGGGCGCTCAGGTCGACGGACACCGCCGCGGCGGCGACCTTCTCCAGCTCGGGTGTGACGGTTCGGGCGGCACCCACCACGCGGACTCCCTCCGCGGCCAGGGTCCGAGCGATCGCCAGGCCGATGCCGCGACTCGCTCCGGTGACCAGAGCGGTCTTCCCGCTGATGCCGAGATCCATGATCTCCCCATTCTCGTACGACGGATTCTTGAACTCGAGGTCTAAAATCAGGGCACAAAAAACGCCGCCACCCGCGGTGCTGCGGCTCAGAGGCGTGCCAGGGCCGTGTCGACGATCTGGAGCAGGACCGGCCGGTCGAACGTCTTGGCCATGACCCGCAGCCCCGCGAGGGTGGTCTGGACGAACAGCGCCTGCGCCCTGGCGTCGACGTCCCGGTCGACGTCACCGTCCCGCTGTCCTTGCTCGATGCGGGCCGCGAACAGCTCGACCATGCGTTCCTCGATGCGGTGGACCTTGCGGGTGGCCTCCTCGTCCCGCCCGCCGAGCTCCTCGACCGTGTTCTGCGCCAGGCATCCGCGACGGACCGGCCCGTCCAGGTCCGTGTCCACGAGCAGTACGAGGTAGGCGCGAATGCGCTCCTTGGCGGTCCCCGGCCGTGCGAGGAACTCCTCGGTCGCCTCCGAGCCCAACCGCCCGTAGAGGTCCAGCGCCTTGGTGAACAACTCCCGCTTGGAGCCGAAGGAGTGGTACAGGCTGCCCTTGGCCACTCCGGTCGCCTCGGCGAGGTCGGCGGGGGAAGTGCCGGCGTAGCCCTTGGTCCAGAACGTCTCCATCGCCTGTGCGATGACCACGTCCGGTTCGAAGTTCTTCGGCCTGCCCATGCCGCTACCGTAGTGAATACTTGACCTGCGGGTCAAGTATTCGGACCGTGCGCCGGTCCTCGGTGCGGATGGGGCGCGGTTTCCGACATACCGTCGGAAAGCAGACGTGTTCGAGGCGGGTAGCATGCGCTCAACGTCTCTTCTGGTGCCGGGAGTTGGCATATGAGCACACTGGTGGTCGGGTCGCGGGCCAGTCACCTGGCGCGGGCTCAGGTCAGGGAGTTCCTGGCGCCGCTGCGGGAGCGGTTTCCCGACGTGGCCTTCCGCCACCGGGTGATCACGGAGGTCGGTGACCAGGACCGCCGGTCGGCTCTCCGGGAGGTGTCGGAGCGCGGCGGCGGCTCGGCCTTCTCGGTGAACCAGGTGAACGCTCTGGTGTCCGGTGAGGTCGACGTGATCGTGCACTCGCTCAAGGACCTGCCGACCGCGAACCCGCCCGGCCTGGTCCTCCTGCCCCCGCCGCGCCGCGCGGACGTGCGGGACGCGCTGTGCGGTTCGACGTTGGCCGGCCTCCCGTACGGCGGCAGGGTCGGCACGTCGGCGTCGCGCCGGATCGCTCAATTGCTCTGTGTTCGGCCTGACGTGGTGCCGGTGGCGATCCGGGGAAACGTTCCGACCAGGCTCGGCAAGCTCCGGACGCACCAACTGGACGCGGTGGTCCTGGCCGCCGCCGGTATCAAACGGCTCGGCCGCCACGAGGAGATCAGCGAGATCCTGCCGATCGGGCTGTTCCCCCCGTCGCCGGGCCAGGGAGCGCTGGGCATCCAGATCCGCGCGGACAACGGGCTTGCCCGCGAGATCCTGGCCGGTTCCGGTGACCCGGTGACCGACGCGGAGGTGCGGGCCGAGCGGGCGATGCTGGCCGAGCTGCACGGCGGGTGCTCGGTGCCGGTCGGCGCCTTCGGCGAGGCGGATGGAGAAGTGCTGACCCTGCACGGGCAGGTCACTTCCGTGGATGGCGGGCGGCAGGTGGAGGCCCGTCTCTCCGGCCCGTTGAGCGAGCCGGAGAAGCTGGGCGTGCAGGTGGCCGGCCTCCTGCTGGACCGAGGCGCGGAGGACATCCTGGCGGAGGTCCGGGTCGCGGTCTGAGCTGCGCCTCCGGGTCGGTGGGCTTCGGCGTGGTCGTCAGCGGTGGTCGGCAGCGGCGGGCGGTGAAGCGACGACCGGTGTTGTCCGCGAGGGTGCGGCGCAGGAAGTTCGCCGGCGGTGACGAGGGCCTGCCGGGAGTGAGTGGCGTCGCCGAGGCCCGGACGGGGGTGGGTGGCGTCGAGGGAGAGGTAGGCGGCGGTCGGGTTGCCGGTGGTTCAGGGCTCCTGTCCTCCTGCACATGAGCAACAGCGCCGGGAAGTCCCGGTCAACGCCGCTCCACTCGGTGTCCGTCGCCGGGGTGGTGGTGCGGGAGGACGGCTGCGTGCTGGCGATTCGCCGGGCTGACAACGGGACCTGGGAACCCCCGGGCGGCGTGCTGGAGCTGGACGAGTCCGTCGAGGACGGCGTGCGCCGCGAGGTCTACGAGGATGCAGGAGGCGCAGCCGAGTTCGGCGACGTCTGACCCGTCCTGTGAGCTGCCCGAGACCCCACTACTCGCCGATGAGTAGGGGGTCTTCTGCTGCTACTTCCGGGTGTTGGTGCGGCGGGTGGGCTCTGCCGTGGTCGGGTCCTCGGGCCAGGGGTGGCGCGGGTAGCGGCCTCGCAGATCTGCGCGGACGGCGTGGTAGCCGTTTTGCCAGAAGGACGCCAGGTCTCCGGTGACGGCGGCGGGGCGGCCTGCGGGGGAGAGCAGGTGGATCGTGAGTGGTACCCGGCCGCCGGCCAGGGCGGGGGCCGCCGTCCAGCCGAAGAGTTCCTGCAACTTGACGGCCAGCACTGGGCGTTCGTCGCTGTAGTCGACTCGTATCTTCGAGCCGGACGGGACGGTGATGCGTTCGGGGGCGAGTTCGTCCAGGCGGCCCGCTTCGCCGGTGGCCCACGGGAGCAGGCGTTGGAGGGCGGCCGTCGTGTCGATCCGGGCGAGGTCGGCGCGGCGGCGGGCGCGGGAGAGTTCGGGCTCCAGCCACTCTTCGGCGTGGTCGAGGAGTGCCTCGTCGGAGACGTCGGGCCAGGGGGCGCCGATCGTCGTGTGGAGGAAGGCGAGGCGTTCGCGTAGTCCGGGGGAGGGCCAGGTGAGCACCTCGCTCACGCCCTCGCGGGTCAGGCCTTCGAGGAGGGCGGCGCGGACGAGCAGCGGGTCGGGGCGGTCCAGGGGTGAGGAGGACAGTTCGATCGCGCCCAGGGAATCGAGCCGGCGGGAGACCACCTCGCCGCGCCTCGTGTCCCAGTGGACTTCCTCAGTGGTGGTGAGCAGCGCCGCGCCCGCCAGTCGGGCGGTGTCCTCGTCCAGTGCGGCGGCGTGCAGCACCCGGGCGGAGTGCGCGCCCGCCGGGCGGTCGGCGACCGCTACGGCGAGCCACGGCAGGGCGCCGAGCCGGGTGTCGGGGCCAACTCCGCGGCCGTGCCGGACGCCATCAGGTACGGGCTGCGCTCGCCGGGGGCCGGCTTCTCGACGCGTGCGCGGGCGATTCGTTCGGGGAAGGCCAGGGCGACGACCAGTCCGGCGGCGGTCGCGTCGGGAAGCTGAGTGGCTGGCTCGTCCGAGGTGGCGCGCAGCAGGCGGCGGACTTCCTCGCGCCAGCGGCCCGCGTAGGGGTCGTTGGAGGAGCGGACCGTCCGCCAGGCCGTCCCCAGGTCGTCGCCGAGCGCGCGCGGCGGTTCCTCGGACAGCAGTGCGACCACCTCGGCGGCCCGGCGCGCACCGACTGCGGCGGCGCCGTCGACCAGCGCGCGACCCAGCCGGGGGTGCAGCCCCGTACGGGCCAGGCGGGCCCCGCGTGCCGTCGCCCGGCCGTCCGCGTCCACCGCCCCGAGCGCCCGGAGCGTCTGCCGGGCGGCGGCCATCGCGCCCGCCGGGGGCCGGTCGGGCAGGGCGAGGCCGGTGGCGTCCGGGTCGCCCCAGCAGGCGGCCTGGAGGGCGAACGGGGTGAGGTCGGCGAGCGCGATCTCCGGCGTGGGGAAGCGGGCGGCCAGCGCGTCCTCGGCCTCGGCCCAGCAGCGGTAGACGGTGCCGGGGGCCTCGCGCCCCGCTCGCCCGGCGCGCTGCCTGGCGGCGGCGAGCGAGGCGCGGACGGTGACGAGGCCGGCCAGGCCGCGGGCGTGGTCGGTGCGCGGCTCGCGGGCGAGTCCGGCGTCCACCACGACGCGCACACCCGGCACGGTGAGCGAGGACTCGGCGACGGCGGTGGTGAGGACGACCCGACGGCCGTCCCCGGCGGAAAGCGCGGCGTCCTGGACGGACTGCGGGGCGCGGCCGTGCAGTTGCAGCACGTCCACCGGTAGGTCGGCCAACTTCCCTGCCACCCGGGCGATTTCGCCGACCCCGGGGAGGAAACAGAGCACGTCCCCGTCGCGCTCGTCCAAAGCCCGCCGCACCACCGCCGCGACGTGGTCGAGCAGCGCCGGATCCACCCGGGTCCCGTGCGCGGGCCGGACGGCGCGCGGCGGCGGTGCCCACACCACGCCGACCGGGTGGGACACCCCGTGCGCCTCCACCACCGGTGCGCCGCCGAGGAGTTCGGCCCAGGCCTCGGTGTCGGACGTGGCGGAGGCGCAGACCAGCCGCAGCTCGGGCCGCAGCGCCTCCCGGACGTCGAGCAGGAACGCGAGCGCGGTGTCGGCGTCCAGGTGCCGTTCGTGGCACTCGTCCAGGACGACGACGTCGACGCCGGGCAGCTCCTGGTCGCGCTGGAGGCGTTGCAGCAGCACACCGGTGGTGACCACCTCGACCACCGTCGCCGGGCCGACGCGACGCTCGCCGCGCACGGTGTAGCCGACCTCGCGGCCCACGGACGACCCGAGCAGCCAGGCCATCCGCCGCGCGGCGGCCCGCACGGCGAGGCGACGCGGCTCGGCGACGAGCACCCGCCGCACGGGGCTCCCGGAGTCGAGCAGCCCGGCGAGCGCGAGCGGCACCAGCGTCGTCTTGCCGGTCCCGGGTGGCGCGGCGAGGACGGCGGTGCCGATGTCGTCCAGCGCGCGGTGCAGCGCCGGCAGCGCGGTGCGGACGGGGAGATCGCGCCACGGGGGGTTCGGCAAGGCGTCAGCCCCGCTCGGCCACGAAGATCGCGGTGCCGGGGATCAGCCGCCCGCGCAGCGGGGACCAGCCGCCCCACTCCTGCTCCAGGCCGGCCGGCCACTCGGGCTCGACCAGGTCCACCAATCGGAAGCCGGCGCCGACGAGTTCGCGGACCCGGTCGCCGATCGTGCGGTGGTGCTCGACGTAGCTGGCGCGCCCCTGTTCGTCCTCCTCGACGTACGGGGTGCGGTCGAAGTAGGAGGCGTTCGCGGTGAGGCCTTCGACGCCGGGCTCGTCGGGGAAGGCCCAGCGGATGGGGTGGGTCACCGAGAAGACCCAGCGCCCGCCGGGCCGCAGCACCCGGTGCACCTCGCGCATCAGGCGGGCGGTGTCGGCGCTGAACGGCACGGCTCCGTACGCGGAGCAGGCGAGGTCGAAGGAGCCGTCGGCGAAGGGCAGGACGGCGGCGTCGGCCTGGACGACCGGGACGGGCGCGTCGCCGCGGCCGAGGTCGATCCGGCGGGAGTGCTGGAGCTGGCGGAAGGAGATGTCCAGGGCGACCGGCCGGGCGCCCCGGGCGGCCAGCCAGCGCGAGCACTGGGCGGCGCCGGCGCCGAGCTCCAGGACGTCCTTTCCGGCCACCTCGCCGAGCAGCCGGGCGTCGGCCTCGTCCAGGCCCTCGGGGCACCAGGTGAAGCGGTCGTCGCCGAGGAACTCCCCGTGCTCGTCCTGGTACTCGTCCGCGTTGCGGTCCCACCAGTGCCGGCTGGCGCGGCTGCTCTCACCGGCTCCGGCCTGGCGCCTTACCGCGTCGTCGCCGTCGTCGTCAAGATCGTGAAGCTCGGACTGGGGGGTGGTGGCCACGGTGATAATGCCCATCGCGTAGGGTGTGGTGTGCGGAAGCGCCGCTGCCGCGAGCCGGCCCGAGAGGGTCCGGATCCAGGCGGTGGCATCCGGGGTAAGGGCCCCTTCGAGCGTCGCCGCGAGGCGCGCGATCGGAGGATATGGCCTGATCCGTACCAGGCTCCACCGTCTTGCCGCTCTTGGCGTTGACCGTGCCTGGCCGTCCCCGTATGCTACAAGTTGCGCTGCGGGCCTGCGCGCCTCGGACGGAGCAGGTCGCGCTCGCATCTGTCGAAGACCCCACGGTCGCAAGACGGACGCCGGTTCTCGTTGTTCACGGGAAGGCCGGTGCGCCGTGTTCTTGGCTGTCCGGCTTTCGGTGGGAGCGATACGGGCCCTCCGCGTGGCATTACCTACGACTTTCATGTCCGTACCGGAGCCCTTTTCCTAATGACGAGCCCCACCGACTCCTCCCTCAGCACCACCCCGCAGGTCGCGGTCAACGACATCGGCGACGCGGAGGCGTTCCTCGCCGCCATCGACGAGACCATCAAGTACTTCAACGATGGCGACATCGTCGAGGGCGTCATCGTGAAGGTCGACCGTGACGAGGTCCTCCTCGACATCGGTTACAAGACCGAGGGCGTCATCCCGTCCCGCGAGCTCTCGATCAAGCACGACGTTGACCCGCACGAGGTCGTCGCCGTCGGTGACAACATCGAGGCCCTGGTTCTCCAGAAGGAGGACAAGGAGGGTCGTCTCATCCTGTCCAAGAAGCGCGCTCAGTACGAGCGTGCCTGGGGCACGATCGAGAAGATCAAGGAAGAGGACGGCATCGTCACCGGTACCGTCATCGAGGTCGTCAAGGGTGGTCTCATCCTCGACATCGGCCTCCGCGGCTTCCTCCCCGCCTCGCTCGTCGAGATGCGCCGCGTCCGCGACCTCCAGCCCTACGTGGGCAAGGAGCTCGAGGCCAAGATCATCGAGCTGGACAAGAACCGCAACAACGTGGTCCTGTCCCGCCGTGCCTGGCTGGAGCAGACCCAGAGCGAGGTCCGCCAGACCTTCCTCACCACCCTGCAGAAGGGCCAGGTGCGCTCCGGCGTCGTCTCCTCGATCGTCAACTTCGGTGCCTTCGTGGACCTGGGTGGCGTCGACGGCCTCGTGCACGTCTCCGAGCTGTCCTGGAAGCACATCGACCACCCGTCCGAGGTCGTCGAGGTCGGCCAGGAGGTCACCGTCGAGGTCCTCGACGTCGACATGGACCGCGAGCGCGTCTCCCTGTCGCTGAAGGCGACCCAGGAGGACCCGTGGCAGCAGTTCGCCCGTACCCACCAGATCGGCCAGGTCGTTCCGGGTAAGGTCACCAAGCTGGTTCCGTTCGGTGCGTTCGTCCGCGTGGACGAGGGCATCGAGGGTCTGGTCCACATCTCCGAGCTGGCCGAGCGCCACGTCGAGATCCCGGAGCAGGTCGTCCAGGTCGGCGACGAGATCTTCGTCAAGGTCATCGACATCGACCTCGAGCGTCGTCGCATCAGCCTGTCGCTCAAGCAGGCCAACGAGGCCCTGGGTGCCAACCCGGCCGAGGTCGAGTTCGACCCGACCCTGTACGGCATGGCCGCCTCGTACGACGACCAGGGCAACTACATCTACCCGGAGGGCTTCGACCCCGAGGCGAACGACTGGCTGCCCGGCTTCGAGAAGCAGCGTGAGGAGTGGGAGCGCCAGTACGCCGAGGCGCAGACCCGCTTCGAGCAGCACCAGGCCCAGGTCATCAAGAGCCGTGAGGCCGACGCCGAGGCCGCTGCCGAGGGTGGCGACGCCGTCGCCGCCGCCGCCGGTGGTTCCTACTCGTCCAGCAGCGACGAGGGCTCCGGCGCTCTCGCCTCGGACGAGGCCCTGGCCGCCCTGCGCGAGAAGCTGGCCGGCGGCCAGAGCTGAGGCTCTCGCTTCCCGCTAGCGACCAGCTAGGGAAGGGGCCCCATCCGGATTTCGATCCGGATGGGGCCCCTTTCGTTTCCGGTTCGTTTTCCGATGTGACTTATGTGCTGTTTATGTGGAGGAAAGTGTGAGATGAGGCTCATCGCCCTTCTCTAGGCCGGAGTTCGGGTTCCACCTACATTGAGTGGAACTGCCCGAAAGGCTCCTTCATGCGCAACCCCTCCTCCGCTGCCGCCGACCTCCGGGTCCGCGGGCGGCTCGCCGCTCTGGGGCGGTTCTGCTTCCGGCACCGGCGCTGGGTCCTCGGTTTCTGGGCCGTCGTCCTGGTCGTCGGGGTCCTGATCGGCGGCCGGGTCTTCGAGGGGTCGGTGGCCGGGGCCTCCTCGGCCGCTTCCGAGGCCGACCGGGGCAGCGCGGTCGCCACCGCGGCCGATCCGGCCCGGGGGGTCGTCACCGCCGTCGTCGACGCCAAACCGACGGACAAGGGCTCGGTGGACGGTGCGGCGGTACGGGCGGCCGTCACCAGGGCCACCCAGGAGATCGCCGCCCTGCCCGGCGTCGCCTCCGCGAACGACGCCTACGGGCCGGGGCCGGGCGCCGCCGCGCTGCGCTCGGCCGACGGGAACGCGAGCCTGGTCACCGTCCGCATGGCCGACGCGAGCACCGTCGCGCAGGCGGACGCCGTCACCCAGCGGCTGGCCGCGCTGAACGGCACCGGCGGGGCGCACGTCACCGTCGGCGGTGACCTCGTGCTCCAGCAGGAGGTCAAGAAGCAGACCGAGCAGGACACCCGCTTCGGCGAGATCGTGACCCTGCCGCTCACCCTCGTCGTCATGGTGCTGGTCTTCGGCGGCCTCGCCGCGGCCAGCCTGCCGGTGATCGGTGCGGTCGCCTCGGTGGGCGGGGCGCTGCTGGCCATGTTCGGCTTCAGCCGGATCATGGACATCGACACCAGCGTGCTGCCGATCGCCACCGTGCTGGGGCTCGGACTCTCGATCGACTACGCGCTGCTCATGGTGAATCGTTTCCGCGAGGAACGCGGGCACGGCGCCGACATCGCCGCCGCCGTCGAGCGCACCGCCGCGACCGCCGGGCGCACCGTCGCCTTCTCCGGGCTGACCGTCGCCGTCGCACTCGCCGGCCTCTTCGTCTTCACCAGCCCGGTGCTCGGGGCCGTCGCCGCCGCCGGGGTGAGCGTGGTCGTGATCGCCGTCGCCGCGGCCCTCACCCTGATCCCCGCGCTGCTCGGTTTCGCCGGCTCGCGGATCAAGGCGCCGGCCGCGCCCGTGCCCGACGAGGGCTTCTTCAGCCGGACCGTCCGCCGGGTCCGCAAGCGGGCGGTGCCCGTCGCGCTGGCCTGCACCGCGCTGCTGATGGCCGCCGGGGCGCCGTTCCTGCACGCGGAGATGCGCAACTCCGGGGCGGCGGTGCTGCCCGCCTCCTCGGCCGGGCGGCAGGTCGCGGACGCGATCGACCAGCGCTTCCCGCAGCTCGCCGCCGCGCCGATCACGGTGGTCGTCGAGGGCGGGGCTCCGGTGGCGCAGGCGTACGCGGACGAGGTCGTCGCCAAGCTGCCCGGGGTGAGCGGGGTGCGGGCGGTCTCGCCGGTGAGCGACTCCGTCTCGACGATCGACGTGCTCGTGCACGGGGACCCGCAGGGCGGGACGGCCAAGCAGGTCGTCGACGAGCTGCGGGCCGACCGCGGCGGACTGCGGACCTACGTGACCGGCGGCGCCGCCTCGGTGGTCGACTTCGCCGACGAGCTGAGCTCGCGCGGGCCCTGGGCGCTCGGGCTGGTCGCGCTCGGGACGCTGGTGCTGCTGTTCCTGATGACCGGGTCGGTGGTGATGCCGGTCAAGGCGCTGCTGATGAACCTGCTGTCGCTGGGCGCCTCGCTCGGCGCGCTCACGCTGATCTTCCAGGACGGGTACTTCAGCGGGCTGCTCGGGTTCAGTCCGACCGGCGGGCTCGAGACCTTCATCCCGGTGCTGGTCTTCGCGTTCGCGTTCGGGCTGTCCATGGACTACGAGGTGTTCCTGCTCGCCCGGATCAAGGAACTGCACTCGCGCGGCTACAGCTGTGCGAAGGCGGTGGAGCTCGGCGTGCAGCGCAGCGGTCGGATCATCACCTCGGCGGCGCTGCTGATGGTGATCGTCTTCGCCGGGTTCGCACTCGGGGACATGCTCATGGTCAAGCAGATGGGCATCGCGCTGGCGGTCGCCGTCGCGGTGGACGCCACGCTGGTGCGCTGCCTGCTGGTGCCGGCGGCGATGAGCCTGTTCGGCGAGTTCAACTGGTGGGCGCCGGCGCCGCTGAAGCGGCTGCACCGCCGCTTCGGGCTGAGCGAGCACGTCGAGCTGCCGCCGATCGCGCCGGCGGTGATCCCGGCGCAGCGTCCGGTGCTCGTGGGTTCGGGCGTGGGTACGGGCGTGGGCTCGGCGGCGGGGGCGGCTGCGGGGACCGCGACGGGCTCAGCGCAGCCGGCTCAGTAGGGCGATGCTCGCGCGCAGGGTCTGCCGCTCCTCGGGGGTGAGGCGGGCCTCGATGGCGGCGGCGATCTGCGCTTCGCGGCGGGCGCGCTGTTCGAGCAGGGCGGTGCGGCCGGCCTCGGTGGCGGTGACGAGCAGCTTGCGGCCGTCGGTGGGGTGCGGCTCCTGGGTGACGAGGCCGGCCCCGGCGAGGAGGGTGACGGTGCGGGCCATCGACTGGTGGCGCACGCGTTGGCGGTCGGCGAGTTCGGCGACGGTGTAGGAGCGTTCGTCGCGGACGAGGAGGCCGAGGACGGCGGCTTGGTTCTGGGGCAGCTCGTCGTTGTCGCGCAGGGAGCGGACCAGGCTGCCGAGGGCGGCGCGCAAGTCGGCGGCGAGTTCGAGGGTCTCGGGGGCCGGACGGTTCATGGGAGAAGCCTACCGGGAATCTGTGCAGCAAAACTGTGTAGTCATGCTGTGCAGTCTTGCTGTACTGTTTTTCCATGCGAATCACCAAGTTCGGACACGCCTGCGTACGTCTGGAGCACGACGGCGCCACCGTCGTCATCGACCCCGGAATGTTCACCGACCCCGCCGCCTTCGCCGGGGCCGACGCCGTCCTGATCACCCACGAGCACATGGACCACTTCGAGGAGTCCCGGCTGCGCGCCGCGCTGGAGGCCGACCCGGCCCTGCGGGTGTGGACCAACGACGCCGTGGCCGCCCGGCTCGACGGCGTGGCGCAGCGCGTGACGGCCGTCGGCGAGGGTGACGCGTTCGAGCTCGGCGGGCTGGAGGTCTCCGTGCACGGCCAGTGGCACGCGGAGATCCACCGGGACATCCCGCTCGTGAAGAACGTCGGCTTCCTCTTCGGTGGCCGCCTCTTCCACCCCGGCGACGCGCTCACCGTGCCGCCGCACGCCGTCGAGACCCTGCTCCTGCCGATCGGCGCGCCCTGGACCAAGGCGGGCGAACTCGTCGACTACGTCCGGGAGGCCGCCCCGCGCGTGGCGGTGCCCGTGCACGACGCGGTCCTCAGCCCGCTCGGGCTCGCCGTGCACACCAACCTGGTCGGCGAGGACGGCCCGGGCGGTGCCCGGATGCAGGCGCTGGGCGAGGGCGAGAGCCTCGACCTCGACTGACCGCGGTCGAGGGGGCGCCGGTAGCCTGGCGCCATGCTGAAGATCGGACTGACGGGTGGCATCGGCGCCGGCAAGAGCGAGGTGTCCCGGCTGCTCGCCGCCCACGGCGCGGTGATCGTGGACTCCGACGTGATCGCCCGCGAGGTGGTCGCGCCCGGGACGGCCGGACTCGCGGCCGTGGTGGCCGAGTTCGGGCCCGCGGTGCTGCGGCCGGACGGCTCGCTGGACCGGCCGGCCCTCGGCGCGATCGTGTTCGGCGCGCCGGACCGGCTCCAGGCGCTGAACGCGATCGTCCACCCGCTGGTGCGGGCCCGCTCGGCCGAACTGGAGGCCGCCGCCGCGCCGGACGCCGTCGTCGTGCACGACGTGCCGCTGCTCGCCGAGAACGGACTCGGCCCGCTGTACGACCTGGTCGTCGTGGTCGACGCGGCCGACGACGTGCGGGTCGCGCGGCTGGTGGAACTGCGCGGCATGACCGAGGACGAGGCCCGCGCCCGGATGGCCGCGCAGGCCACCCGGGAGGAGCGGCTCGCGATCGCGGACGTCGTGATCGACAACAGCGGTCCGCTGGAGGAGCTGCCGGCCCGCGTCGCCGAGGTGTGGGCGCGGCTGCGGTCCTAGGTCGCCGCTCTCGCGCGGGCCTGGATTCCGTTCGTCCCGGGAGCGACGATGGCTGGATGACTGATCATTCCTCCTCCGGGAGCCCCGCCGCTCCCGTCGAGGTCGTGCGGTTGCCGCAGTACACCCGAGCCGACCAGGACGAGATCCTCGGGCCCGGTGACGACCCCTTCGGCGTGGCGCACACCGGGTTGGCGTTCCTGCCCAAGGACATCCACTTCGGCGTCCGGTCCGACGGGGGCCGGCTCGTCGCGCACACCGGTCTGCTGCAGCTGCCACTCACGGTCGGGAGCACGGACGTGCCGGCCGTCGGCGTCGGGGGCGTCGCCGTCGCCCCCGACCGGCGCGGCGGCGGCCTCGCGCGCGCCGTGGTCGGGGCCGCCCTCGACCACGCCCGTACACTCGGCCCCGCGTACGCCCTGCTGTTCTGCCGCCCGCCGCTCGTCGGCCTCTACGAGCGGCGGGGCTTCCGGGCGGTGCCCGGCGAGGTGACGGTCGAACAACCCGGCGGGCGGCTCGTCGTGATGCCGCTGCACACGATGTGGGCGCCGCTGAGGGCCGGTGCCGCATGGCCGGAGGGGGCGGCGCGGCTGCGGTCGCTGCCGATGTGAGGGACCGCAGTCAGGAGGCGACTGCCGCCCGCTCGGCGGCGGCGGCCCGCTCGACCGCCGCGACGGCCAGGGCGCGGATCATCGCGTGCGGGCGGGTGCCGTCGCCGGCGAGCTCCGGTTGGAACAGCGAGGCCAGGAAGAACGGGTGGTCCGTCAGCTCCAGGATGCGCACCGAGCCCTCCTCGTCCGCCCCGCTGAACCGCAGCCCGTGCTCGCTCAGCCGGTCCAGGTAGGCGGCGTTGAGCCCGTACGCGCAGTGGTAGCGCTCCATCGTGCGGGTGGTGCCGAGGACGCGCTCGGCGAGCGTGCCGGGGGTGACGGTGACCGCGCCCTCGTGGCCGACCAGCGAGCACGCGAGCGGGGCGATGACCTGGGC
This sequence comes from Streptomyces sp. SP17BM10, assembly GCF_036322405.1. Taxonomy (NCBI): domain Bacteria; kingdom Bacillati; phylum Actinomycetota; class Actinomycetes; order Kitasatosporales; family Streptomycetaceae; genus Streptomyces; species Streptomyces sp. SP17BM10. The sequence continues at coordinate 82,422 of NZ_JAQYXB010000588.1, read as the reverse complement.
GTCCCGGTCCGGATCCTGCTCGGCGTGGACGGCGTCGCCGATGCCGCAGACGGTGCGGGCGAACTCCAGCACCGCGTGCTGGAAGCCGGCGCAGGTGCCGAGGAAGGGGATGCCGAGCTCGCGGGCGGTCCGGACGGCGGCCAGGGCGCCCTCCTCGCTGCGGTAGGGGCTGCCGGGGAGCAGCCAGATCGCGTCGAAGCGCTCGAGGGCGCCGGGCGCCCCGGCGTCGTCGGTGGGGATCCAGTAGGCGTCCAGGTCGAGCTGGTCGCGGGTGGCGAGGGCGTCGAGCAGGCCGGGGACGCGGGCGTGCGAGCGGACGGCGGGGGAGCGGTCGCCGACCAGGGCGATGCGCGGGGTCTGGTAGGTCATGCGGCTATCCTGGCCCGGCACCCGAGATCAGCGCCAACGATGATTTCTTACCTCTCGATCAGATCGGCTGATGAGCCTGTGGATCCGCAGCAGCTGCGCACCTTCGTCACCGTCGTCCGCCTGGGCTCGTTCTCCGAGGCGGCGCGCGACCTCGGCTACACGCAGTCCGCCGTCTCGCAGCAGATCGCCGCGCTGGAGGCGGACCTCGGGGCGCCGCTGCTCGTCCGCCGCCCGGTCGGCCCGACCGAGGCGGGCGTGCGGCTGCTGGAGCACGCCGCGCCACTGCTCGTGCGGCTGGAGGCGGCGCGCGCCGACGTCGCGCGCCTGGTGGGTGCCGCGAGTGCCCGGCTGGTGCTCGGCGCCACCCCGCTGGCGCTCGGCGCTGCGGTCGGGCGTGCGCTCGGCGAGGTGCGCCGGGCGTACCCGCGTGCGGAGGTGGACGTCCGGGTGCTCGGCCAGGACGCGCTGCCCGCGCTGGTCGCCACCGGGGACGTCGACCTCGCCCTCGTCGACGGGCTCGCCGCGCCCAGCGACCCGCTGCCGCTGCCCGACGTAGGCCCGCTCGGCACCGTCGCCGTCGCCGAGCAGCCGGTCGTCGTGGCGCTCCCCGCCGGACACCCGCTGGCCGGCCGGCCCGGGATCGCCCTCGCCGACCTGTCCGCGGCCCGCTGGCTCGACGCCCCCGACCTCACCCCGCCGCCCGCCCGGCTGCGCGCGGCCACCGGCACCGACGGCTTCCGCCCGGCCGTCCGCTACCGCGGCACGGACGTGCACGCCCTGCTCGCGCTCGTAGCCACCGGCCACGGCCTGGCCCTGTTGCCGCCGTCCGCCCTGGCCGCCTCGCCCGGCGTCGTCGGGGTGCCGGTCACGGCGCCGCGCCTGGTGCACCGCACCGAACTCGTGCACGGCAGCCTGCCGGATGGCCCGGCGGCCATGCTGGCACGGGAGTTGACGGACCGGTGAACTCTTACCAGTAGTTCACGTTCCGAGGCTGACGTTGTTCGTGGTGGCGCTGCTGTCATGGGCACAGTCGCCCGGCAGTCGGCCGGGCCGGCCCAGGAGAGATCATCCGTGATGATTCGTCAGCGCCTGACCGTGGTCGCCGTGGCCACCGCCCTCGCCACCGCCGGGCTCGCCGCCGGGACCGCGCAGGCCGCCGCGCACCCGTCCACGCACAAGTCCGGTGCCCGCGCCGCCGCTTGTTCGCGCGCGTCCCTGCCGCTGCCCGACCCGGCCTGCACGCCGGGCGCCTACAACCCGGCCGTCACCCAGGCGACCATCCAGAAGACGATCTGCGTCTCCGGCTGGACCGCCACCGTGCGCCCGCCGACGAGCTACACCAACGCCCTGAAGGTGCAGCAGATCGCGCAGTACGGCTTCTCGGACACCAACCCGGCCGACTACGAGGAGGACCACTTCGTCCCCCTGGAGCTCGGCGGCGCCCCGCGTGACCCGCGGAACCTGTGGCCCGAGCCGCGGTACGGCAACGAGCCGGCGCAGAGCAAGGACACCGTCGAGAACCGGCTGAAGAAGGCGGTGTGCGGCGGGCAGGTCACGCTCGACGCCGCGCGCAGAGCGATCGCCTCCGACTGGACGACCGCGCTGAGCCGCCTCGGCCTGTGACGGCTCCGCCGGCCCGCCGAGCGTGGTGACGGGCCGGCCCGTCCGGTCCCCTGTGCCGGACGGGCCGACCCGTCGTGCCCCGGGATCGCGCCCGGGGCGGTCTTCGTGGGCCGCTCAGCAGCCCGGGAGGGCCTCGCAGAGCGGGGCCGTCATGCCGGTGGCGACGTACTTGTCGTCGGGGGCCGTCCAGGCCTCCTTCGGCTGGGCGCCGGCCTTGGCGGTGGCCCAGACCGACAGCTCGCTCACCGTGCCGCCGGCCACCACGACGTACTCGTGCAGCGTGACGACGGCGCCGTCGGGCTGCGGGACCGTCACGGCCGCGGCGAAGTACGGGGCGTCGGCCCCGCCCGGGGCGGTCACCTTCACGGTGGCGTTCGGAGCGGTCTTGGCGCAGTCCTTGACGGCCGCGGTGAGGTGCTCCTCGGCCAGGTTGGTGAGCTGCTTGGTGCCGCTGCTGTGGGTCGGGTCGCCCTCGAAGAGCAGGGTCTGCTGGGCCGTCCAGTGCTCGCCGCCGAAGCCGACCGTGGCCTTGGAGGCCGCCGAGCCGGTGAACATCGACGTGTCGTCCTTGGCGACCTGGGCGTGGCACAGCTCCATGCCCTTGAACACGACCGGACGCGGGACGGGGTTGGCGTTCGCGGCGAGCGGGGCCCAGTGGAGGGTGTCGTCCAGCGGGACGCTCTTGGCGTCCATCCAGGCCTTGGCCGGGATCCGGTTGCCCGTCGACGTTCCCGTGGCGCCGTCGGTGGGAGTCGCGGCGGTGGCGCTCCCGGTCACCGGAGCGGTGGTGGAGGCCGGGGCCGGGGCGGTCGTCTTGGCCGCGTCCTGGCCGCCGTTGTCGGGACCGCAGGCACTGAGGGCGCCGAGGCAGAGCAGGGCCGTGAAGGCGGCGGCGACTGTGCGGGTGGTGCGCAACTGACGGTTCCTCACGTGTCCGGTGTGCTGGATCGGGGTCGGGCACCCGGTGGCTCCCGGCCCTGGCGGGCACGCGGCGCGGCTGGTCCTTCCCCCGGACGTCCTGCCGGACGGCACCGTGCCCGACCGAGGACTGAGGGGTGCTCAGCTCGGGGGCGGCGCCGACGGCGGTCGAAACCTAGTGCTATCGAGCCATCCCTTGCAAAGTGGAGTACCGGCTGGTAGCCGGGCCTGCCCGGCAGTTGCATCCGCCCGGTGCCGAACGTGTGTGCGACCGTGGAAGAAGCCATGGCGGGGCGGCGATGGGCACCGCCGTCCGGCGCCCCGTCGCGGCCGGGCGGGTCTTCTGCCGCCTGGTGACGGGCCGTTGCGGGGAGGGGAGGGCGGGGTCGGGGACGTCAAGGGTTTCCCCGGCGAAGTTCGTGTGGGGACCAGCTGCCCGGGCGGGCGCCGCTACGCGCGGGTGCCGGGGACGCCGAGCTGGGCCGCGAGCCACGGCAGGGCCTGGGCGAAGGTCGCGGCGCCGGTCTGCCAGGTGTGCTTGCCGGAGCCGACGGCCGTCGTCGTGCGGATGCCGTCCTTCTTCGCCGCGTCGTTCAGCACCCTGGCCGACTCGATCTGGCCGTGCTCCTCGTCGCCCTGGCCGAAGTAGCCGGACACGCCCTGGTACTTGGGGTGGTGGGCGAGGACGGTCACCGGGTCGTGCGCGGACCACGCGGCGGCGTCACCGCCGTAGAGCTCCTGGACGGTGTGCTCCTTGTCGCCGATGTACGGGCCCTTGTCGCCCGAGAAGTCCCCGAAGTGGGTGAAGACCGTGGGGTGTTCGACGGTGAGGTCGAAGGCGCACGTGCCGCCCATCGACCAGCCGGCCACGCCCCACTTGTGCGGGTCGGTGGCGGCGTTGAAGGTCTTCTGGACGAACGGCGGGACGTCCTTGACGAGATGGCTCTCGGAGTTGCCGTGCGGGCCGTCCACGCACTCGGTGTCCACCCGGAAGCCGCCGGTCGCGTCCACGAAGACGAGGATCGGCGCGAAGCCGTTGTGCTTGGCGGCGAACGCGTCCGCGGTCTTCACCGCGTCGCCGGAGCGGATCCAGTTGTCCGGCGCCGAGAACTCGCCGCCGATCATCTCCAGCGCCGGCAGCTTGGGCCGGGTCTGGCTGCGGAACCAGGCGGGCGGCAGGTAGACCAGCTCCTGGCGGTGCGCGAAGCCGCTGGCGGTGTCCGGGATGTCGACCTGGACGATGCGGCCGGTCCTCGTCTTCCCGTGCATCGAGCCGAGCTGCGCGAGCGTGATCTGGTCCGGCAGCGGGTCGCCGCTCAGCTCGCCGACCGCGTCGCCGATGGTCGGGTAGTAGCCGGTGGCCACGTTCAGGCTGTTGGCCGCCGCGAACAGCGCGAGGAAGGCGGCGAGCGGCGCCAGCGCCCGCCGCCACCAGCGGGCGCCGCGCCAGCCGAACCCGAGGACGCTGAACGCCGCGACCGCCACACCGCTCCACAGCCAGACGCCGAACGGGATCGGGTCGGTGATGCCGGACAGGGTCAGCACGCCGGCCGCCGCGAGCGCGGTCAGGCCCGCCGCCGTCCCCAGGGCGATCGGGCCCCACTTGACGCGCCAGGTCCGGTCCCGCCAGCCGACCGCGGTGACGAACAGGACGACGGCGACGGCCTGCACGGTCCACGGGAACCAGCCGCCGAGCAGCGAGACGTTCATGCGGCGGAGGCTAGGGCGGGGACATGAGAGGGCGGTTAAAGGCTGGTGATCGTCTGATTGCCGGCTGGGAGGGGGCTGGGAGCCCCTCGCACCGGCGGCGAAGGCGCTGAGCACGAAGTGGCCGCCGGGCGCGAGGACCCGGTCGAGCAGGGCGAGGTAGCCGACCCTGCGGTGCGGCGGCAGGTGGTGGAGGCAGCCGGAGTCGAGCACGAGGTCGTACCGGGCGTGCGGGACCGTCTCGACCATCTCGGCTTCAGGGCGCGCGACATGAGGAACGGTCAGGATCGCTCATGCGTTCGGACGGGTGTGGACGAAGAACTGGTGACCCTGCGCCCGATCGCCGAAGCGGACCTGCCGGTCCTCCACGTGATGACGAACGACCCCGACGCGCTCGGGGAGTTCCAGTGGTACGGCTGGCGGGACTTCGGGCCCATCCGCCGGCAGTTCGCCGAGGACGGGCTGCTCGCCGACCACCGTTCGTTGCTCGCGGTGGAGTCCGGGGGCGCGTTCGCGGGATTCGTCTCCTGGCGGCAGGCGGGCCTGCGGCCGACGTCGGCCTACTGGAACATCGGCGTGCAGCTGCTCCCGGAGGCGCGCGGCCGCGGCATCGGCACGGAGGCCCAACGGCAGCTCGTGGCCTACCTGTTCGCGCACACCCCGGTGATGCGGCTGGAGGCGGACACCGAGGACACCAACGTCGCCGAGCAGCGCGCCCTGGAGAAGTGCGGCTTCACGCGCGAGGGCGTCCAGCGGGCCCTGACCTTCCGCGACGGCGGCTGGCGCGACGTCGTGCGCTACGGCATCCTGCGGACGGACCCGCGACCCTAGGGCCGTGGCCCTAGGAAGCCTCGACCGGCTCCGGGCCGGTGCCGGGGTCGCGGGTCAGGAGGTAGCGGGCGCCGGGACCGGAGGCGGCGGCGCGGTCGGCGGCGTTGTAGAGCGCGCAGCGGGAGAGCGAGAGGCAGCCGCAGCCGATGCAGCCGGTGAGCTTGGCCTTGAGGCGCTCCAGTTCGGCGATCTGCTCGTCGATCCGGCTCTGCCAGGAGGTGGCGACGGCGTCCCACTCGGTGCCGGTGGGGACACGGTGCTCGGGGAGGCGGTCGAGGGCGACGCGGACCTCCTCGAGGGAGAGGCCGACGCGCTGGGCGGCGCGGACGAAGGCGACGCGGCGCAGCGTGGCGCGGGTGTAGCGGCGCTGGCCGCCGGCGGTGCGGGTGGCGTGGATGAGCCCGAGGCTCTCGTAGTAGCGCAGGGCGGAGGTGGCGAGGCCGCTGCGTTCGGCGAGCTGGCCGATGGTGAGGAGGTCGTGGCGGGTGGGGCCGTGGCCGGGCGCTGCGGTCATGCGGTCACTCTAGCGGCGGACTTCAAGCGGGCTTCAAGCGGACTCAGGGGGACGTCTGGGAGCGTCTCGTACTGCTGGTCAACGGGTGCCGAAACACTCCTTGGCGAGGTCGCCGAGCGGGCGGCCCGCCGGCTCCAGCTCCCGCAGGTACCAGGGCAGGTGGCTGTGGACGGGGAGCAGCGTGTACGCCATCAGGAGGCGGGGTTCGAAGGGCCGCCCGTAGGAGGTCGAGAGCCGACGGAGCGTCGGCCGAGGGCACCTTCGGGGGGCGCTTGACTTCAAGCTGGCTTCACGTTGCAGCATCGTGGTCATGACGACGAAGACGCAGACGAACTCGACGTTCCGCGACCTCCCGGCCCTCATGGCCCTGATGACCGGCGACGAGAAGCACGGCCCCGCCGCCACCTCCACGCTGGACGCGCTCTGGGTGCTCTACGACCGGGTCCTGCGGGTGACCCCGGAGACGGCCGAGGAGCAGGACCGCGACCGCTTCCTGCTCTCCAAGGGTCACGGCCCGATGGCGTACTACGCCGTGCTCGCCGCCAAGGGGTTCATCGACCCCGAGGTGCTGCCGAGCTTCGGCGCGTACGACTCGCCGCTCGGCCACCACCCGGACCGCATGCTGATCCCGGGCGTCGAGATCGCCTCCGGTTCGCTCGGCCACGGCCTGCCGCTGGCCGTCGGCACGGCGCTCGGGCTGCGCGCCCAGGGGCTGGCCGATCCGGCGGTGTGGGTGCTGCTGGGGGACGCGGAGTTCGACGAGGGCTCCAACCACGAGGCGGTGGCCTTCGCCGGCGCGTATGGGCTGGACCGCCTGCACGCCGTGGTCATCGACAACTCCTCGGCCACGCACGGCTGGCAGGGCGGCATCGCGGCCCGGTTCGCGGCCGAGGGCTGGTCGGCGGAGACCGTCGACGGCCGCGACCACGAGGCGCTGCACGCCGCCTTCACCGCCCCGCACCCGGGCCGCCCGCGGGTCGTGGTGGCCCGCGTCGAGCCCAAGGACTCCTGAGCACCGCCACCGGAACGCAACAGCCCGACTTCGCAGGAAAACGAGGGGACTTCACCGATGGAAACCATGCGCGAGCGCTTCTTCGACGTCACGACCGACCTCCTCGACCAGGACCCGCGCGTCGCCCTGGTGCTCGCCGACATCAGCGCGGCCTCCTTCGCCCCGGCCGCCGGGCGCCACCCCGACCGCGTGATCAACGTCGGCATCCGCGAGCAGCTGCTGATCGGCGCGGCCGGCGGCCTGGCGCTGACCGGGATGCGCCCGATCGCCCACACCTTCGCCAGCTTCCTGGTCGAGCGCCCCTTCGAGCAGGTCAAGCTGGACCTGGTCCACCAGGGCGTCGGGGCGGTCCTGGTGAGCGCGGCGGGCTCGTACGACTGGCCGGCCGGCGGCCGCACCCACATGTCGCCGGGCGACGTCGCGCTGCTGGACACCCTGCCGGACTGGACCGTCCACGTGCCGGGTCACCCGGACGAGGCCGAGACGCTGCTGCGCCACGCCGTCGCGGACGGCGACAGCACCGTGTACGTCCGCCTGTCCGCGCACCGCAACGAGGCGCCGGTGGCCGTCGAGCCGGGCCGGTTCACCACGGTGCGCGAGGGTTCGGGCGGGGTGGTCCTCGCCGTCGGCCCGATGCTGGACGCGGTGCTGGCGGCCACCGAGGGCCTGGACGTGACCGTGCTGTACGCCGCCACCGTCCGCCCGTTCGACGCGGCCGGGCTGCGCGCGGCGCTGGGCGAGCGGCCGGACGTCGTGCTGGTCGAGCCGTACCTGGCCGGGACGTCCGCGAACGAGGCCCACGCGGCGCTGGCCGACCGCCCGCACCGGGTGCTGGGCCTCGGCGTGCCGCGCGAGGAGCACCGGCACTACGGCTCGATCCCCGAGCACCTGGCGGCCTACGGCCTGGACGCGGCCTCGCTGCGGGAGCGGATCGCCACCTTCCTGTGGTAGCCGCGGCCGGTCACAGTGCGACGATGGCCACCGCGTCCGCGCCCAGCCGCACCGCCGGACCGTCCGGCGCGGCGGAGCCGTCCAGCGCGGCGGGCCCGAACGCGGCCACCACCTCCCGCCCCCGGCCGCCCAGCGGCAGCGCGGCCCCGTCGGCCCCGAGGTTGACCGCCACCCGGTACGGCCCCCGGTGGACGACCAACCACCGTGCGGCCTCGTCGAATTCGACCCGCACCGCCCCCAGGTCCGGATCGGCCAGCTCGGGCCGCTCCCGCCGCAGCCGGATCAACCGCCGGTGCCAGTCGAGCAGTTCGGCGTGCGGCCCGCGCCGCGGCTCGGTCCAGTCGAGCACCGAGCGCAGCACGGTCGCCGGCTCCTGCGGGTCCGGGACGTCCTCCGCGCGCCAGCCGTGCTCGGCGAACTCCCGGCGCCGGCCCTGCCGGACGGCCTCGGCGAGGCCGGGGTCGGTGTGGTCGGTGAAGTACTGCCAGGGCGTGGTGGCGCCCCACTCCTCGCCCATGAACAGCATCGGGGTGAACGGCGAGGTGAGCACCAGCGCCGCGCCGGCGGCGAGCCGCCCGGGGGTGAGCGTGGTGGAGATCCGGTCGCCGAGCGCCCGGTTGCCGATCTGGTCGTGGGTCTGCAGGTAGCCGAGCAGGCGGTGCCCGGCGGCGGCCGGCGCGAACGGCCGGCCGTGGCTGCGGCCGCGGAAGGCGGACCACGTGCCGTCGTGGAAGTACCCGCGGGTGAGCGTCTTCGCGACGGCGGCGAGCGGCGCCCGCGCGAAGTCGGCGTAGTAGCCCTGGGATTCGCCGGTCAGGGCGGTGTGCAGGGCGTGGTGGAAGTCGTCGCTCCACTGGGCGTCGAGGCCATGACCGCCGGCCTCGCGGGGGGTGGTGGTGCGCGGGGTGTTGAGGTCGGACTCGGCGATCAGGAACAGCGGGCGGTTCGTGGTCGCCGCCAACTTGCCGACCTCTTCGGACAGTTCGTCCAGGAAGTGCAGCGCCCGGTCGTCCGCGAGGGCGTGCACGGCGTCCAGGCGCAGCCCGTCGACGCGGTAGTCGCGCAGCCAGGAGAGCGCGCTGCCGATCAGGTAGCCGCGCACTTCGTCGGAGCCCGGCGCGTCGAGGTTCACCGCGGAGCCCCACGGGGTGTGGTGCCGGTCGGTGAAGTACGGGCCGTACGCGGGAAGGTGGTTGCCGGAGGGGCCGAGGTGGTTGTGGACGACGTCGAGGATCACTCCGAGGCCCGCGCGGTGCGCCGCGTCGACGAAGCGCTTGAGGCCCTCGGGTCCGCCGTAGGGCTCGTGGACGGCCCACAGGCAGACGCCGTCGTAGCCCCAGCCGTGCTTGCCGGGGAACGGGCAGACGGGCATCAGCTCGACGAAGTCGACGCCCAGGTCGACGAGGTGACCGAGGCGTTGGGCGGCGCCGTCGAAGGTGCCGCGGGGGGTGAAGGTGCCGACGTGCAGCTCGTAGACCACCGCCCCGGGCAGCGGGCGGCCGCGCCAGCCGGTGTGCGACCAGCGGAACGCGGCGTGGTCGACGGCCCGGCTGGGTCCGTCGGGGCCGTACGGCTGTCGGGGCGAGCGCGGGTCGGGCAGCGGGGGGCCGCCGTCGAGCCGGAACGCGTAGTCGCCCTCGGGCGCCTCGCCGCCCCACCAGCCGTCCCGGTCCGGGAGGCGGTCCAAGGGGTAGGGGGCGCCGTCGACCTCGACCTCGACCCGCTCTGCGGCGAGCGGTGCCCACACCTCGTACGGCCTCACGCCGGGCTCCTCCTGGTCAGCAGTGCCACGGGGTACGTCGCCAGCAGGTCCGCGGCCGGCACCGGTCCGGCCTGGTGCGTCCGGTGGGTCAGCGCGTCCGTCCACGGGCCGCCCGAGGGCAGGTCGAGGAAGGTGTCCCGCCAGCCGCCGGCGTGCTCCAGGCCGTACGGGAGGCGGGTGACGACGGTGATCACGTCGTCGCCGCGGGCGAAGGCCAGCAGGTGGTCGGAGGCGAGGCCGGTGGCGGGCAGCGGGCGGTAGGGGCCGAGCGGGCGGGAGCGCCGCAGGTGCAGGGCCGTCGTGGTGAGGTGGAGCTTCTCGCGGGCGAGGTCGCCGGGGCGCGGGGTGGCGGCGTCGGTGAGCCGGACGGCGAGGGCGCCGAGGTCGACGACGCCGCGGTTGTCGGGGTCGACGAGGGTGTACAGCGGCTCCTCGCCACCCTGGTAGAGGTCGGGCACGCCGGGCACGGTGAGGTGCAGCAGTGCGGCGGAGAGCGTGTTGGAGCGCGCGTACGGCGCGAGCGCGCGCACCTGGCCCTCGATGCGGGGGAGCAGGCCGGGGTTGTCGTACACGGCGCGGGCGCGGTCGGTGAGCGCCTGCTCGAAGCGGGCGTCGGGGGTCGTCCACGAGGTGCGCAGCTTGGCCTCGCGGGCGGCCTTGAGGAGGGCGGCGACGAGGCGGTCCGGGTCGATCGGCCAGGCGGCGACGAGGGTGTGCCACAGCAGCCAGTCGCCGTCCCGGTCGTCGCCGGGCCCGGCCGCGGCGGACCACGCCGCGGCCTCGGCGGCCCAGGCCCCGGGCTGCTCGGCGAGGACGGCGAGGCGGGCGCGGGCGTCGGCGCTGCGCTTGGTGTCGTGGGTGGAGAGCGCGGTCATGCTGTGCGGCCAGGCGCGTTCCAGGTACCGGCACCAGTCGTGGAAGTCCGCGGGGTGCAGCCCGGGGCGGGCGGGTTCGCCGCCGACCTCGTTGAGGCCGGGCAGGGCGTTCCACCGGTAGAAGGCGGTGTCCTCGACGCCCTTGGCGGCGACGGCGGCGGCGGTCTGGGCGAAGCGTGCGCAGAACTCGTCCTTCGCGGGCGCGCGTCCGAGCTCGCCGAGGGCGAGGGCGGCGACGAGGCGGTCCGTCGCGTCGGCCGTGTCGTCCAGCACGGAACGCAGGTACGCGTCGTCGGCGGCCTCGCCGGGCCGCGCGTAAGGCCGGTAGACCGGGTACCCGGTGAGGAGCCGCTCCAGCGAGGCGCGCAGCTGCCAGGGCGCGTGGTCGGCGTGCTCGGGCTCGGTGGCCCCGATCCGCATCGCCAGCCGGACCAGCCGGTCGACCTCGGCGGCGAGCTCGCCGTGCGGTCCGGTCATCTCGGCCCGGCCGCGCAGGGCGGCGGCGACGGCCGGGTGAGGGTCCCCGCAGGGGTCGGCGGCGTCGGCGGGGTGGTCGGCGGGCCCGTGCAGGAAGGCGTCGTAGGCCGCGGCCAGCCGGATCGCGCCGGCGCGGTCGGTGAGCACCCCGTCGATGCGGCGCAGCGCGTCGTACCCGGTGGTGCCGGCGCACGGCCAGTCGGCGGGCAGCCGCTCGTCCCCGGTGAGGATCTTCTCGACGACGGTGTAGGCGCCGCCGGTGGCCGCGGCGAGGCGGGCCAGGTAGCCGCGCGGGTCGGCGAGGCCGTCGGGGTGGTCGATCCGGAAGCCGTCGAGGACGCCGTCGGCGTGCAGGCGCAGCAGCACGGCGTGGGTGGCGTCGAAGACCTCGGGCTCCTCGACCCGCACGGCTATCAGCTCGTTGACGGTGAAGAAGCGCCGGTAGTTGAGCTCCGTGCGGGCCAGGCGCCACCACGCGAGGCGGTACCACTGGCGGGCGAGGAGCTCGCCGAGCGGCAGGTGTCCGGTGCCGGGGCGCAGCGGCAGGACGTGGTCGTGGTAGCGCAGCTCGTCGCCGTCGACGGTGATCCGGCCGAGTTCGTCGCCGAGCCGCCCGCCGAGCAGCGGCAGCAGGACCCGGCCGCGTCCGGGGGCGTCGGCGGGGCCGGGCTGGGCGGCCCAGTCGATGTCGAACCAGCGTGCGTACGGGGAGTCGGGCCCGTCGCGCAGGACCTCCCACAGCTGCCGGTTGAGCCGTTCGGGGACGGGCACGGCCATGTGGTTGGGCACGACGTCGGCGAGCAGCCGCAGCCCGTGCCGGTGCGCGGCGGCGGCGAGGTCGCGCAGGGCCTCCTCGCCGCCGAGCTGTTCGCTGATCCGGCCGTGGTCGACGGTGTCGTAGCCGTGGGTGGAGCCGGGGGTGGCCTCCAGGAGCGGGGAGAGGTGGAGGTGGGAGACGCCGAGGGCGGCGAGGTAGGGGACGGCGGCGGTGGCGTCGCGGAGGGTGAAGCCGGGCTGGAGCTGGAGGCGGTAGCTGGCGGTCGGCGCCCAGGACGGGGGGACACTGGCGGCCGGGCGGGTCCGTGCGGGCTCGGCGGCGGAGGTCATAGCTCCATGAGTACCCGGGGGAGCCCGCCGCCAAGACCCGTTGCTGATCCGAACAGGTGACCGCCCGCGGTTTCACGCCGGGCGCTGGAGCACCATGAGCGAGCGGTCGGTGAGCCAGAGCGTGTCCCCGGCCTTGACCCGGGCGCCGGTGCCGGGGGCGGGCAGGCGGGGCTGGGCGGTGTCCACGACGACCTGCCACTCCTGCCCGTGGTCGACGGGGACGGTGAACTCCAGCGGCTCGAAGTGGGCGTTGAACATGAGGAGGAAGGAGTCGTCGACGATCCGCCCGCCGCGCCGGTCGGGCTCGGAGATCGCGTAGCCGTTGAGGAAGACCGTGAGCGACTTGGCGTAGCTGGCGCCCCAGTTGCGCTTGGTCATCTCCTCCCCGCTCGGGGTGAACCAGGCGATGTCGGTGAGGTCGTCGTGGCCGCCCGGCCCTGCCGCCGCGCGGCCGGCGGCCGACTGCCCGGAGACGGGCCGCCCGTGGAAGAAGCGGCGGCGGCGGAACACCGGGTGGTCGCGGCGCAGCCAGATCATGCCCTGGGTGAACTCCAGCAGCCGCGCCTGTGGCCCGTCCTCCTGTGGCCAGTGCACCCAGGTGAGCTCGTTGTCCTGGCAGTAGGCGTTGTTGTTGCCCTGCTGGGTGCGGCCGAGCTCGTCGCCGTGGGAGAGCATCGGCACGCCCTGGGAGAGCATGAGGGTGGCGATGAAGTTGCGCTGCTGGCGGGCTCTGAGCTCCTCGACGGCCGGGTCGTCGCTCGGGCCCTCGGCGCCGCAGTTCCAGGAGCGGTTGAAGGACTCGCCGTCCCGGTTGTCCTCGCCGTTGGCGGCGTTGTGCTTCTCGTTGTAGGAGACGAGGTCGCGCAGGGTGAAACCGTCGTGGCAGGTCACGAAGTTGATGGAGGCGATGGGCCGGCGGCCGTCGTCCTGGTAGAGGTCGGAGGAGCCGGTGAGCCGGGAGCCGAACTCGGCGAGCGCGGCGGTCTCGCCGCGCCACAGGTCGCGCACGGTGTCCCGGTACATGCCGTTCCACTCCGTCCACAGCGGCGGGAAGTTGCCGACCTGGTAGCCGCCCTCGCCGAGGTCCCAGGGCTCGGCGATCAGCTTGGCCTGGGAGACGACCGGGTCCTGCTGGACGAGGTCGAAGAAGGAGGAGAGCCGGTCGACCTCGTGGAACTGGCGGGCCAGGGTGGCGGCGAGGTCGAAGCGGAAGCCGTCGACGTGCATCTCGGTGACCCAGTAGCGCAGCGAGTCCATGATCAGTTGGAGTACGTGCGGGCTGCGCATCAGCAGGCTGTTGCCGGTGCCGGTGGTGTCCTCGTAGAAGCGCTGGTCCTGGGCGAGCCGGTAGTAGGAGACGTTGTCCAGGCCGCGTAGGGAGAGCGTCGGCCCGAGGTGGTTGCCCTCGGCGGTGTGGTTGTAGACGACGTCCAGGATCACCTCGATCCCGGCCGCGTGCAGCGCCTTGACCATCGACTTGAACTCCTGCACCTGCTGGCCGCGGTCCCCGGTGGAGGAGTAGGAGGAGTGCGGGGCGAAGAAGCCGATCGTGTTGTAGCCCCAGTAGTTGGCGAGGCCGAGGTCGCGCAACCGGTGGTCGCGGACGAACTGGTGCACCGGCATCAGCTCGATCGCGGTGACGCCGAGCTTGGCGAGGTGTTCGATCACCGCCGGGTGGGCGAGGCCCGCGTAGGTGCCGCGGATCTCCTCGGGGATGCCGGGGTGCAGGCGGGTGAGGCCCTTGACGTGCGCCTCGTAGATGACGGTCCGGTGGTAGTCGGTGCGCGGCGGGTGGTCGGTGCCCCAGTCGAAGTAGGGGTTGATGACCACCGAGTGCATCGTGTGCGGGGCGGAGTCGAGGTCGTTGCGGCGCTCGGGGGCGCCGAAGTGGTAGCCGTAGACGGACTCGTCCCAGTCGATGTTCCCGCTCATCGCCTTGGCGTACGGGTCCAGGAGCAGTTTGGCGCTGTTGTGCCGCTGGCCGAGGCCGGGGTTGTACGGTCCGTGGACGCGGAAGCCGTAGCGCTGGCCGGGCTGGATGCCCGGGAGGTAGGCGTGGCGCACGAAGGCGTCCGTCTCGCGCAGCTCGACGGCGCTCTCCGAGCCGTCCTCGTCGATCAGGCACAGCTCGATCCGGTCGGCGCTCTCGGAGAACACCGCGAAGTTGGTGCCGGCCCCGTCGTAGGTGGCACCGAGGGGGTAGGGCTTGCCGGGCCAGACCTGCATGAGTCCTCAACTTCCTTGCCCAAAAAGAAGACTGACGTCCAGTCCAAGGGATCAGCGGCTGTCTTCCCGGCCGTGTGGCCGGGCATGTGCGGCGTTCGCGCGCCGTGACGCACGGCACAGTCCGCATACTCCACGACCCTTCCCCCGGTCGCCGGGACCCGTGCCCGGCGTTAGCCCGAACGGGCGTCCGGGCGGTATTCCTCCGATTAAGCGCGGCGCTGTGGCGGGTGGGTCCCCTGGTGCCTCCGCGCCCCGTCGGGCAACCGGCTGCGGACGGCTCTCGGCGGGCAGTACCCTTGATCGTCGGGCCGCCCCGGCCCTCGTGGCGGACCGTCAGCCGGCCGGTCGGTCGGCCGGTGGCGCGGGCCGGGTCCGCGGGGATCCCGGCAGGCCGAAGACCCGGCAGGACCCAAGGCAGTACGCGGAAACAACCAGATGAGGTGGCGCATGGTGTTCCCCGCCGGCGGCCGCGGCGCGGGGCCCGACGGCCCCGACCGGGGCGGCGCCCGCAGCGAGGCGCCGACGGTGGTCATGCGCCCCACCCTGACCGGCCGCTCCCTGGTGCCCGCCCAGAGCGGCCCGGTGGAGATCCCCGCCCTCGCCTGGTCCGGCGCCGAGTGGGAGGACGCCTACCAGCGCGTGCGCCTGTCCGGGCGGGCCTACGTCTGGCTCAACCTGGTCGAGCAGCGGCTGCGCTCCCTCGTCGACGAGGTCCTGTACCCCGTCTACGCCCCCGCCCACGGCGAGGACTGGGTCACCGCCGCCGCCGGACCGGCGGGCGAGGAGTGGGCGCACCGCGCCGGCGCCGTCCGCGAGGTCAGCCGCCGCAAGGGCTACCTGCTCGACCCCGCCGACGACGACCCGCTGGTCTTCCTCACCCTGCCCCAGCTGCGCGAGCTCATGGTCCAGCACTGGCCGTGTTTCGAGCCCTACCTCGCCGACCGGCGCGAGATCGAACTCGCCCTGGACGAGCTGGAGGTGGCCCGGCACGTGGTCTCCCGCAACCGCGTCCTGACCCAGACCGTCCTCGCCCAGACCGAACGCGCCGCGGCCCGCCTGCTCGCCCTGCTCGACGGCGGCACCGGCGGGGTGCCCGCGGACGTCGTCGAGTCGCTGGTCGCCGGCCGGTACGCGGACGTCGTCGCGGTGCACGCCGACCGGGTCCGGCTGCAGCGCGACCTGCCCGTCGAGGACCTCCTGGACGGCGCCCGGAAGCTGGACGCGCTCGGCATCGGCCTGGGCATGCTCTGCCAGAACTACACCGGCAAGCGCCTGGTGCGCCTGGCCGGCGAGGGCTGCCGGATGCGGCTGCTGTTCCTCAACCCGGCGAGCAGCGCCGTGCGCCGGCGCGAGCGCGAACTCGGCATCGGACGCGGTGAGTTGTCCCGCTCGATCGAGATGAACATCATGCACGTGCGCCGGGTGCGGGCCCGGCTGCGCGACCCGGGCGGCTTCGAGATCCGGGTCTTCGACGAGACCCCGCGCTTCACCGCCTACCTGGTCGAGGGCCCGCGGCCGGACGGCCGCGGCGGGCGCCGGGCGAGCCGTGACCTCGGCGTCGTCCAGCCCTACCTGCGCCGCGCCCGCGGCATGGAGTCGCCCGCGCTCGTCCTGCGCGGCGGCGCCGGCCAGCAGCCCGGCGGCACGGAGGCGGGCCTGCTGGAGGTCTACCGCGAGGAGTTCGAGGGCGTCTGGGGGGACTCCCGGCCCGTGTCGTGAGCTGCGTCATCGGGGCCGCTGGTGGGAGCGGGAGCGGCGGTGCCAGACTGCGCGCCGTGAACAGCCTCCCGCACTGGACCCTGGAGCCCGCCCGGCCCGAGGACGTCGAACGCGTCTGCGACCTCAAGGGCCGGGTCATGCGCGCCGACCTGGAACGCCTCGGCCGCTGGGACCCGCAGCGCTCCCGCCGACGGGTGCGGGCCGCCTTCTCCACCGCGCACACGTCCGTCCTGCTGGTCGAGGGGGCCTTCGCGGGTTCCCTCAGCGTCCGGCCCGACGAGCGGGGCGGGCGCCACCTGGAGCTGTTCTACCTCTCCCCGCACCTCCAGGGCCGGGGCATCGGCACCGCCGTGCTGCGCCACGTCCTCGCCGAGGCCGACGCGGCAGGGGAGCCGGTGCGCCTGGTCGTCCTGCGGGGCAGCGCCGCCCAACGGCTGTACGAGCGCCACGGCTTCGTCCTCGAACGGGAGGACGGGGTCGACGTCCTCCTCGTTCGTGAACCCCGGACCCCGCAGGATCGTTTCGCCGTTTGAGATGGCCACAGCAGGCGCATACGTGGTAGGCATAGCCCCCGTGATGATCACGGGGGATGAGGCCGTTCTGCGCCTCGAACAACTGCACCGCACCTACGGAACCGGCCCGGAGTCCGTCCACGCGCTCAGGGGGGTGGACGTCGAGTTCGCGCGCGGCACCTTCACCGCCGTCATGGGCCCCTCCGGCTCCGGCAAGAGCACCCTGCTCCAGTGCGCCGCCGGCCTCGACCGGCCCGACACCGGCCGTGTCACCCTCGACGGCACCGACCTCGCCACGCTGACCGAGACCCAGCTCACCGTCCTGCGCCGCGAGAAGCTCGGCTTCGTCTTCCAGGCCTTCAACCTCGTCGGCTCGCTCACCGCCGAACAGAACGTCGGCCTGCCGCTGCGCCTCGCCGGGCGCCGTCCCGACCCCGCCGACGTCCACCGCGCCCTCGACCAGGTCGGCCTCGGTCAGCGCACCGGCCACCTGCCCTCCCAGCTCTCCGGCGGCCAGCAGCAGCGCGTCGCGATCGCCCGCGCCCTCATCGCCCGCCCGCAGGTGCTGTTCGCCGACGAGCCCACCGGCGCCCTCGACAGCTCCAGCAGCCGCGACGTCCTCGCCCTCCTGCGCGACCTCGTCGACCGCGAGGGCCAGAGCACCGTCATGGTCACCCACGACCCGGTCGCCGCCTCCTACGCCGACCGCGTGCTCTTCCTCGCCGACGGCCGCCTCGCCGACGACCTCGCCCGCCCCAGCGCCCAGCAGGTCGCCGAGCGGATGACGGCCCTGGAGACGGTGGCATGAGCGAGCGAATCATCAAGAGGCGCGCGTGGGTGAATGCCCCTGGCGAGCGAAGCGAGGCGGGCGCATGAGCGAGGGAAGCGAGCGAATCATCAAGAGGCGCGCGTGGGTGAATGCCCCTGGCGAGCGAAGCGAGGCGGGCGCATGAGCGTGGCGACCCTCCTGCCCGTCGCGACCGCCGGCCTGCGCCGCCGCAAGGCCGCCTTCGCCGGCTCCTACGTCGCGCTCACCCTCGGCGTCACCCTCGTCGCCACCACCGGCACCCTGCTCGACGACACCGCCGGCGACGACTCCCCGCTCGGCGCGCCCTCCCTGCACAAGGTGCTCACCTTCACCGCCGGCATGGCCGCCTTCGTCGCCGTCTTCGTCGTCGCCGGCACCTTCGCCTTCGCCGTCGCCCAGCGCCGCCAGGAGATCGCGATGCTGCGCGCCGTCGGCGCGACGCCCCGCCAGGTCGTGCTGCTGATCACCGGCGAGGCCGCCGCCGTCGCCCTCGCCGCCGCCGTCTCCGGCTGCCTGCTCTCCCTGCCCGCCGCACCCGCGCTCGCCGCCTGGCTGATCGCCCGCGGCGCCGCCCAGGAGGGCTTCACCTCACACCCCGCGCTCACCCCGATGCTCGTCGCCGCCGCCGTGGGCCTGCTCGTCGCCCTCCTCGGCGCCGTCAGCGCCGCGCTGCGGGCCGGGCGGGTCCGCGCCGTCGAGGCGCTCGGCGACGCCGCCGTCGACCGCAAGGTCATGACGCCGCTGCGGTGGACCTGCGCCGGCGCCCAACTCCTCGCCCTGGTAGGGGCGGTGGGCTACTACCTCGCGGCCCCGAGCATGCCGCCCGCCCCCGGCGACCAGCCCGACGACCCGCAGCTCGCCTCCCAGTGGGTCATGGCCGCCGACCTCATGACGATCGCCGCGCTCGCCCTGTTCGCACCGCTGCTCGTCCCGCCGCTCGTCCGCGCCTTCAGCGCCCCGCTCCGCTGGACCGTCGCCGCCGCACCCCTGCTCGCCCGGCAGAACGCGCTCACCGCCGTCCGCCGCACCGTCTCCACCGCCACCCCCGCCTTCCTCACCATCGCGCTCACCGGCACCGCCGTCGGCGCCACCGCCGCCTTCGCCGACGCCATGACCGCCCAGGGCCGGGCCACCGCGGCGGCCCACTACGTGCTGCGCCCCGGCGCCGTGCCGCTGCCCGTCGACACCCTCGCCCGGCTCACCGCCGACCGGCCCGGGCTGCGCGCCACCGCCACGACTCCCACCGTGATCACCGGCCTCGGTGCCGACACCGCGTCCTTCGCCGACCACGGCGAGGACTCGGCCGCCTCCGTGCCGTCCGCCGCCACCGTCGTCACCGGCGACCTCGCCACCGCGTGGACCCTGCCCGCCGTCGAGGGCAGCGCCGCCGACCTGCACGGCGCCACCCTCGCCGCCTCCGTCCACCAAGTGCGCGGCCACGGCTGGAAGCTCGGCGACCAGGTCGACCTGCGGCTCGCCGACGGCACCGTCACCAGCCTGCGGCTCGCCCTCGTCTACCGCACCCAGCTGGGCCTCGACGAGGTGCTGCTCAGCGGCGACGCCGTCACCCCGCACCTGGCCGGCGCCCGCCCCGGGGCCGTCCACCTCTCCGAGGCGCCGGCCGCGACCTTCGGCGGCACGCTCACCGACGCCCGCGACCCCGGCCCCGACCCCGGCGCCCACTACGCGTGGATCGCCACCAGCACGATCCTCGGCCCGGCCCTGCTCTACGCGCTCATCGCCATCGTCAACACCATGGTGATGTCGGCCGCCGACCGCCGCCGCGACTTCGCCGTCCTGCGCCTCGCCGGGACGGTGCGCCGGCAGGTGCTGTCGATGGTCGCCCTGGAGGCCGTCCTCGTCGTGGCCACCGCCGCCGTCCTCGCCCTGGCCGTCACCGCGCTCACCCAGTGGGGCGCGACGGCCCTGATCGACCACCGCATCCTGGCCGGCCAGACCGAGATCGCCTACCGGCTCCCGTGGACCCCGCTCGCGGCAGCATCCGCCGTCTGCCTGGCCCTCGCCGTCCTGTCCAGCGTGATCCCCAGCCGCCTCGCCCTCACCCGCCCGGCCAGGTAGGACGTGGACCTCCGACCGCCCCCGCGGCCGGGTTGTCGGTGGGGCGGGTCATGATAGGGGCTGTTTCGCGCAGCAGGACGGAAGGACGCACCCCATGAGGGAACGAAGCGAGGCGGGCGTATGAGCGCGCGGAGCGAGCGAGTCGTTGAGGGGTGCGCGCGGGCGACTGCCCCTGTCGAGCGAAGCGGGGCGGGCGCATGAGTTGGTGGCAGCAGCCACTGGTCGGCTTCGACCTGGAGACCACGGGCACCGACCCGGCCGTGGACCGCATCGTCACGGCCGCGCTCGTGGACACGGTCGGGAGCCGCCGGGTGGGGGTCGCCGGCTGGCTGCTCGATCCCGGGGTGCCGATTCCCGCCGAGGCGGAGGCGATCCACGGGATCGGGGACGAGGTCGCCCGGCGCAAGGGGCGGCCGGCCAAGGAGGCGGTGGAGGAGATAGCCGGGGCGCTCTGCGAGCGGCTCGCGGCGGGGCGGCCGGTGGTCGGGTTCAACGCGCCCTTCGACCTCTCCCTCCTCGACGCCGAGCTGCGCCGGCACGGGCTGGCGACGCTCGCCGAGCGCCTCGGCCGTCCGGTCGGGCCGGTGCTGGACGCGCTGGTGATCGACCGGGCGGTGGACAAGTACCGCAAGGGCTCCCGCACCCTGCAGCGCGTCTGTGAGGTGTACGGCGTCGAGCTGACCGACGCCCACGAGGCCGGCAGCGACGCCCTGGCCGCCGTCCGGGTCGCCGTCGCCCTCGCCGAGCGCTACCGCGCCGAGGTCGGCGACGTGGCCCCGGCCGACCTGCACGAGCGTCAGGTGCACTGGTACCGGGAGTGGGCCGAGGGCCTCCAGGCCTGGCTGCGCCGCGGCAAGGACCCGCAGGCCGTCGTGGACCCCCGCTGGCCGTTGCGCTAGCGGCCGGCGCGTCCTGCCACACTCCTCGGGTGATCACCAGACCCGCCCGACCCGCCGACCCGCCCGGTTTCCTCGCCCTCGCCACCGAGGTCGAGCACGGGTTCGGGCCGGTGGTGGACGACCCCGGGTTCCGCCGGGCCGTCGTCCGCGGCATCGACCGCGGGCGCGCCACGGTGGTGGACGGCGCCGACGGCGGCCTGCTGGGCGGTCTGCTGTTCGGTGGTGAGCCGCCGGTGCACCACCTGCACTGGCTGGTGGTCGCCGAACGGGCCCGGGGGGCGGGCGTGGGCCGGGCGCTGGTCGAGGACGTGTTGCGCCGGCAGGTCCTGGCCCGCCCGGCGACCGCCGAGGTGGTGACGTTCGGCGCGGACCACCCGGGGGCGGTCCGCGCCGGAGCCCGGGAGTTCTACGAACGGCTGGGCTTCACGCCGGCCGAGGCGGCGGGGCCGGGGCCCGAGGGCGGCTCCCGGCAGGTCTACCGGCTCGCCGTCGGCTGATCTACTGGAGGTCGAGCCCGACGGGGTGGCCGAGGTCCTCCGGGCAGACGAAGACGTGCAGTTCGCCGTGGCGGCCGACGCTGAGGTCCGGGTCGTCCCCGCTCTCGACGGTGAGCAGGTGCCGCATCCGGGCGCCGCACGCGCCGCAGTCGACGGGGATCAGGTCGGTGGAGCGCCAGGACGGCCAGCCGCCGAGCTTCCAGCCGGCGGCGCAGGCCAGGCCACGGTGGTACTCGGTGCCGTGCCGTTCGGCGAACTCCTCGGCGGAGGCGTGGAGTTCGCCGGGCAGTTCGTCGCGGTCAGGGAGGTCGCGGATCTGCTCGGGGCGTAGCACGCACGGCTCGGGCAGGTACTCGTCGTCCGAGCGCCGGGGCGGCGGGGGAGTGCGGGGCGCGAGGTCGGCGGCGCGCTGCCAGTGGAGTTCGACGGCGGGACCGTAGTAGTAGCGCTCGCCCTGGATGTCGTCGTGGTCGTTGGGGCACCAGAGCGCCTGGAGGACGTCGGTGCCGTCGGGCCAGGGCAGGTGGGGTGCGTCGGCGGCGCGCACGCGCAGGAGCGGGACGAGGGCGACGGCGTCGGCGGGCGGTTCGGCGACGGTGCGGTGGGTGCGCCAGTTGACGTGGTCGAGCGAGTCGGCGCCGGCCATGATCCGCCGGGTCTCGGCGAGTTCGTCCTCGGTGAGGGTGTGGGCGCCGCCGTGCTCGCGGGCGCGCTCGCGCACGGCGAGGTCGATCGCCGTCATGATCTCGCGGTCACGCGGGGGCACGTCCTCGTGGGCGTCGTCGAGGTGCGTGGCGGTGCAGTGCGGCCAGGGCGCGCCGTCGGGCCAGAACGCCGGGCCGCCGAGTGAGCTCCCTTGGGCGGTGGGCGTTCCGGCCTCGGGGTGCAGCAGGGTGGCCGGTCGCAGGTAGGGCGCGAGGGCGGGCACGGCGTCGACCAGGCCGGCGGGGGTGGGGTCCGTCACGCGGCTCACCGTAGCGGACGGCGCCCGGGCCGCCGTCCGCTACGGTCGGGCCCTATGCCGCCGGGAAGTCGAAGGTGTAGCCCTGGGCGACCAGCCACGGCAGCAGCTGCTTGAGCGCGGCCACGGTCTGGCTGCGGTCGCCGCCGCCGTCGTGCATGAGGATCACGCCGCCGGGCCGGAGCTGGCCCTGCACGGTGGAGACGATCGCCGGCACGCCCGGGCGGGACCAGTCGCGCGGGTCGACCGACCAGCCGAGGGACTTCATGCCGAGGCCCGCCGCGATGTGTTCGTTGTCGGCGTTGAAGCCGCCGCCGGGCGCGCGGAACCAGGTGACCTGGGTGCCGGGGCCGCCGGCCTTCACGATCATGTCCTTCGCGCCGGCGATCTCGGCCACGGCCTTGTCGTGCGGCAGCTTCTGGAACGGCTGCGGGTGGTGGACGCTGTGGTCGCACAGCCGGTGCCCGGCCGCGAGGACCTTCTTGACCATGGCCGGGTTGGCGGCGGCGTTCTGGCCGATCTCGCAGAACGTGGCCTTGACGTTGTACTGGGCGAGCAGGTCGAGGATCTGCGGGGTGGCCGGGCCGGGGCCGTCGTCGAAGGTGAGGGCGACGGTCCGCCCGCCGGAGGCGGTCGAGCCGATCACGGTGGTCGCCGAGATCGGCGCGGCGGGCGCGGCCGGGGCGCCGGCGGCGGTGGAAGGGCTCGAGGTGGAAGTGTTCGCGGTGGAAGTGTTCGCGGTGGACGGGCTCGTCCCGGGGGTGTTGCCCGGCGTCCTCGGCGTGCGCGGGGTGACCGGCGGCGCGGCCGGGCTTGCCGCGGCCGCCGTGACGGGCACGCCGTCCGAGCCGGGCGCGTCCGAGCCGGGCGTGCCCGGGGTGGTCGGCGCCGGGGCGGTGGTCGGCGAGATCGTGATCGTGCCCTGCGCGGACGGCGAGGCGCCCGGCTGGAGGGCCCCGCTGGCCGTCCCGCACGCGGCGAGGCCCAGCGCGGCGACGACGGCGGCACTGCCCATGATCAGCTGGCGGCGGAGGCGGGCCGAGCGGTTCGGGGAGGCGGGCCGGCGGGCGGCGGGCTGGGACATGGCGGCGGCTCCTGGGAACTGGGGGCGGGTGCCGATGCTCTCGGTCAGGATGACTGTCCGATAGGACGCCGATCGTAGTTGCCCCGGTTGCGCACCGGACCGCTCGGGCGTAGGAGTCTTCTCACAGCCGCCCGGGTTGGCGTCCGGCCGCCGCCACGGCTATCCCGTCCGCCTCTCCCGCGCCCCTCAGAACGGGTACCAGCGCACCTCCGTCGCCCCGTCGCGCAGCGAGTCGACCCGCCGCCGGAACTCCGCCAGCGCGGCCGGGTTGCCCGCCGCCTGCTGCGCCACCCACGAGGCGCTGGCCGTCTCCCGGGCGCCGCGCAGCACCGCGAACCCCGGCCAGTCGCGCACGTCCCACCCGTACGCCGCGGTGAACGCGAGGTAGTCCTCGCCCGGCACGCCGTACCGGTCGTGGCTGAGGGCGAGCACCACGAGGTCGTGCTCGCGCAGGTCCCGCGAGACGTTCTCCAGGTCGAGCAGGACGGGCCCCCGCGGGCCGACGTGGACGTTGCGCGGCAGCGCGTCGCCGTGGATCAGTCCGGGTTCCAGATGCGGGGTGAGGTCGGGCAGGGCGGCGGCGAAGGCGTCCCGGCGGTGGCGCAGGAAGGCGACGTCGGCCGGGTCGACGTGCCCCTCGGCGGAGGCCAGCCAGCGCTCGACGGGGGCGAGGAGGTCGCGCCGGGCCAGCGGGAAGGGCGGCAGCGGCAGCCGGTGCAGGTCGCGCAGCAGCGGGGCGAGGTCGGCGGGCCGGGCGGGGCGGACGGCGGGGGCGAGCCGGTGCCAGAAGGTGACGGGGTGTCCGTCGGCGAGCTGCGGTCCGGGCGCGACGGCGTCGTACGGACGGACCACCGGGACGCCCTGCCCCTCGAGCCAGGTCGCGACGGCGAGTTCGCGCCGCGCCCGCTCCCGCAGTCCGGGGCCGCGGCCGACCTTGGCGACGACGGCGGGTTCGCCCAGGTCGAAGACGGCGTTCTCGCCGAGCGCGAGCAGTCGCGCGCCGCTCGGGTCCGGCAGGCCGGCCGCGGCGCAGGCGGCGGCGAGCAGGAGCCGGGCGCGGCCCTCGTCGAAGGGGGTCATGACCTGGCTCCGTTCCGCCGGCGTTCGTCCGGAGGCCTCCGGACGGTGATCATCATGACGCACGGGCGCCGGGCCCCGCGCGATGCGGAGCCCGGCGCCGGTCCTGCGGCGGGTCAGACCTCGACCCGGTGGCGCCGCGGCGCGGGCGCGTGCGGGGCGGTGGCGACGGGCGGGAAGGGCTCGCCGTGCGAGAGGTCCGGCAGTCGGTGGAGCCAACGCGGCAGGTACCAGTTGCGCTCGCCGAGCAGGGTCATCACGGCGGGCAGCAGGACCGCGCGGATCACGGTGGCGTCGATCAGGACGGCGACGGCGAGGCCGACGCCCATCTGCTTCATCGCCTGCATCGAGAGGGTGCCGAAGACCGCGAACACCGCCACCATGATCACCGCGGCGCTGGTGACCACCCCGGCCGTGGAGCGGATGCCGTGGGCGATCGCGGCGCGGGTCGACAGGCCGCGGTCGCGGCCCTCCTTGATCCGGGAGACCACGAAGACGTGGTAGTCCATCGAGAGGCCGAAGAGGATCACGAACAGGAACAGCGGCACCCAGGACTCCACCGCCCCGACCCCGGCGGTGCCGAGCAGCGAGGCGCCGACGCCGTGCTGGAAGACCAGCGTCAGCACCCCGTACGCGGCGCCCACCGAGAGCAGGTTGAGCACGACGGCGGTGGCGGCGACGGCCAGCGAGCGGAAGGAGGTGAGCATCAGGAGGAAGGCGAAGGCGACGACGAATCCGAACACGGCGGGCAGCGCGCCGGTCATCTTCGCGTTGAAGTCGTGCGAGCCGGCGGTCTGCCCGGTGACGGGCGCCTCGGTGCCGGGCACCTTGAGGACGGTGGCGGGCACGAGGTCCTCGCGCAGGGCCCTGAGCGCGGCGTTGCTGGTGGCGTCGTTGCCGCTGCCGTCGAGGGGGATGTCGACGGTGGCGACGTTCTGCTCGCGGTGCACGGTGACGTCCACCGGACCGTGCATCCGGCCGCTGGCCAGGGCGCGGGCCTTGAGGTCGGCGATCGCGGCGGTCATGGCGGGCGAGGTGATGTCGGTGGCCTTGATGACGACGGTGGCGGGGGCCGGGCTGCCGGGGAAGGCGGCCTCGATCTTCTGCGAGGCGGTCACGAGGGCGTTGCCGCGCGGCAGTTGCTGCTGGAAGGTCAGGTTGGCGGTGTGCATGGTGAGCAGCGGCGCGGCGAGCCCGAGCAGGAACGCCCCGGCGAGCAGGGTGGCGGCCAGCGGCCGGCGCAGCACGGGCGTGAGGACGGCGTTCCAGAAACGGCCCCCCGTGGTGGCGGCGTCCGGCCGGCGCGGTTTGCCGAGCAACGGCACCCGGCCCTTGGCGACGCGGTCCCCGAGCATCGACAGCAGCGCGGGCAGCACGGTGAGCGAGCCGAGCACGGCGGTGACCACGACGACGATGGTGCCGAAGGCCATGGCCCGGAAGTCGGCGATGCCTGTGAGGAACATGCCGGCCATGGCGACGACGACGGTGACGCCGGAGACCAGCACGGCCCGGCCGCTGGTGGCGGCGGCGACGGCGAGCGCGCCCGCGAGGTCGCGTCCGGCGGCCCGTTCCTCGCGCTCGCGGCGCAGGTAGAACAGGCAGTAGTCGACGCCGACGGCGAGGCCGACCAGCAGCATCACCGAGCTCGCGTCGTCGCTGGTGTGCAGCAGCCCGCTGCCGAGGGCGACCAGGCCGCCGGCGGCGACGAACGCGGTGAGCGCGAGCACGACCGGCAGGACGGCGGCGACCAGTGCGCCGAAGGCGACCAGCAGGATGCCGAGGGCGAGCGGGACGGCCGTCCACTCGGCACGGGAGAAGTCGTCGGCGAACTGGTCCTGGATCCACTTGCCGGAGCTCGCCTCGCCCAGTTCGACGACGGTCAGTTCGGGGTGCTGCTTCTGCACCCCGGCCACCGCGTCCATGACGGCCGGGACGTTCGCGACGGCGTCGTCACCGTCGCCCTTGAGCGTCAGCTGGACGAGCACGCCGTGGCCGTCCGCGGAGATCGCCTTGCTGTCGTAGGGCGAGCGGACGGACGCGGCCTTGCCGGTGCCCTCGACCGCGGCGATCACCTGGGCGACGGCGGCCCGGAACGCCGGTGCGTCGGCGGACAGTTCCGGGCTCTGGACCAGGACGGTCTCGCCGGCCGGGGACTTGAGGCCCGCCTCGTCGAGGATCCGCGCGGCCCGGGACACCTCCCCGGGCACCGACTCGTCGCGGGCCACCTTCGTGCTGCCGTGCATCCCGCCGAGCACGGCGGCGAGGACGACGAACAGCAGCCAGCCGAAGACGGCGGTCTTCCTGTGCCGGGCGCTCCAGGCGCCCATCGCGGCGGCCATGCCGAGCCTGGTCTTCACGGACTTCCCCCTGGGAGAGCGGCGGTCGTGCGCCGGGTGGGCGGCGGCCCCGGCCGCCGGGCGCCGGGGTGCGTCCCGGCGTCGTGAACGACGGTAGGGAAGGGCGAGTCGGGCCGTAATCCGGCTGGCGGGCTACCCGGCCCTGGGGCCCGCCTCGGGGCCGGGGTGGGGTTTTCCCTACCTTCCGACCCCGATCCCTCCTCCCCGGGGGTGGGAGCAGGCTCCACCCTGAGGGGGAGCGGTCTCCACCCGGAGCACGAGGTCGAGGGGTATGCGGACGGGCGAGACTGGTGCGGGGCCGCGGACACGGGGGGCCTCAACGGGGGTTGGCTTACGGGGGCTCCTTGCCGGGCGGCAAGCAAGTACTCGTAGGATGAGTCCCCAGTCCAACTTACCTGCCGACCGGCAAGGGAGTGCCCGCAGGCGTTCTCGACCGGTCCTGCCGTCGCCCGGCGTCCCGTCCCCAAGGGCTGCGGTGAACCATGCCCAGGAGGCATCACGAGCATGTTCCACCGACTAGGACAATTCGTCGTCCGCCGCGCCTGGTGGGTGATCGCGGCGTGGGTCGTCGCGATGATCGCCGTCGTCGCGAGCGCGCCCGCGGTCACCTCGCAGACGGACGAGTCCGCGTTCCTGCCCAAGCACTACGAGTCCATCCAGGCGGCGCAGCTCCAGGAACAGGCGTTCCCGTCGAGCTTCACCCCCGCCGCCCTGCTGCTCTTCGAGCGCAACGACGGCCAGAAGCTCACCGCCGAGGACCAGACCTCGATGGAGAAGGTCGTCAAGGGCCTCTCCGACGAGAACATCCCGGCCGTCCAGCAGATCCTGCCGGTCTCCGACAAGTCGAAGTCCGCGGACGGCAAGTACGCGCTGTCCATGGTCGCCATCGACAAGTCCAAGATGCAGGACAAGGAGTACACCGACGCGGCCAAGAAGCTGCGCGAGGACGGCTCCAAGCTCGCCGACGGCACCGGCCTGAAGTTCCGGGTCGGCGGCCAGGCGGCCAGCAGCCTCGACCAGCAGGACGCCTCCGGCGCCACCGACATGATCGTCATGCTCGGCAGCCTGCTGCTCGTCATCCTGATCGTCGGCGTCATCTTCCGGAGCATCCTGGCCGGCATCCTGCCGGTGCTGCTCTCGCTGGTCATCGCGATGCCGGTGGCCAACGGCCTGATCGCCGACGCGATCAAGATTTTCGACCTCAAGTCCTCCCCGATGACCTCGGCGATCCTGATCATCGTCGTGCTCGGCGTCGGCACGGACTACTTCCTGTTCCTCGCCTTCCGCTACCGCGAGCGGCTGCGCACCGGCGAGGACCGCAAGACCGCCGTGGCCAACGCCGTCGGCCGGGTCGGCGAGGCGATCGCCTCCGCCGCCGGTGCCGTCGCCGTCGCCTTCGCGGTGCTGATCCTCTCCAGCCTCGGCATGTTCACCGCGCTCGGCCCGGCGCTCGCCATCGCCGTCATCGCGACCGCGCTGGTCTCGCTGACCCTGGCCCCGGCCGTGCTCACCGTCATCCCGTCCAAGGCCGTGTTCTGGCCGGGCAAGAAGTGGATGCAGGAGCCCAAGAACGCCCGCTTCGCCGCGCTCGGCCGGATGACCGGCAAGAAGCCCGGCCTGGTCGCCCTGGTCTCCGGCGGCGTCCTCGTGGTGCTGGCCCTGGCCGGCCTCAACTACAACGGCACCTACGACCTCGCCGGCAGCTCCATGCCGAAGACCAAGGAGTCGATGGTCGTCCAGGACAAGCTGATGACGGCCTTCTCGGCCGGCGCGGCCGACCCGAGCCACGTCTACCTGGCCACCACCAACGGCGCCAAGCTCTCCGACGCCGCCCTGAAGGACTTCGCCGGCAAGCTCGGCGCGGTCGAGGGCGTGGCCGGCGTCGTGACGCCGAGCACGGAGAACAAGGCCATCAGCGCCGACGGCACCACGGGTGACTTCACCGTGCTGCTCAAGGACGCCCCGGCCTCCAACAAGGCGATCGCCACCATCGAGAAGGTCCGCGACGCGGCCCACGCGGCCGCCCCGGCCGACTCGAAGGCGCTGGTCGGCGGCATCACCTCGGTGTACAAGGACATCAACACCGCGATGGTGCACGACTACACGCTGGTCTTCCCGATCGCGGCCCTGCTCATCATGATCATCCTGGGTCTGCAGCTGCGCAGCATCGTGGCCCCGTGGTACCTGATGGCCTCGGTCGGCCTCGGCTTCGGCGGCACCCTCGGCGCCACCACCCTGGTGTTCCAGAACATCAAGGGCGAGACCGGTCTGATGTTCATGCTGCCGATCTTCATCTACCTGTTCGTGGTGGCGATCGGCACCGACTACAACATCCTGATCATCGCCCGCCTCCGCGAGGAGGCCCGCGAGGGCCGCAGCCCGCGCGAGGCGGCCCGCGAGGCCGTCAAGCACGGCGGCCCGACGGTGGCGGCGGCCGGCTTCATCCTGGCGGCCTCGTTCGCGACCTTCATGTTCGCGGGCAACGTCCTGTTCATGGAGCTCGGCTTCTCGCTGGCCTTCGGCATCGTGCTGGCGGCCTTCGTGATGGCGATGTTCTTCACCCCCGCGCTCACCGCGCTGCTGGGCCACCGTGCCTGGTGGCCCGGCCACGGGGACGGCGGCGGCCACGGCGGCGGCGCCGTGCCGCTCCAGGGTGCGCACGGCGTGCCGGAGCCGGCCGGCAGGCGCTGAGTCGACCCCCGTGGTCCGCTCGTCCGGCCGGGTGGTCCGACGCACTGGTCCGACCCGGTGATGCGGATCACCGGGTCGGACCGCTCGGGCCCGGCCCACCGGACCGACCTGGTGCTCCACAGGCGGCGTCCCGCTTCGGCGGGGCGCCGTTTGCCCGTTTCCCGGGGCCCGCAAACGTGATCTCCAGAGCACAAAATCCCCCGGTCAATCGGGGTGTCTCCGTGCTACAGTCGAATCAGTTGCAGTTTTGGTTCCCATGAACGCGTGTGTGCGCCTGCTGGTCCCAACCAACAGGCGCATTTGTTTTGTCCGGTGTTTCAGTCTCCGGATGGGGATCGCGGCTACTTAGGGGTTCACGCGGTGTGGATCCCTGATGCCCCAGTTTTAGAGGAGACGGTTATGGCTACCGGCACCGTGAAGTGGTTCAACAGCGAGAAGGGCTTCGGCTTCATCGAGCAGGCCGAGGGCGGCCCGGACGTGTTCGCCCACTACTCGAACATCGTTGCTCAGGGCTTCCGTGAGCTCGTCGAGGGCCAGCAGGTCGAGTTCGACGTGACCCAGGGCCAGAAGGGCCCGCAGGCCGAGAACATCCGCGTCATCTGAGTCCAGCCCCCGAGCTGACTCGCGATCTCGCGTAGTGGGGGCCCGCACCGCTCGGTGCGGGCCCTCGCGCATGCCGCCTCACGGCGGTACAAGCCGCCATACGGCCGGGGCGGCGATCTCCCACCGACGGCCGACCAGCCCGTACCCCGGGCTGCCGCCGACCGACCGACGGAGAACCCGTGACCACCCCTGCCCGCACGCCGCGCGACCGCGGTACCCGCGCCGACGACGCCCGCACCGAGGGCGCCCCGCGCTCCCGCAAGCCGCGCGGCCGCACCGGGGCCGGCCCCGCCGCCGGATCCCGCAACGCCGGATCCCGCGCCCCCAAGACCTCCCGCGCCACCGCCGCCGCGCCCGCCGACTTCACCGTCGTCCAGGGCACCCCGTCGCGGCCCCCGGCGGCCACCTTCGCCGAGCTCGACCTGCCCAAGGCGATCCTGTCCGCGCTCGGCCGCGAGGGCGTCACCGAGCCGTTCCCGATCCAGGGCGCCACGCTGCCCGACTCGATCGCCGGCCGCGACGTGCTCGGCCGCGGTCGCACCGGCTCCGGCAAGACCCTCGCCTTCGGCCTGCCGCTGCTCGCCCGCACCGCGGGGCGCCGCGCCGACGCCCGGCACCCGCTCGCACTCGTGCTGGTGCCCACCCGCGAGCTCGCCCAGCAGGTCACCGACGCGCTCACCCCCTACGCCACCGCCGTCAACCTGCGGATCACCACCGTCGTCGGCGGCATGTCGATCGGCCGTCAGGCCAACGCCGTGCGCCGCGGCACCGAGGTCCTCGTGGCCACTCCCGGCCGGCTCGACGACCTGATCGGGCGCGGCGACGTCGTCCTGTCCGACGTCGCGATCACCGTCCTCGACGAGGCCGACCAGATGGCCGACATGGGCTTCCTGCCGCAGGTCACCAAGCTGCTGGAGCAGGTCGCCGAGGGCGGGCAGCGGATGCTGTTCTCCGCCACCCTGGACCGCAACGTCGACCGCCTGGTCAAGCGGTTCCTCTCCGACCCGGTCACCCACTCGGTGGACCCCTCGGCCGGCGCGGTCAGCACCATGGACCACCACGTCCTGCAGCTCGACCCGGCCGACAAGGCGTCCACCACCGCGCACATCGCCTCCCGCGACGGCCGCCTGATCATGTTCGTGCACACCAAGCACGGCGCCGACCGGCTCGCCAAGCAGCTGCTCGCCAACGGCGTCAAGGCCGCCGCGCTGCACGGCGGCAAGTCCCAGCCGCAGCGCAACCGCGTCCTCGACCAGTTCCGCGACGGCCACGTCACGGCGCTGATCGCCACCAACGTCGCCGCCCGCGGCATCCACATCGACGGCCTCGACATGGTCGTCAACGTCGACCCGCCGGTCGACCACAAGGACTACCTGCACCGCGGCGGGCGCACCGCCCGGGCCGGCGAGTCCGGCACGGTCGTCACCCTCGTCCTGCCCGAGCAGCGCCGCGAGGTCAACCGGCTGATGACGGTCGCCGGCATCCGCCCGACCGTCACCAAGGTCCGCCCCGGCGACGCCGACCTCGCCAAGATCACCGGTGCCCGCACCCCGAGCGGCGTCGCCGTCACCGTCGCCGTCCCGGCGCCCGCCGCCGAGGCCGCCGACGCCAAGCCCAAGGCCGACGGCAAGGCCGGCGCCCCGCGCCGCCGCCCCGGCAAGCGTTCCGGGCTGCCCGCCGACGTCGACATGAACGGCAACCCGCGCCGCCCCCGCCCCAAGCAGCGCATGGGCGCCGCCGCCCAGGGCGACCGCCCCCAGGCGGCCGGCTTCATCGGCCGCTCCGCCGGCCGCGCCAAGCCCGGCAGCGGCGCCAAGTCCGGCTCCAACTACGGGACGGGCCGCCAGCGCCGCAAGTTCGACTGACGCACGCACACACGCGAGGGCGCTCCCCGGGACTCCCGGGGGCGCCCTTCGCCGTGCGCGCCGCCGGCAGGACCGCTCAGGCCGTGGCGGCGACCGGCGCGAGCAGCCGCAGCCGCCCGTCCGTCTCCGCGTCCCGCGGCGACAGCACCACCAACTGCAGCCCGTCCGACACCTGCAGCACGTGCTGGTCGATCCGCAGCACCCCCAACTCCTCGTGCCGCAGCGACTTCTCGGTCCCGCCGCGCTCCTCCACCCGGTGCTCGTCCAGCCAGCGCTCCGCCTCCGGGTACGACTCCCGCACCTGCACGATCAGCCGTCCCAGCCGCCGCCCCGCCGCCGTCGCGTCACCGCCCCGCTCCGCGTACGCCGACCGCAACTGCGCCAGGAAGCGCCGCGCTTGGACCTCCCAGTCCACCACCCGCGCCCGGTGCACGGCGTTCCCGAACACCACCCACGCCAGGTTGCACCGCTCCGGCCGCCCCGCCGACAGCGCGAACAGCGCCTCCGCCCCCGGATTCCACGCCCGCACGTCCCAGTTGACGTCCATCAGGAACGCCGGCGCCGGCCACTGCGCGTGCATCAGCCGCAGCAGCGCCGCCGGCACCTCGGCCGGCACCTCCACCTCGCCGTCCAGCGCACGGGCACCCGCCAGCCGGAACAGGTACGCCGTCTCCGCCCGGTCCAACCGCAGCGTCCGCGCCAGGCTCCCCAGCACCTCCGGCGACGGATTGATCGCCCGCCCCTGCTCCAGCCACGTGTACCACGTCACCCCCACCCCGGCCAGCAGCGCCAGTTCCTCCCGCCGCAACCCCGGCGTCCGCCGCCGCACCCCCGGCGCCAACCCGACGTCCCCCGGCGCCAGCCGGGCCCGACGGCTGCGCAGGAAGTCCCCCAGCGCCACCCGGCGCTCCTCCACCCCACCCATGTCCCCCGCCCTCCCTGGTAGTCGCGCTACCAGTATCACCACGCACTGCTGCGCCCCTGCGATCCGCGTGATCCTTGATCACGTCAACGGATCGCACGTCCAAGGGAATTCCGATGAACCGTCTGAACCGCCTGAACGCTCTGAACCGTCGTCAAGGCCTCGCCGTACGCCGCGCCCTCGTCGCGGCCGCCGCCTCCGCCGTCCTGCTCGCTACCGCGGGCGCGGCGCCCGCGGCCGCCGGCACCGCCTGTGCGCCGGCCGTCATCACCGGGCACGCGGACTCGCTCGTCCCCGAGAGCGTCGTCTGGGACCGCGACCACCACCGCTTCCTGGTCGGCTCGCTGCGGCACGGCACCGTCTCCGAGGTACGGACCGACGGCTCCGTCCGCACCCTCGTCGACGACCCCGGCACCCTGCTGGAGGTCGCCGGGCTGCGCGTGGACGCCGCCCGCGGCCGTGTCCTGGTCACCAACCTCGACAACGGCGTCGGCGAACACAGCAGCAGCGCCACCACCGGCAAGACCGCCGGCGTCGGCGCCTACGACCTGGAGACCGGCCGCCGCCTCTTCTACGTCGACCTCGCCGCCGTCGCCGGCGACGGCGGCCCCCACCTGGCCAACGACATCGCCATCGGGCCCGACGGCACCGCCTACGTCACCGACTCCTTCGCCCCCGTCGTCTACCGCGTCGGCCCCGACGGCAGCGCCTCCGTCCTCGTCCGCGACGACCGCTTCACTCCGCAGCCCGGCGCCTACGGCCTCAACGGCATCGTCTACCGCGGCGGGCGGCTCGTCGTCGGCAAGTGGGACGACGGCACGCTGTGGCAGGTGCCGCTGCACGACCCGGCGGCGGTGCGGCGGATCGAGGTCACCGGCGGGGACGCCACGTCGCTGCTCCACCTCGACGGCCTGATCGCCCGCCCGGACGGCGGCATCGCCGGCGTCACCAACGCGTTCTTCGGCACCGGCCGCGACGCCGAGGTCGAACTGCGCTCCGACGACCACTGGGCCACCGCCCGCCTGGTCACCGTCCGCCCCTCCGCCGACCCCACCCCCACCGCCGTCACCCCCGGCCCCGCCGGCCGGCTCTACCAGCTCTCCGGCGGCCTGGCCGAAGCCCTCGGCGGCCACCCGACGGACACCTTCACCCTGCGCCGCCTCTGAGCGGCCCCGATCGGCCGGGGCGCCCGGTTCCACCCCGGGGCGCCGTCGGTCGGGGAGGAGACGGAACGCGGAGACGTGCCGAGGCCGGACGACGCTGAAGTGCCGCCGGTCACGTGTCGCGACCTCACGGGATCACAGGTCGACTCCGCGCAGCTCGCGTCGAACGATCTGCTCGGCCTCGGCGCCGAGATCGGGGTTCGCGCTGACTCCCGTTCCCGTGAAGCTCAGACGGTGCCGCGGTGGGGTCTCGTCCTTGCCGACCAGACGGAGCGCGTGTCGGCGGAGCTCCTCGGCCTGGTGCGCGTCCATCTCGTCGACGAGGCGGTGGAGCTCGGGGTAGTGCTCGTGGGCGACGCTCATGGCCGCACGGTACTGCGCCTCGGGGGATCAGGCGGTGAGGGCCGGAGCTGCCTGGCCGGCCAGCCGGGCCTCGTCGTAGCGCTCCAGGAGGAGGGCGGCCAGTTCGGGGGCCGCGCCCAGGACTTCGGCGGTCAGGTCGGCTTCGGTGGCCGCTTCCCCGATGCGGTCGGGGAGGCGGCCGGGGGCCAGGAGGTAGGGGGACACGGCGGTGCGGGGGGCGCCGGCGGCGTGCAGGGCGGCCAGGGCCTCGGGGACGCGCGGGCCCGTACCGGCCGCGTAGGCGACCTCGACGCCGGCCCAGCCGCGGGTGCGGCGCCACTCGGCGGCCACCGCCCGGGTGGCCGTGTCGGCCGCCGGGTCGGAGGAGCCGGCGGCCGCGAGCACCACGCCCGTGCGGGCCCGCACGGCCGCCGACGCGACGTCCAGGCCCGCCCCGGCCAGGCGCCGGTCGAGCGCGGCCAGCAGCAGCGGCGACGGCCCGAGGACGTCCGCCACCGCCAGCCCCGCCCCCGCCGAGCGCAGCGCCGCCGGGATGTCGTGCTTGGCGTGGAACGCCCGGTTCAGCAGCAGCGGCACCGCCACCGCCGCCCCCAGCCGCCCGACCACCTGCGGGATCCGCGGCGCGCAGTGGTCCAGGTACGCCGTCGCCACGTCGAGCCCGGGGCGCTGCGCCCGGACCCGCTCGACGAGCGCGGCCACCGTCGCGGCGTGCCGCGGGTCGCGGCTGCCGTGGGCGATGAGGAGGAGGGCGGTCATGCGGTGCGTCCCTACTTCGCGGCGGCCAGCAGGCCGCGGTTGCGCAGCACCCGGCGCTCGACCGGGGTGAACACGAGCAGTTCGATGGCGATGCCGACGAACAGGATCAGCAGGATGCCGAGCAGCACGCCGGACATGTCGGAGAACTCGCGCTGGTTCTCCAGGTACCGCCCGAGCCCGAGGCCGAGGTCGGGGGAGGAGGCGACGAGCTCGGCGGCCATCAGCGAGCGCCAGGAGAACGCCCAGCCCTGCTTGAGCCCGGCCAGGTACCCGGGCAGCGCGGCGGGCAGGAGGACGTGCCGGGCGCCGGCGAGCCCGGTGGCGCCGATGGTGCGCCCGGCGCGCAGGAACAGCGGCGGCACCTGGTCGATGCCGGCGACGAGCCCGTTGGCGATGGAGGGCACGGCGCCGAGCAGGATCACCGCGTACATCATCGAGTCGTTGATGCCGAGCCAGATCACCGCGGCCGGCACCCACGCGACCGACGGCAGCGACTGCAGGCCCTGGAGCACCGGGCCGATCGCGGTGCGCACCGGCTTGACGCGGGCGACGACCAGGCCGACCGGGGTGCCGATGACGACGGCGAGCAGGAAGCCGGACAGGCCGCGCCACACGCTCGTCCAGATGATCGAGAACAGCGTGCCCTGGTACCAGAGGTCCTGCGCGGAGTGCCACACGTCCAGCGGGCTGGGCAGCTTGTAGGACGAGGTGAGGTGCAGGCTGTACGCGCCCTGCCACAGCGCGAGCACCACGACGACGCCGAGCAGCGGCGGCAGCGCCTTGTGCCGCAGCACCTCGCCGAGCGAGCTGCGCTGGGCGGAGACGGCGTCGAGGGCGTCGAGGCCGGCGCCGACGTCGGCGGTGTCGGTCGGGGCCTGCTCCCGGAGGGGGGCGGTGTCAGTGCTGGCCATGGCGACGGATCTCCCCACGCAGTTCTTCGGTGATCTCGATGGACAGGTCGGCGACGCCGGCGGACTCGATGCGCCGCGGCTGCGGCAGGTCGATGTGCCACTCGCGGGCGATGCGGCCGGGGCGGGAGGAGAGCAGGACCACGCGCTGGGCGAGGCGGACGGCCTCGCGCACGTTGTGGGTGACGAACAGGACGGACAGCTGCCGCTCGGCCCAGATCCGGGTGATCTCGTCGTGCAGCACGTCGCGGGTGATGGCGTCGAGCGCGGCGAACGGCTCGTCCATCAGCAGCACCTTGCTGCCCTGGGCGAGGGCGCGGGCCATCGCGACGCGCTGGCGCATGCCGCCGGACAGCTCGTGCACGCGCTTGCCGTAGGAGCCGCGCAGGCGCACGAGTTCGAGGAGGCGCTCGGCCTCGGCGCGCCGCTCGGGGCGGGGGACGCCGGCGAGCTTGAGCGCGAGTTCGATGTTGCGCCCGGCGGTGAGCCACGGGAACAGCGCGTGCTCCTGGAACATCAGGGCGGGCCGGGCGCCGGGCACCTCGATGCTGCCGCGGCTGGGCTTGTCGAGGCCGGCGACGAGGTTCAGCAGGGTGGACTTGCCGCAGCCCGAGGCGCCGAGCAGCGTGACGAACTCGCCGGGCGCCACGTCGAGGGTGATGTCGTCCAGGACGTGGGTCCGCGCGCCGGCGCGGCCGAAGGACTTGTGCACGTGCGAGATCCGGACGGCGGGCGCGGGCGCGCCGCCGGCGGTGCCGGGGGCGTCCGCCGAGGTGGTCAGTGCCGAGGTCATCCGGGCACCTCCTGCGTGAGTGGTCTGGCGTGTGGCTGGGGCGTGGGCTGGAGCCGGGGTCCGGCCCCGCCCGTCCGGTGGGCATCGATCGGGGATCGACCGGGCGGGCGGGGGCCGGACCGCGGAACTGGGGGCGGCGCTACTTGGTGCCGAGTCCGGCGTCCGCCACGGGGGCCCGGCCGGTGGCCGTGAGCACCTTGTTCAGCGGGCCGAGGTCGTAGATCCCGTTCAGGCCGGGCTTCTTGAGGAGCCCGGCGGTCACGGCGTGGTCGGCCTCGGCCTGCAGGGTGCCGGCCAGCGGGTCGTCCAGGAAGTCGATGTCCGCCCAGGCCGGGTCGAGGACGGCCGGCTCCAGCGCGCTGCCGGACTCCTTCCTGATGGCCTCGTTGGCGTCGGCCTTGGCCTTGTCCGGGTTGGCCTTGATGAAGGCGTTGGTGTTCACCGAGCCGCGCAGCACGGCTTCCACCACGTCCGGGTGCTCCTTGAGGAACTTCTGCGAGACGATGATGTTGGTGATCACGAACTTCTTGTCCGGCCAGAGGTCCTTCTCGTTGAGCAGGACCTTCGCGCCGAGGGTGACCAGCTTGGAGGCGGTGGGCTCGGGCACCCAGGCGCCGTCGATGGAGCCCTGCTTGTAGGCGTCGGGGGTGACCTTGTTGTCGGTGCGCACCACCGAGACGTCGCCGGCGCCGGAGCTCGGGTCGACCTTGTAGCCCTTGCCCGCCAGGTAGTTGAGCAGCGCCACGTCCTGGGTGTTGCCCAGCTGCGGGGTGGCGATCTTCTTGCCCTTGAGGTCGTCGAGGGAGGGGATCTTGTCCGGGTTGACGACCAGCTTGACCCCGCCGGAGGCCGAACCGCCGATGACCTTCAGCGACTTGCCGTCGGACTTGGTGTAGCCGTTGATCGCGGGGGACGGGCCGATCCAGCCGATGTCGATGGAGCCGGCGTTGAGCGCCTCGATCTCGGCCGGGCCCGCGTTGAAGACCTGGGTCCTGATCTGGGTGGCGCCGAGCTCCTTCTGGAACAGGCCCTCCTGGAGGCCGACCAGGGCGGTGCCGTGGGTCAGGTTGGCGAAGTAGCCGATCTTGACCGTGTCGGCGGAGAGCTTGCCTCCGGCGGCCGAAGTCCCGGAGGCGGCAGCGGTGTCGGCGCCGGCGGGCGTGCCCTCGGCCTTGGAGCCGTAGCCGCAGGCCGACAGCAGGGCCACGGCGCTCAGGCCGGCGACCGCGGCCGCGGCGGCGCGTCTGATCCGGGCGGCGTTGGGGCGTGTCAGGGTATGCAGGAACGTCAGGTGCTGGGCCATGGTGGGGTCCTTGTGTGAACGGACCGTCAGGAGACGGTCTCGGTGGACGTGGCGGCCGCCTTCCGGGGCGGCCGAGGAACGCGCGTCAGCGCCGGCGGCCCGCACATCGGGTCAGTCCGCCCTGGCCGCTGCCGAGGACGCCGCTGCCGATGCGGCCGCCTTCCTTGTCCATGCCCGAGAACGCCTCGCTGGGCATCAGACCCAGTCCTCCTCTGCGGTGGCGTCCACCGCGTCGGTGCGTACGGTGTCGAAGGCCTCGCCCGCCATGCCGGCGGTGAGGGTGGTGCCGTCGGCCGGGTCGATCAGGAGGAACGATCCGGTGCGGCGGTTGTCGGAGTAGGTGTCGAGCGCGAGCGGCTCGGCGGTGCGCAGCACCACGTGGCCGATGTCGTTGACGTCGAGCCCGTCGGCGCCGGAGCGCTGCTCGAGCGTGTCGATGTCGATCCGGTAGGAGATCTCCTTGACGAGCGCGCGGACGGTGCGGGTGGTGTGCTTGAGCAGCACCTTGTCCCCGGCGCGCAGCGGGCGCTCGTTGAGGTGGCTGACGGTCGCCTCGATGTCCTTGGTGGGGACGGGGGCCGGGCCGGCCGCGATGAGGTCGCCGCGGGAGACGTCGATGTCGTGGGCGAGGCGGACGGTGACGGACTGGGGGGCCCAGGCGATGTCGGTCTCCTCGCCGAGCGCGTCGATGCCGGCGACGGTGGTGGTGTGGCCGGAGGGCAGCACGGTGACGGCGTCGCCGACGCGCAGCACGCCGGAGGCCAGCTGGCCGGCGTAGCCGCGGTAGTCGGGGTGGGCCTCGGTCTGCGGGCGGATGACGTACTGGACGGGGAAGCGGGCGGGCTCGGCGCTCGGGTCGCTGCCGACCGGGACGGTCTCCAGGTGCTCCAGCAGGGTCGGGCCGCCGTACCAGTCCATGTGGGCGGAGGGCTCGACGACGTTGTCGCCGGCGAGGGCCGAGATCGGCACGGCGAGGACGTCCTTGACGCCGAGGGAGGCGGCGTAGGCGGTGAACTCGGCGGCGATGGCGGCGAAGACGGGCTCGGCGTAGCCGACGAGGTCCATCTTGTTGACGGCGAGCACGACGTGCGGCACGCGCAGCAGGGCGGCGACGGCGGCGTGCCGGCGGGTCTGCTCGACGACGCCGTTGCGGGCGTCGACGAGGACGACGGCGAGTTCGGCGGTGGAGGCGCCGGTGACCATGTTCCGCGTGTACTGCACGTGGCCCGGGGTGTCGGCGAGGATGAACCGGCGCCGGGGCGTGGCGAAGTAGCGGTAGGCGACGTCGATGGTGATGCCCTGCTCGCGCTCGGCGCGCAGGCCGTC
This sequence comes from Streptomyces sp. SP17BM10, assembly GCF_036322405.1. Lineage (NCBI taxonomy): Bacteria > Bacillati > Actinomycetota > Actinomycetes > Kitasatosporales > Streptomycetaceae > Streptomyces > Streptomyces sp. SP17BM10. The sequence goes on along the minus strand of NZ_JAQYXB010000588.1, from coordinate 43,364 downwards.
GGTGAGCAGCGCGAGGTCGGGCGCGGCCTGCCCGCGGCCCAGGGAGACGCGCTCGACGGCCTCCAGCTGGTCGGCGAGCACGGACTTGGAGTCGTGCAGGAGGCGGCCGACGAGGGTGGACTTGCCGTCGTCGACGGACCCGGCGGTGGCGAAGCGCAGCAGGGAGGTGGCGGTGGTCTCGATGGTCGTGCTCATTAGAAGTACCCCTCGCGCTTGCGGTCTTCCATCGCGGCCTCGGACAGCTTGTCGTCGGCCCGCGTCGCGCCGCGCTCGGTGAGCCGGCTGGCGGCGATCTCGGTGATCACGGCCTGGATGGTGGTGGCGTCGGAGTCGACGGCGCCGGTGCAGGACATGTCGCCGACGGTGCGGTAGCGGATCAGCCGCCGCTGGACGGGCTCGTCCTCGCGGGGCCCGCCCCACTCGCCGGCGGTGAGCCACATGCCGCCGCGGGCGAACACCTCGCGCTCGTGGGCGTAGTAGATCTCCGGCAGGTCGATGCCCTCGCGCTCGATGTACTGCCACACGTCGAGCTCGGTCCAGTTGGAGAGCGGGAAGACCCGCACGTGCTCGCCGACGGCGTGGCGGCCGTTGTAGAGCGACCACAGCTCGGGGCGCTGGCGGCGCGGGTCCCAGGCGCCGAACTCGTCGCGCAGGGAGAAGACGCGCTCCTTGGCGCGGGCCTTCTCCTCGTCCCGGCGGCCGCCGCCGAACACCGCGTCGAAACGGTTCTTCTCGATCGCGTCGAGCAGCGGGACGGTCTGCAGCGGGTTGCGGGTGCCGTCGGGGCGCTCGCGCAGGACGCCGCGGTCGATGAAGTCCTGGACGTGGGCGACGTGCAGGCGCAGGTCGTGCTCGGCGACGACGCGGTCGCGGTAGGCGATGACCTCGGGGAAGTTGTGCCCGGTGTCGACGTGGAGCAGCGAGAAGGGCACCGCGGCGGGCCGGAAGGCCTTGAGCGCCAGGTGCAGCATGACGATGGAGTCCTTGCCGCCGGAGAAGAGGATCACCGGGCGTTCGAACTCCCCCGCGACCTCGCGGAAGATGTGCACCGACTCGGCCTCCAGCGCGTCCAGGTGGGACAGCGCGAAGGGGGTGTCGTCGGCCTGCACCTCGTACTGGGTCGCGGTGGTCATGCGAGGCCCCTCTCGGTCAGGAAGGCGTGCAGTTCGGCGGCGGACTCGGTGACCGTGCGGCCCTGCGTCCGCAGGCGCAGCTCGGGGTGCTCCGGCGCCTCGTACGGGTCGTCGACGCCGGTGAGGCCGGAGATCTCGCCGGCGGCCTGCTTGGCGTACAGGCCCTTGACGTCGCGTTCGGCGCACAGCTCGACCGGAGTGGCGACGTGGATCTCCAGGAACTCGGTGCCGGCGGCGGCGTGGCGTTCGCGGACGGCGGCGCGCGAGTCGGCGAACGGGGCGATCACCGGGGCGAGCACCTTGACGCCGTTGGCGGCGAGCTTCTCGGCGACGAAGCCGATCCGGGTGACGTTGGTGTGCCGGTCCTCGCGGGAGAAGCCGAGGCCCTTGGAGAGGAACTCGCGGATCTCGTCGCCGTCCAGGACCTCCACCCGGTGGCCCTCGGCGCGCAGCCGTCCGGCCAGGGCGACGGCGAGGGTGGTCTTGCCCGCGCTCGGCAGCCCGGTCAGCCACACGGTGGCGCCGCGCTCGCAGGGGGCGGCCGCGCGGGCCGCCTCTGCGGCTCCGCCTGCGGCCAGTGTGTCGGCTGTCGTCACGGTGGAAGTCCTCCGGCTCGGTTGGGGCTGTTCGGGTCGGGACGGTTCGGGCCCGGTGGTTCGGGTCCGGTGGTTCAGAGGTGGATGCCGCACTCGGTCTTGCCGGAGCCGGACCAGCGGCCGGCCCGGGCGTCCTCGCCCTCGGCGGGCTTGCGGGTGCAGGACAGCGGCGAGCAGCCGATCGAGGTGTAGCCCTCCCACAGCAGCGGGTTGAGCAGCACCCCGTTGGCGGCGACGTAGGCGTCCACGTCGTCCTGCGTCCAGCGGGCGATCGGGGCGAGCTTGACCTTGCGGCGCTTGGGGTCCCACGACACCACCGGGGTGTCGGCCCGGGTCGGCGACTCGTCGCGGCGCAGGCCCGTCGCCCACGCGTCGTACGCGCCGAGGCCGCGGCCCAGCGGCTCGACCTTGCGCAGCGAGCAGCAGAGGTCCGGGTCGCGGTCGTGCAGGTGCGGCCCGTGCTCGGCGTCCTGCTCGGCGACGGTCTTCAGCGGGGTGAGCGTGATGACGTTGACCGGCATCGTCGCGGCGACCGCGTCCCGGGTGCCGATGGTCTCCGCGAAGTGGTAGCCGGTGTCCAGGAACACCACGTCCACGCCGGGGAACACCGAGGAGGCGAGGTGGGCGACGACCGCGTCCTCCATGGAGGAGGTGACGCAGAACCGCTTGCCGAAGGTGTCGGCGGCCCAGCGCAGGATCTCCTGCGGGGTCGCCTCCTCCAGGTCGCGGCCGGCGGCCGTCGCGATCGCCTCGTAGTCAGTCGTTGCGCTGGTCATCGGACGGACCCCCGTTGGTCGCGGACAGCAGGCCGAGGAACTTCAACTGGAAGGCCCGGCGGCAGCCGTGGCATTCCCAGGCGCCGTGCCCGGCCTCGGACGGGCGCAGGTCCTCGTCGCCGCAGTACGGGCAGAAGAAAGGTGCGGCCCGCTCGCTCATCGCCCACCTCGCTTCGCTCGGCGTCCGCTTCGCGAGACACGCCCCTGCTCGTCGGTTCGCCCGCTTCGCCCGTTCACGACAGCTGCTCCTCGGTGGCCCGGGCCGCCCACTGGGCGAAGCGCTCGCCCTCGGCGCGGTCGGCCTGGTAGCGGGTCAGGAGCCGCTCGACGTAGTCGGGCAGGCCCGCGCTGGTGACCTTGAGGCCGCGGACCTTGCGGCCGAACCCGGCCTCCAGGCCCAGCGCGCCGCCCAGGTGCACCTGGTAGCCCTCGACCTGGTCGCCGTGCTCGTCGGTGACCAGCTGGCCCTTGAGGCCGATGTCGGCGACCTGGATGCGGGCGCAGGCGTTCGGGCAGCCGTTGATGTTGATGGTCAGCGGCTCGGCGAACTCCGGCAGGCGCTCCTCGAGTTCGTCGATCAGGGTGCGCCCGCGCTCCTTGGTCTCGACGATGGCGAGCTTGCAGTACTCGATGCCGGTGCAGGCCATCGTGCCGCGGCGGAAGGGCGAAGGCGTGACGCGCAGGTCGAGCGCCTCCAGGCCGGCCACCAGCGACTCGACCCGGTCCTCGGCGATGTCGAGGATCAGCATCTTCTGCTCGGCGGTGGTGCGCACCCGGTCGCTGCCGTGGGCCTCGGCGAGGTCGGCGATCTGGCCGAGCAGCTTGCCGTCCACCCGGCCGACGCGCGGGGCGAAGCCGACGTAGAAGCGGCCGTCCTTCTGCCTGTGGACGCCGACGTGGTCGCGCCAGCGGCCGACCGGCTCGGCGGGCGCGGGGCCGTCGATCAGCGCGCGCCGGAGGTACTCGTCCTCCAGCACCCGGCGGAACTTCTCCGCGCCCCAGTCGGCGACGAGGAACTTCAGGCGGGCGCGGTTGCGCAGGCGGCGGTAGCCGTAGTCGCGGAAGATGCCGATGACGCCGCCGAAGACGTCGGCCACGTCCTCCAGCGGGACCCAGGCGCCCAGGCGCACGCCGAGGCGCGGATTGGTGGACAGGCCGCCGCCGACCCACAGGTCGAAGCCGGGACCGTGCTCGGGGTGGACGACGCCGACGAAGGCGACGTCGTTGATCTCGTGCGCGACGTCGAGCAGCGGGGAGCCGGAGACGGCGGACTTGAACTTGCGCGGCAGGTTGGAGAAGTCCGGGTTGCCGATGAAGCGGCGGTGGATCTCCTCGATGGCGGGGGTGCCGTCGATGATCTCGTTCTCGGCGACGCCGGCCACCGGGGAGCCGAGGATGACGCGCGGGGTGTCGCCGCAGGCCTCGGTGGTGGACAGGCCGACGGCCTCCAGCTTCCGCCAGATCGCCGGGACGTCCTCGATCCGGATCCAGTGGTACTGGACGTTCTGGCGGTCGGTCAGGTCGGCGGTGTTGCGGCCGTACTGCTCGGACACCTCGGCGATCGCGCGCAGCTGGGCGACGGTCAGCCGGCCGCCGTCGACGCGCACGCGGAGCATGAAGTACTCGGCGTCCAGCTCGTGCGGTTCCAGGATCGCGGTCTTGCCGCCGTCGATGCCCTCCTTGCGCTGGGTGTACAGGCCCCACCAGCGCATCCGGCCGCGCAGGTCGGCGGGGTCGATCGAGTCGAAGCCGCGGTGCGCGTAGATCGTCTCAATGCGTGTCCGCACATTGAGACCGTCGTCGTCCTTCTTGAACTGCTCGTTGGCGTTCAGCGGGGTGTGGTGGCCCATGCCCCACTGGCCCTCACCGCGGTGGCGGGTCACCTTGCGGGCCGCCGCGGGGCGGCGCGCGGCGGCGCTGTCGGCCGCGGGCTCGACGGTCTCGGGAGAGGTGGCCATGGTGAAGTCCTTCGGGGCAGCTGGCTCTGACGCCGGGTGGGTCGCTGGGCGTGCTCGACCGGGCGTGCTCCTGTGACCTGCTGTTTCTCAGGACCGTGAGGGCAGTGACCGGGCCGGGCGGGCGCCGTGCGCATCCGCATCTGCGGGGATGGCGGGGTGGGTGGCGCCGGGGTGCGGTGGTGGCAGCGGGGTGGGGCTCAGGTCACCGGACAGATGGCGCTGGACACGCGAAGGAGATCGACGTGGAGTCGACCAACCAAGGTGGTTCCGGCGCTAGGCATGGCAAGAGATTCGCACGGAGCGCGACTCGCGGTCCACTAACGTCCGCATGATGGACGCTAAGGTTTCGCCATGCGGGACGCCGTCGCATTCCCGCCGCTCGCCCCGCCGCTCACGCCGCCGCCCGCCCGGAATCCGGCGGCCGCACGCCGGAGGCCCCGCTGAGATCAACCGGTCGCGCCCGGCCCGATACCGTTAGCCCTGTGCAAGAAGCAGGCGATACGAGCAGACCGCACCCCGAGCGGCCCTCCCGGCGCCGGGGCAAGGGCTCCCGGCGCGCGGCCAAACAGGCCACCTGGCGCCGCACGGCGTGGGAACTGGTCCGGGACACCACCAACACCTGCGTCGAGTACCGGGTCACCGGCCTCGCCGCCGAGGCGGCGTTCTTCACCCTGCTGTCGATCCCGCCGCTGCTCCTCGGCCTCGCCGCGACCCTCGGCTACCTCGACGAGTTCCTCGGCGCCGGCACCATCGACCGCCTCAAGCACGACATCGTCTCGGCCTCCGGGACGGTCCTCTCGGACTCCTCCATCAACGAGGTCGTCGTGCCGCTTCTCAACCAGGTGTTCGACCACACCCGGCCCGACCTCATCTCGATCGGCTTCCTGCTCTCCCTGTGGTCCGGCTCCAGGGCCCTCTACATCTTCATCGACACCATCACCGTCATGTACGGGCTCGACGGCAAGCGAGGCATCGTCAAGACCCGCCTGATGTCCCTCGGCCTCTACCTCGGCGCCCTCGCTACCGGCTCCCTCGTGCTGCCGCTGCTCATGGCCGGACCGGGCCTCGTCGAGAACGCCGTCCCGGGGATCGCCGGGCTCGTCGGCGCCGCCTACTGGCCGGTCGCCATCGTCCTGCTGATCGTCTCCCTCACGACGCTCTACCACCTCGCCGTGCCCGTCTCCACGCCCTGGCGCGAGGACATCCCCGGCGCGCTCGTCGCCCTCGTCGTCCTCGTCTTCTGCAGCGTCGCGCTGCGCCTGTACCTCGTCAGCTCCGTCGAGGGCCCCTCCGTCTACGGCTCGCTGGCCGCGCCCGTCGCCGTCCTGCTGTGGATCTTCGTCGTGGCGCTCGCCGTCCTCATCGGCGCCGCCATGAACGCCGCGATCGACCGGCGCTGGCCGACCCTGGAGACCGCCGACGCCCGCGCCGAGAACGAGCGCGCCCACGAGGCCGCCGCCGCGGCCATGGTCCGCGAGGTCGCCGCCCGCCGCGCCGCCGAACGCGCCCGCCGGGCCCGCGAACTCGGCCTCGCCGAGGGCACCGAGGAGGACTGGGGCGAGGACGAGGGCGACGACGTCGACGCGCCCTCCGAGTACCCCGAGCGCTGGGCCGACGTCCTCGCCGCCGACAACGTGCGCGGCCGCCTCACCGCCCGCGGCGGCCCCCACCACCGGCACACCCCGCCGCCACCCGACAGCGACCGGCCCACCGCCCCGCCCCCGGAGTACCCGCCTCCGGAGTACCCGCCTCCCGGCTACCCGCCGCGGCCGCCGTGGGACCAGCGCCGGTAGGAACGCGACAGGGCCTCCCCGCGGGTGCGGGGGAGGCCCTGTGCCGGTTTCTCGCGGCCCGGTGTTCCCGGCGCGGTCGCGGGACCGTCAGGCGGTCGCCGGGTTCTGGCTCGGCGGGTACGGGCCGGACGGGTGGGTCGGGGTGTGGAGGCCGCCGCCCAGGGTGCCGCCCGGCCGGGACGGGCCCGGGCCCGTGCCGTAGCCGGGCGCCGTCGGGAAGTCCGCCGCCGCACCCGGGCGGCCTGCCTGCTGCCCGCCCGCCTCGGGGGCGGATGCGGGCCGCGGGTCCGACGGCGTGCCGTGCGCCGGCGTCCGGCCCGGGGCCCGGCCCTCGCCCTGGCCCTGGCCCTGACCCGGGGCCTGGTCGGCCGCCTGGCCGCTCGCCTGGCCGGCCCGCTGCTCCGCCTGGGCCGGGCGGTTCGAGGCCGCCTGCGCCGGGAAGTCCGTGCTCGGCAGCGCCGGCTCCAGCGCCGTCCGCCCCGCCGAGTCGCTCAGTTTGATCAGCAGGGCCACCGTCAGCCAGTTCGCGAGCAGCGACGAGCCACCCGCCGCCAGGAACGGCAGCGCCTTGCCGGTCAGCGGCACCAGGCCGCTCACCCCGCCGACCACCACGAACACCTGCAGCGCCAGCGCCGTCGACAGACCCGTCGCCAGCAGCTTCCCGAACGGGTCGGTCAGCCCGACCGCCGTCCGCAGGCCCCGCTGCACCAGCAGCAGGTACACCAGCAGGACCGCCGTCACCCCGGCCAGGCCGAGCTCCTCGCCGATCGTCGTGAAGACGAAGTCGCTGCGCCCGGCGAAGCCGATCAGCCACGGCCGGCCCGAGCCCAGGCCCGTCCCGGTCAGGTGACCGGTGCCCAGGCTGAACAGCGCCTCGGCCGGCTGGTCGGAGATGATCGCCTTGTCGTGCACCGGCTTGTAGATGTCGAGCGGGTGCAGCCACGCCTCGACGCGGCCGTGCACGTGCGGCTCCAGGGTGCCGACCACCGCCGCGCCGCCGACCGCCATCAGCAGGCCGAGCACCACCCAACTGGTGCGTTCGGTCGCCACGTACAGCATCACGACGAAGATGCCGAAGAAGATCAGCGAGGTGCCGAGGTCGCGCTCGAAGATCAGCACCAGCAGGCTCATCACCCAGATCGCCAGCACCGGTCCGGCGTGCCGGCCGCGCGGCAGGGTCATGCCCCAGATCTTGCGGCCGGCCAGTGCGAGCGCGTCCCGCGAGGCCATCAGGTAACCGGCGAAGAAGATCGTGATCGCGACCTTGACGAACTCGTCCGGCTCGAAGGAGAGCCCGAACAGGCGGATCCAGCGCTTGGCGCCGAAGTCCTCCGGGCGCCCGGGGAAGAACGCGGGCGCGGCCAGGAGGACGAGCGCCCCCGCCATCAGGATGTAGACGTAGCGCTGGAAGAACCGGTGGTGCTTGATGAAGACCACCAGCGCGAGGGACACCAGGACCGCTATGAACACCCACATGAACTGCTGCGGCGCCGCCGGGAGCTTCTGGAAGTCGCCCTTCCTCGCGTGCGCCGCCGCGTAGGAGATGTCCAGCCGGTCCAGCAGCATCAGCCCGAAGCCGGTCAGGAACACGCCCAGCGGCAGGATCAACGGGTCCGCGTACGGGGCGAACCGGCGCACCGCCATGTGCGCCGCGCCCGCCAGCCCACCCAGGGACAGGACGTGCACCAGCAGGTTCGGCGGCATCTTGCCGGTCAGCGCCAGGTCTGCGTCGATGTGTCCCGCCACACAGACGGCCACCGCGAGGGCCAGCAGGCCCAGCTCGATGTTGCGGTGGCGCGCGGCCAGCCGGCGGCCCTCGCCGCGTGCAGTGCTTTGCACCCTTGTCGTCCCCTTGTTGTCACCCACGTGGCCGGTATGCCGACGGTGCATCCTGCCAGACGAAGGTGCACCTGCGCCGGTTGCGCATCGGGCCGGAAAGGGGCGAAAACTTTGCCTCGGCAAAGCTTTGGCCTGGTTTGGCAAAACCTTGTTCAGGGTGGGGTATAGAGAGGCCCCCTGGCTGTGGTGATCCACTGCCCACCGGCCATCATGGCGGAGCGCCGGACACCCCGGGACGGACCCCGGCGCACCCCCGAGCCCACCCGGGCCCGGCGACGGCGGCGGCACGGCGTGGACGAGGTGGGCGGACGGATGGACGGCTCGGTGCAGGCGCTCGGCTACAGCGGGCCGCCGGCCTGGCAGTGGTCCGACCTCGCCACCTCGTGGACCGCCGAACCCCTCGTCCTCGGCCTCTGCGTCCTCCTCGGCGCCTGGTACCTCCTCGCCGTCCGGGCCGTCCACCGCGCCGGCGGCGAACGCCGGCAGCCCACCCGCACGGCGGCCTTCCTCGGCGGGCTGCTCCTGTGGATCTGGTCCACCTGCTCCGGCCTCGGCGTCTACGACCGCGTCCTCTTCACCGACCGGGCCGTCCAGGTCGTCCTGCTGCTCATGGTCGTGCCGCTGCTGCTCGCGCTCGGCGCGCCGGTCTCGCTGCTCGTGGAGTCCGCGTCCGAGCGGCGGCGCGAGCGGATCCTGCGGGCGCTGCGCAGCCGGCCGTCCAAGGTGCTGATGTTCCCGGCCGTCTCGACCGCGCTGCTCATGGCGCCGCCGTGGCTCCTGTACTTCACGCCCTGGTACGAGTGGTCGGTGTCCAGCGGGCTCGGGAACGTCGTGCTGCACCTGGCGCTCGTCCTGCTCGGCCTCGCCTACTTCTGGCCGCGGCTGCAGATCGACCCCGTCGCGCACGAGTACCCGCACCTGGTCGGGCTCTTCATCACCTTCGCCGAGGTGATCTTCGACGCCGGGCTCGGGATCGTCCTCATCTACGGCGGCCACCTCGTCGCCGAGCACCACTACGTCGCCCTCGGGCGGCCCTGGGGGCCGAGCCTCGCGCAGGACCAGACGTGGGGCGGCAACGCCTTCTGGGTGCTCGGGGACCTCGTCGGCCTGCCGTTCCTGGCCGCGCTCGTGCGGCGCATGGTGGTGCAGGGGCGCGAGGAGATCAAGGCCGTGGACGCCGAGCTGGACGCCCGCTTCGAGGAGGCGGCGGCCCGGGCGCGCGCGGAGGGGCGCGAGGAGGAAGAGGAGAGCGGGATGCGGCCCTGGTGGCTGGACGATCCCAACCTCAAGCACCGCTACGGCGGCTGATCCCGCCTCCCTACCGGCGTTTCCGCAGGTCAAAAACCTGTTGGCGTGGACCCCGTTCCTCGCTAGCGTTTCTCCCGTCCGGTTCGGGGGCCTTGTCTGGCCGCCCGAGGAGTAGAGAGCAGGAGGTGAGCCCCATGGCCGTCGTTGCCCCGATAGCTGCCCTGGGCAGCACGCGCGATCACCTCCTTTTCCCGGCCGCCGGCTGACGTTCCGAGCCAGCCGCAGCCCGCCGGGATCATCTCCTCCCGAAGGGCCCACTGCGTTGTCCAACGCTGCCTCCGTTCCGTCGCACCCCTCGTCCTCCGCTGCGGTCATCGCCGCTCCGGCTGACGTACTGTCCGGCTACGGCTGGACCGCCGAGCTCGCGGAGCTGTTCACCCCGCTCGCCGAGGCCGGCCTCGTCCCGGCCCGCATCGTCCGCGTCGACCGCGGCCGGTGCGACGCCGTCGTGGCCGACCCCGAAACCGGCGAAGCCCGCACCGTCCGGCTCGACACCCGGCCGGTCGGCGACGCCGACATGATCAACTGCCCGTGCACCGGCGACTGGGCCGCCGTCGACCTCGACGCCCAGCCCATGGCCGCCGTCACCGCGCTGCTGCCGCGCACCACCGCGATCATCCGCAAGGTCGCCGGCAAGCGCTCCGACGGCCAGGTGCTCGCGGCCAACGTCGACACCGTCCTGATCGCCTCCTCCCTCGCCGCCGACCCCGACCTCGGCCGGATCGAACGCTTCCTCGCCCTCGCCTGGGAGTCCGGCGCCGAACCCGTCGTCGTCCTCACCAAGGCCGACCTCGTGGACGACGCCGAGTTCATCCGCGCCGACGTCGAAGGCGTCGCCCCCGGCGTCACCGTGCTCGTCGTCAGCGCCGAGACGGGGGAGGGCATGGACGTCCTGCGCGCCTGCACCCCCGGCACCACCGCCCTCATCGGGCAGTCCGGCGTCGGCAAGTCCACCCTCACCAACGCGCTGGTCGGCGCCGACGTCATGGCCGTCCAGGCCGCCCGTGACATCGACCAGAAGGGACGCCACACCACGACCACCCGCGAACTCATAGCGCTGCCCGGGGGCGGCGTGCTCATCGACACCCCCGGGCTGCGCGAAGTCGGCCTCTACGGCGGCGAGGGCGTCGACCTGGCCTTCGCCGACATCGCCGAGCTCGCCGAGGAGTGCCGCTTCCACGACTGCGGGCACCACACCGAGCCCGGCTGCGCCGTCCAGGCCGCGCTGGCGGAGGGCACGCTGCCGCAGCGGCGGTGGGAGAGCTACCGCAAGCTCCAGCGGGAGAACGAGTGGATCGCCTCCCGGTCGGACGCCCGGCTCGCCTCGGCGCGGCTGAAGAAGTGGAAGGCGATCACCAAGTCGATGCGGAAGGAGGGCGGTCCGGTCCGGCGCTGACGTCACACCGCAGCCCGGCGGGGGCACGGCCGGACGGCGGCCGGCCTCCGCGGGAGCGGCCCCGATCAGCGGAGGTCGGCGAGCAGGCGGAAGCGCTCCAGGACCACGGGGGTGCTGTCGTCCACGGTGAAACCCGGGTCACCGAGGGCGGCGCGCATCTCCGGGCCGTGCCAGAAGCGCTCGTGGGTCGAGCGCCAGTGGGCCACCGTGGTGTAGCCCTCGCCCTCGTCGAGGGCGTGCTGCAGATCCACGTCGGCGAGCGGGACCACACGGACGTCCGTGGTCTCGATCACGGCGACGGCCCGGCCGGTCGAGTCGATCACCGCGGTGTGCTCGCCGGGGCGCGGCAGGGGATCGCCCGCGTGCTCGTAGTCGGCGACCAGACCGGTGGTGGAGGTTTTTGCGCCGCTGAGCACGGCCGCGACCAGGGCGTCGCGGAGCGGACCGGGGAATGCGAGCTCGAACGGGCGGAGGCCGGCGACGTCCGGGTCGTCCGGGGCGGTGTGGATGGGCTCGCTCATGCGGCCGAGCGTAGCCGCGGGCAGGGCGCGGGGGCTGGCATTTACCGGGGGCCAGGGTGCTATGGGCCCGGGGGCAGTGAGCCAGGGTGGTGCGTGGGTGCGTGGGTGCGTGGGTGGGTGGCTGCGTGGGTGGTGGTGGTGGCGGCGGTGGTGGGTGGGCGGGGGAGGGGGAGGAGGGAAGCCCAAGCAATGATTTCGTCGGAAACGGCGCGAGGGCGAGCGAAGCCGACCGAGGAAGAAGCCTCCGACGGTCCATGTCCGATTCCCGCCAGTCGGGGCTCCTCCGGTGCCGCAGACTGGACAGCGTGATCGACGACGACATCCGGTACCGAGCCGTGGACAGCAGGGACTCCCGCTTCGACGGGGTCTTCTTCACGGCCGTCACGACGACGGGCATCTACTGCCGACCGAGCTGCCCCGCCGTGACGCCCAAGCGCACCAACTGCGTCTTCTACCCGAGCGCCGCCGCCGCCCAGGGCGCCGGCTTCCGCGCCTGCCGCCGCTGCCGCCCCGACTCGGTACCCGGCTCGCCGGAGTGGAACCACAGGGCCGACCTGGTCGGCCGGGCGATGCGCCTGATCGGCGACGGCGTCGTCGACCGCGAGGGCGTCGCCGGCCTCGCCCACCGCCTCGGCTACAGCGCCCGCCAGCTCCAGCGCCAGCTCATCGCCGAACTCGGCGCCGGCCCGATCGCGCTCGCCCGCGCCCGCCGCGCCCAGACCGCCCGGCTGCTCCTCCAGACCACCGAACTCCCCGTCACCGACGTCGCGTTCGCGGCCGGCTTCGCCTCCGTCCGGCAGTTCAACGACACCGTCCGCGAGGTCTACGACCGCACCCCGAGCGGGCTGCGGGCCGAGGTCGCGGCCGGCCGCCGCATCGCCACCCCGGCCGGCGGCCTCACCCTGCGCCTCGCCTACCGCGGCGCACTCGACAGTGACCACCTGATCGACTTCCTCGCCCTTCGCGCCGTCCCCGGCGTGGAGGAGGTCGTCCCCGGCACGCGCCCCGGCGTCCGCACCTACCGCCGCACCCTCGCGCTCCCGTACGGTCACGGCATCGCCGAGGTCGACGGCCTCGCGCCCGGCGACGACCGCACCCGCGGCTGGCTCGACTGCCGCCTCCTCCTCGCCGACCTGCGCGACCTGCCGACGGCCGTCCAGCGCCTGCGCGTCCTCCTCGACCTCGACGCCGACCCCGACGCCGTCGACGAGCAGCTCGGCGCCGACCCGCTCCTCGGCCCGCTGGTCCGCGAGCGCCCCGGCCTGCGCTCGCCCGGCCACGTCGACCCGCACGAACTCGCCGTCCGCGCCGTGCTGGGCCAGCAGATCACCGTCGGCGCGGCCCGCACCCTGGCCGGCCGCCTCGCCGAGAAGTACGGCGCGGCCCTGCCCGAGCCCAACGGCGGCCTGCGCCTGCTGTTCCCGACGGCGGCCGCCCTGGCCACCGCCGACCCCGAGGACTTCGCGATGCCCGCCGCCCGCCGCCGGGCGCTCACCGGCCTGTGCGCCGCCCTCGCCGAGGGCGTGGTCAGGCTGGACGGCGGCGTCGACCGGGAGCAGTCCGCCGAGCAGCTGATGGCCCTGCCCGGCATCGGCCCCTGGACGGTCGGCTACCTGAGGATGCGGGCGCTCGCCGATCCCGATGTCTTCCTCCCGGGCGACATCGGCGTCAAGCACGGCCTCGTCCGTCTCGGCGCCCCCGGCGACCCCAAGTCCGCCGCCCGCGCCGCCGAGGCGTGGGCCCCCTGGCGCTCCTACGCGGTCCACCGGCTGTGGGCCGGGCCCGCGGGCACCACCAGTACCGGAACGGAGAACGCACGAGCATGACCACCACCGTGTTCACGACCATGGAGAGCCCGTTCGGGCAACTGCTGCTGAGCGGCGTCCGGCCCGACGGGGGCGGTCCGGCCGCGCTGGCCACCGTCACCGCCCCGGGCCAGAAGTACGCCCTCGCCGAGCCGGCCGGCGACTGGGTCCCCGACCCGGAGTCGCTCGCCGAGCCGGTGGCCCAGTTGACCGCCTACTTCGCCGGCGAGCGCACGGAGTTCGACCTGCCGCTCGCCCCGGAGGGCACGGACTTCCGGCGGCGGATCTGGGCGGCCCTGGACGAGATCCCGTACGGCGAGACCGTCACCTACGGCCGACTCGCCGCCATGGCGGGCGAGTCGCCGCGGGCCGTGCGGGCCGTCGGCGGGGCCGTGGGCGCCAACCCGCTGCTCATCGTCCGCCCCTGCCACCGCGTCCTCGGGGCGAACGGCGCCCTCACCGGCTTCGCGGCGGGCGTCGACCGCAAGCGCTGGCTCCTGGAGATGGAGAGCAGCACCCTGTTCTGAGGCCCCTGTTCCGACGCCCTACGCCCGGAGGTCGACGCGCCAGTCGTTGCTGCGCATGAAGCGGCCGGGCGGGAACTCGAAGTCCGTCTCCCCAACGAGCGTGAAGCCGGCCTTCTCGCAGACGGCGTTCGACGCGGGATTGTCGACCGACGGGAAGGCGTGCAGGTGGCGGTGCCGGGCCTCGCGGCGGGCGACGGCGACGGCCGCGCGGGTCGCGGCCACGGCGATGCCCCGGCCCTGGAAGGGCGGGAGGACGTTCCACCCCATCTCGTGGACCGTCCCGCCCTGCCACGTCCGGGTGCCGTAGCCGACGGTGCCGACGGACTCGCCGCCGGGGAGCAGCACGATCCGGTACATGCAGCCGAGGCCGGAGGGGACGAAGTCGAGGTAGCGGGCGTGCCGGACGAGCAGGCGCTCCTCGCTCTCCGGACCGCCGACGTGCGTCTTCATCTCCGGCGTGTTGACCAGGCGCAGCAGCGCGAGGTCGGCGTCCGTCCAGGGTTCGAGGTGTACCGGTGCCGTGTCCACGGGACGGACGCTAGTGCGCGCGGGGCGGCCTGCCCAGTGGTTATTCGGCGGGCGGGGTGGGGCCGGCGAGGGCGCGGGCGAGCTGGTCGAGGGCGGGCAGTGCCTGGAAGACGGCGTCGCGGTCGCCGGGGTCGAGGGTGCCGAGGGCGTCGGCGATGCGGCGTTCGTGGGCGTGCTGCCAGTCGTCGAGCTGGCGCTGGCCGGCGGGGGTGAGGGCGATGCGGGCGGTGCGGCGGTCGCCGGGGTCGGCCTGGCGGTCGACGAAGCCGGCGTCGAGGAGCTTGCCGACGAGGCCGCTGACGGTGTTGGGGGCGAGCCGCTGGCGGGCGGCGAGCTCGCCGACGCGCAGGGGGGCGGCGGCGAGGGTCTGGAGGAGTTCGACCTGGGCCATGGGGAGGGATTCCCACGGGTAGTCGGTGCGGATGCTGCTGCGCAGGGCGCGGCGCAGGCGGGTGACGACGTCGGTCAGCCGGCGGGCGTGTTCGACCGACGTTTCGGGGGTTCCGGTGGCGGGGTCGGGAACGTGCGGTGACGACGGCATGGCGGACAGCGTATCGCCTGGTACGGGCGCTCCGGCCGGCCCGGTCGGGGTGCCGGGGAGCCCGTTCGTGCGCGGCCCGCGCCCGCTGTGCCGGCCCGCGCCCGCGGTGCGGACAGTTCGCCCCGCCAGGCCGCGGATCGCCCACCACGCCCCGCACGCATCCGATTCCGATCAGGTCGTAGAAAGAACATATCTGCACCCGATATATTGAGTGGCATGAACGCCACCGCCCTTGCCGCCCGGCTGCTCACCGAGCGCCCCCGGCCCCGCGGCATAGCCGGCTGGCGCCACGCCCACTGGCTGGCCGTCGGCACCGTGTGTCTCGGCGCCTTCCTCGGCCAGCTCGACGCCAGCGTGATCGCCCTGGTCTTCCCGGCCCTCGGCCGCCACTTCGGGGTGGGTTTCGCCGCCGTCGAGTGGGTCGCCCTCGCCTACCTGCTCGTCCTGGTCGCCCTGCTGGCGCCCATCGGCTGGCTGTCCGACCTGGTGGGCCGCAAGACGATGTACATCGGCGGCTTCGCCGTCTTCGGCCTGTCCTCGCTCTGCGCCGGGTTCGCCGGCGGCCTCTGGATCCTGGTCGGGTGCCGGGCCGTGCAGGCCGTCGGCGCCGCGATGATGCAGGCCAACAGCGTCGCCCTGGTGGCGCGGGGCGTGCCCGAGCACGCGATGCGGCGCGCGCTCGGCATCCAGGCCGCCGCCCAGGGGCTCGGGCTGGCGCTCGGTCCGACCGTCGGCGGCCTGTTGGTCGAGCACGCGTCGTGGCAGTGGGTGTTCTGGGTCAACGTGCCGATCGGCGCACTCGGGATCGTCGCCGGCCGGTACCTGCTGCCGCGCACCAGGACGGAGCGCGTGGCCGTCGTGCCCGGGCCGCGCCGGCCCGCGGACAAGGCGCTCCGCTTCGACGTCCCCGGCATGCTGCTGATCACCGGCGCCACCACGGCGCTGCTGCTCGCCCTGTCCACGGCCTCGGGCCTGCCGCTGCCCGGCTGGCTCGTCGGCGTCCTCCTGGTCGCCTCGGCCGTCCTGACGCTCGCGCTGGTGCGCCAGGAGCAGCGGGCCGCCCGGCCGATCCTCGCGCCCGGGCTGGTCAACACGCCGGGGGTGCGGGCCGGGCTGGTGGTCGCGCTGATCGGGTACCTGCTGCTGTTCTGCCCGCTGGTGCTGGGCCCGGTGCTGCTGGCCGGCGCGGGCGTGTCGACCGCCGGCGCGGGCCTGGTGATCACGCTGCTGCCGGCCGCGTTCGCGCTCGCCGCCACGGTCGGCGGCGGGCTGCTGCCGCGCGGCTGGTCGGACGTGCGGAGGTGTCGCTTCGGCGCGGTGATGGCGGGCGCCGGGCTGTCGCTGTTCGCCCTGCTGCCGGTCTCGGCCGGGGTGTCGGCGGCCCCGCTGCTGGTCACCGGGTACGGGCTCGGGCTGCTGTTGCCGGCGAACAACGCGCTGGTGATGCGGGCGGTCCCGGCGGCCTGTTCGGCGGTCGGCGGCGGCATGGTGAACATGGCGCGCAGCCTGGGGACGGCGCTCGGGATGGCGCTGTCCGTCCTGGGTGTCCACCTGGCGGGCGCGGCGTCCGGTGGGCGGACGGTGCTGCTGGTCCTCGCGGGGATCGCGGCGGCGGCCGTGGTCCTCACCCGGCCGGCCCGCCCCGCCCGTTCCTGAGGCGCGACCGGGACGCGGCTAGGACACGGTGTTCAGCGCGTCCTGGGCCCGGTTGAGGCCGAGCCGCACGAGCGTCTCCAGCGCGTCGGCGCAGCGGTCCAGCACGGCCGGCACGGCGGCGAGTTCGTCCGCCGAGAACTTCTTCAGGACGAAGTCGCCGGGGCTCTGCCCCTTCGGCGGGCGGCCGAGGCCGAAGCGCAGCCGGACGAAGTCGCGGGTGCCGAGGACGTCGCCGACCGAGCGCACGCCGTTGTGCCCGCCGGGCCCGCCGCCGCGCTTGAGCTTGCAGGAGCCGAACGCGAAGTCGAGGTCGTCCTGGACCACCACCAGGTGCTCGACGGGCACGCCGTGGCGCCGCATCAGGCCGGCCACCGGGCGGCCGGACAGGTTGATGAACCACTGCGGCTTGACGAGCAGCACCCGCCGGCCGTCGACCTCGATCTCGGCGACCTGGCTGCCGATCGCGCGCCGCCGGAACCGGGCGCCGTGCCGCTCGGCGAGCCGGTCGACGGCGAGGAAGCCCGCGTTGTGCCGGGTGAGCCGGAACCACGGGCCGGGGTTGCCCAGGCCGGCGACGAGCCAGGGGGCGGCGGTGGTCATCTTCGGTGCTCCAGAGTGCCAGGGGGCGGGGGGATCGAACCGGGGGACCGGTTTCGCATGATCGAGGTCGAAAGGGGGCGGGGTGCGGTGGGGGCGGAAACGTTCCGTCCCCACCGCACCCCGGGCCCGTCGGGCCGTGCGGTCGCGGCTCAGGAGGCGGGCACGCCGGGGGCGGCGCCGCGCTCCTTGAGCATGTCGGTCATCAGCTCCAGTTCGGAGGTCTGGGCGACCACCATCGACTGGGCGAGCCGCTTCTCGCTGTCGTTCTTCGCCAGGTCCACGTAGCCCTGGGCCATCTCGACGCCGCCCTTGTGGTGCTCGATCATCAGCTGCAGGTAGGACACCTCGGCGTCCTTGCCGCTGAGCGTGCGCAGTTTCGCCAGCTGGGCGTTGGTCGCCATGCCGGGCATCAGCGAGCCGTCGTGGGCCTGGTAGTCGTGGTCCATCCTCATCCACGCCATCGGCTTGGCCGGCGAGTGCTGCGACAGCCCCCACTGGTCGAGCCAGCCCATCATCATGCCGCGCTGGTTGGCCTGGGTGTTGATGATGTCGAACGCCAGGGTGCGGGTCGGCTCGTCGGTGGTGCGGTCCCGGACGATGAACGACAGGTCCACCGCCTGCTGGTGGTGGGTCGCCATGTCACGGGCGAACCCGGCCTCGGGCGAGTCGTCCGCCGGGACGGTCAGGGACGACGAGCCGGAGGCGGACGTTCCGCCGGCCACCAGGGCCGGCACGCCGAGCGCCAGTGCGACGGCGGCGGCCAGCGCGGCCGGCCACCACAGCCGGCGCCGGGGGCGGGGGGCCACGGCCCGCGGCTCCTCGTCGGCTCCGGCGGTGGCGCCGGGCTTCCCGGCGGTCACATCTGCCCCATGGTGCAGGAGGCGCCCGGCTCCTGGGTCTGCTTGCCCTGGACGTACTTGGTGAAGAACTGGTTGACCCGGGGGTCGGAGGCGCTGTCGACGACGAGCTGGGTGCTCCAGGCGTTCAGGGTGATGGTGCCCTGCTCGTCCGGGTAGGGGCTCATGAGCGAGTACGGGGTGGCCTTGACCTTGTCGGACAGGGTCTTGATGTCCTCCGGGGTGGCCTTGCCGTTGTAGGTCACCCAGACCGCGCCGTGCTCCAGCGAGTGGACGGCGCGCTCGTTCTCGACCGGCTGGTCGTAGACGTGGCCCATGCAGTCCAGCCAGACCGCGTTGTGGTCGCCGCCGACCGGCGGGGTCATCGGGTAGGTGACCTTGTCCTTGACGTGGTTGCGGCTGAGGTCGCCGAAGGTCTTCACGCCCGGGATGTCCGCGTTGGCGGCGGCCTCCTGGGCGTGCTTCTTGTCGCTCTGGTCCTTGAGGACCCAGGCGATGGCGCCGCCGGTGCCGGCGACCAGGAAGCATGCGGCGACGATCGCGATGATCTTGTTGCGGCGGTCGCGGCGCTGCTCGGCGGCGCGCAGCTCGGCGATCCGGGCGCGGCGGTCGGTGGCGCCCTGCTGCTTGTTCTTGCTGGACTGCTTGGAGGCGGAACCCATGGTGGTTGTCCTTGTCCCCGCGCGCCCGGCTGGGGCGCGGCGGTCGGGTGAAGTGGGGGAGGGGGCGGATCCGTCCGGTGGCGGACGGCGGGTTCCGCTCAGGACCGGTGGACCTGGAGCTCGTGCAGATCGGGTGCGGGGTGCGGACCGACGAGCAGCCCGGCGGGGGCGACCCGGGGCAGGGCCTCGGGCGCCGGCGCGTGCGGTGACACCACCGGCTGCGGGTGCGGCGGCGGGTTGGGCAGCTGGGCGTCCTGGCCGCAGTACGGGTGGCTGGAGCAGCCGTTGTCCCGCTGCGGCGGACGGCCGTCGGCCGAGCACCAGGCCCAGTGGCGCGGTCCGTCGACGTGCAGGTGGTCGGCGGCCCTGGCGGCGCGGCCGGCGGCCGGGCCCGTGGTGGCCGTGGGGGCGCTGGAGGTCACGGTGACGGTGGTGACGGTGGTGGCCGCCGTCACGGCGGACGGCGTCGACCGGCCCTGGTCGGCGGCCGTAGCCCGGCCCGAGCAGGGCAGCGCGGTCAGCAGCCCGACCAGCAGCAGGATCCACAGCACACCCGCCGGGCGGCCCGTCGCTGCGGCCCTCCCCGGTCGGGGCGAGCTGGGGGCCGACACGGTCATGGGCACATTTAATCAGCCGAACGAGTGATGCGATGCCCCTCCTCCGGCCCCATTTTCGGGCCCCAATGGCACCGAACGGCACGGAAACACCCGCTTCGGGCACTTCCGGCAAGCGGGGACGGAACGGTGGTGAACGCGGGGGCGAACGGGGTGGCCGGGAACGTTCCGGACGGCGTCCGGTTGTCGCCGAAACCCGGACAGCGTCGTTGCACTTGGAGACAATGACGTCGAGTCCGGCCCCGCCGGGGGCGGCGCGACCACGGACCGACCAGGAGCCGCCAGATGCGCGAACAGGGTGCACCCGCACAGTCCCACCGGCCCGACGACGGGTGGTGGGACGCCGTCTACGACGGCCCGGCGGGCACCCTCCCGGACACTCCCGGGGCGGACCCGGGCGAGGGCAGCGTCGACGACTGGTTCGACACGGCGGCGGGCCTGATCGCGCCGCAGCGCACCGGCGAACAGGCGGAGGCGGCTGCCGCGGCGGCCGCCGCGGTGGTGGCGCCCGTGGGTGCTGCCCGGGACAGCATCGACGACTGGTTCGACACCGCGCTGGACGTGATCGGCCAGCCGGGGTCGGCCCAGGCACCGGCCCAGGCCCCGGCCCCGGTCGATTGTCCGCCGCCGTCGCCCTCGGCGGAGACGCACAAGTTCCCGGCACCGGACTTCCGGACGGGCCCCGTCACGCTCGACGAGCCGGACGCGCCCGGGGCGGTGGCGCCGGAGCCGGAGGACGTACGGCCGGCTCCCGCCGCCGATCCCGCGCCCCTCGTCGACGCCGCGCCGGCACCGGGACCGGAGCGGGAGCCCGAGCCCGAGCCCGAGCCCGAGGCCGTCCACGACTCTCCGCTCGAGCCGGAGCCGGACCGTATCCCCGAGCTCGCCCCCACCCCCACCCCCGCCCCCGCCCCCGAACCGGAAGCCGTCCCCGTACCCGCCCAAGAAGCCGTCCGCGCCCCCGAGCCCGCCCCCGAACCGGAGGTCGTCCACACCTCGGAAGCCGCCCCGGAGCCGGCCCCGGAGCCGGCCCCCGAGCCGACCGCCGAACGGGCGCCCGAGCCCGCCCCCGCCCCCCGCCCCGCCGTCCGCTCGCCGCTGGCCGCCCCCGTGGACGCCGTGCCGCACGTGGGGGAGCGCCCGCCGACGTACGGGCCGGAGCCGACGGCACTGCCGGAGGCGGACCCGGGCTCGCTGGGCTCCGTCGTGCCGGACACCGTCCTGGAGGGCGCCCAGTACGGCCCGGCCGTCCTGCGGGCCGTCTCCGTGCGCGGCGACTCCGCCCGCTACCGGGGCGAGCCGCGGCGGGACGCGCTGCTGGTGACGCGGTTCGGCGAGGGCCCGGACGGGCTGCTGCTCGCCGTGCTCGGCGGCTTCGACCGCAACGGGCTCGACGACGACGGCGCGACGGCCGACGAGGACGTGCCGCCGGAGGCGGTGAGCACCGCGACCGGCGAGGCCTGCCGCCAGCTGGCCGCCGCGATCGGCCGCAGCCGAGCCGGTCTCGCCGCCGACCTGCGCGACGGCGCCCGCGACCGGCTGCGCTACGGCCTCCAGCGGCTGGTCACCGGCGCGGCGGCTCCGCTGCGGGCGCTGGCGCCGGGCGGGGAGGACGCTCCGTCCCCGGCGTCGCTGCACTGCCTGATGGTGTCGCTGGACCCGGCGGCCGGTTACCGGGCGGCATTCGGGGTCGGCCCCGGCGGGCTGTACCTGCTGCGGTCGGGCCACTGGATCGACGCCTACGCCGCCCGGCTGCTGCACCACCCGGACGGCGTGCCGGCGGTGGCGGACGGTCCGGTGCCGGAGCCGCGGCCGTTCCGCTTCCGGCTGGTCCCCGCGACCCCGGGGGACATCCTGCTGCTCTGCACGCCGGGCCTGGCCGACCCGATCGCCGACGAGCCGGCCGTCGCCCACTTCCTCTCCTCGCACTGGGCACACCCCCACCCGCCGGGCACGGTCGACTTCCTGCGCCAGGTGCAGGTCAGGGCGAAGGGCTACGCGGACGACCGCACGGCCGCCGCCGTCTGGACCGAGTGACCGCGCAGGGGATCAAGCCCGCAGCAGGATCCGCGCCACCGCCGTGGCGTGGGTGAGGGCCTCGTCGGGGCTGCTGCCGGGGAGGCCGAGGGCGACGGGGACGGCGAGTCCGTCGAGGAGCGCGCGGATCTGGGCGGCGCGCTCGGCCGTGGGGCCGGGGGTGAAGTGGCCGGCTGCGGCGCCCTCGTCGACGAGGGCGGCCAGGTCGGACTGCCAGGGGGCCTCGATGTCCTGCTGGCCCTGGCGGAGTTCGGCGCTGGCAGGGGAGCGCCCCCACACCTCGATCCAGAGGATCCAGCGCGGGTCGCCGGGCCCCTCGGGGAGGTAGAGGCGCAGGTAGGCGTCGAGCCGCTGCCACGGGTCGAGGGCGTGGTCGGCGAGGGCCTCGCGGCGGCGGGCGCCGAGCTGGTCCTCGCTCCAGCGGAGGGTCTCCAGCAGCAGCTGGTCCTTGCTGCCGAAGTAGTAGAGCAGGTGCCCGGCGCTCATCTGGAGCTGCTTGCCGAGCCCGGCCATGGTGAGCTTGGCGAGCCCGTGTTCGGCGATCGCGGCGCGGGCGGTGGCGAAGACCTCCTCGCGGGGTCGCGCCGGCCGGCGCGGGCGGGCGTCCGCCATGGGTCGTGCTCTCTCTCGGTGCGCAGCGGAGGTGTGCGGGCGGAGGTCGGTGGGGTGGGGCGCGGCGGGACCGAACGCTACCGGAGCGGGGCGCACGGCCCCGCTCCGGGTGTCCGGCCCGTCAGGCCTTCGGCTGCTGCTGGGTGATGCAGTGGATGCCGCCGCCGTTGGCGAAGATCCCGCGGGCGTCGACGAGTTCGACGGTGCGGCCGGGGTAGGCCTCGCCGAGGATGTCGGCGGCCTCCTGGTCGCGGGGGTCGTCGAAGGCGCAGAGGATGACGGCGCCGTTGGCCACGTAGTGGTTGATGTAGGAGTAGTCGACCGGCTCGCCGTCCTCGTCGAACAAGGCGGTGGGGGCGGGCAGTTCGACGACCTCCAGCTGGCGGCCCCGGGCGTCGGTGGAGGCGCGCAGGATGGCGACGAGCTCCTGGCAGACGGCGTGGTCGGGGTGGGCCGGGTCCGGCTGGACGTGGGCGACGACGACGCCGGGGCGCACGAAGGAGGCGACGATGTCGATGTGGCCGCGGGTGCCGAACTCGTCGTAGTCGCGGGTGAGTCCGCGCGGCAGCCAGATGGCCTTGGTGGTGCCGAGGAAGGCGTGCAGCTCGGCCTCGACCTCCTCCTTGGTCCAGTCGCTGTTGCGGCCCTCGCCGAGCTGGACGGTCTCGGTGACGAGCACGGTGCCCTCGCCGTCGACGTGGATGCCGCCGCCCTCGTTGATCAGGCGGGAGGCGAAGCGCCGGACGCCGGTGAGTTCGCCGATGTGCTCGGCGATGTGCTGGTCCTTGTCCCAGCGGGCCCAGGACTGGGCGCCCCAGCCGTTGAAGATCCAGTCGGCGGCGGCGAGCGAGCCCTTGCCGTCGATCAGGAAGGACGGGCCGATGTCGCGCATCCAGGCGTCGTCCAGGGGGCGTTCGACGATCTCGACCTGCTCGGAGACGTACTTGCGGGCCTCGGCGGTCTCCCCGGTGTTGACGACGAGCGTCACCGGCTCGTACCGGACGACGGTGTTGGCGACGGCGGCCCAGGCCTCGCGGCCGGCGTGCAGGTTCTCCGGGGTGTCGAACGTGGGGTTGGTGGTCGGGAAGGCCATCCAGGTGCGGTCGTGCGGGTGCCATTCGGCGGGCATCCGGTAGCCGAGGGAGGCGGGCGTGGGGGTGGTCATCGGAGGAGGGTCCTTGGGGGAGGGGGGTCAGAGGAAGTAGAGGCGGCTGAGCGAGACGCTGTCGGCCGGTTCGGAGCGCAGCGGCGAGCCGTCGAGCGAGACCAGGCCGGTCTCGGTGACCTCGACGTGGCCGAGGCGGGCGTTGCGCACCATGTCGCGCGGCCCGATGCCGCGGGTGCCGCGGACGCCGACGCGGCGGCGGCGGGTGGGCAGGCCGTCGGCGGGGCGGTCGAGGTAGGCGCCGTCGGCGGCGGCCTGGGCGACGAAGGCGACCGAGATGTCGGCGGCGGTGGCACCGTGGGCGCCGAACTGCGGTCCGAGGACCAGGGGTTCGCAGCGGTCGGTGGAGGCGTTGGGGTCCCCGACGACGCCGTAGGCGGGGAACCCGGCCTTGAGGACGAGCTGCGGTTTGGCGCCGAAGTGGTCGGGGCGCCACAGGACGATGTCGGCGAGTTTGCCGACCTCGATCGAGCCCACCTCGTGGGAGAGCCCGTGGGCGATGGCGGGGTTGATGGTGAGTTTGGCGATGTAGCGCAGGACGCGCTCGTTGTCGTCGCCGCCCTCGGTGGTCCCGTAGCCTCCGTCGAGGGGGCCGAGTTCGGCCTTCATCTTGCCGGCCATGGCGAAGGTGCGCCGGACGGTCTCGCCGGCGCGGCCCATGCCCTGGGCGTCGGAGGAGGTGATCCCGATGACGCCGAGGTCGTGGAGGACGTCCTCGGCGCCCATCGTGCCGGCGCGGATGCGGTCGCGGGCCATGGCGGCGTCGCCGGGCAGGTCGACCTTGAGGTCGTGCGCGGAGACGATCATGCCGAAGTGCTCGCCGAGGGCGTCGCGGCCGAACGGCAGGGTGGGGTTGGTGGAGGAGCCGATGACGTTCGGCACGCCGGCCATCTTGAGGACGTTGGGGACGTGTCCGCCGCCGCAGCCCTCGATGTGGAAGGCGTGGATCGTGCGGCCCTCCAGCACCTTGAGGGTGTCCTCGACGGACAGGCACTCGTTCAACCCGTCCGTGTGCAGGGCCACTTGGACGTCGTACTCGTCGGCGACGCGCAGCGCGGTGTCCAGGGCACGGGTGTGGGCGCCCATGTCCTCGTGCACCTTGAACCCGCTGGCGCCGCCCTCGGCGAGGGCCTCGACCAGCGGGGCCGGGTCGGAGGACGAGCCGCGGCCGAGGAAGCCGATGTTGACCGGCCAGGCGTCGAAGGCGTTGAAGGCGTGGCGCAGCGCCCAGGGGGAGTTGACTCCGACGCCCCAGACCGGGCCGAACTCCTGGCCGATGATGGTGGTGACACCGGAGGCGAGCGAGGCCTCCATGATCCGCGGCGAGAGCAGGTGGACGTGGGTGTCGACGGCGCCGGCGGTGGCGATGAGGCCCTCGCCGGAGACGATCGTGGTGCCGGTGCCCACGACGACCTCCACGCCGTCGAGGGTGTCGGGGTTGCCGGCGCGGCCGATGGCGGCGATCCGGCCGTCGATGAGGCCGATGGACGTCTTGCGCACGCCCTGGATCGCGTCGATCACGAGGACGTTGCTGATGACGACGTCACAGGTGTCGCGGACGGCGGCGGCCTTGAGGTGCAGGCCGTCGCGGGCGGTCTTGCCGAACCCGGCCAGGAACTCCTCGCCGGGGGCCTGGGAGTCGGACTCGACGCGGACGATGAGGCCGCTGTCGCCCAGCCGGACGCGGTCCCCGGCGCGGGGGCCGTGGACGGAGATGTAGTCGTGCGGGGTGATGGCGGTCATGCTCCCACTTCGCTTCGCTCGGCGGACCACGCCCGCGTGGCTGCCCTGTTCGATTGCTCGCTCCGCTCGTTCACGAGGGCACCTCCGAGTCGTCGAAGCCGGTCAGGTAGCCGGTGGCGCGCGCCTTGGCCAGGGCGGCCTCCTTGGCGCCGGGCGCGTCCAGGGGGCCGTCCACGAGGCCGGCGAACCCGATGGCGACGCGTTCGCCGCCGATCGGCACGAGGCCGACCTCGACGGTGGCACCGGGGTCGAAGCGCACGGAGGAGCCGGCCGGGACGGCGAGGTGGGTGCCGTAGGCGGCGGCGCGGTCGAAGGCCAGGCGCGGGTTGGCCTCGAAGAAGTGGAAGTGGGAGGTGACCGAGATCGGCACCTCGGAGGTGTTGTGGACGGGGAGCAGCAGCGTCTCCTCGACCGGGTCGTAGCCCGTGCCGTCGCCGGCGAGGGCGGTGCCGGGGGCCTCGTCGCCGAGCGAGCCGGCGCCCTTGAAGGGGTCGTTGACGACGGCCAGGCGGGTGCCGTCGTCGAACACGGCCTCGACCTGGACGACGGTGACGACGTCGGGGACGCCGGGCAGGACGTCCTCGGCGGTCAGCACGCTGCGCCCGGCCTCGATGGCCTCGGCCAGGCGCCGGCCGTCGCGGGCGGCCTCGCAGACGGTGTCCGCGATCAGGGCGGTGGCCTCGGGGATGTTGAGGCGCACGCCCCGGGCGCGGCGGGCGCGGGCCAGCTCCGCTGCTGTGAAGATCAGCAGTCGGTCCCGCTCGGTGGGGGTCAGTCGCACGGTTCCTCGCTCGCGGCTCGTCGGGCCCCTCGGGCAGGTGGGGGGTCGGCTCGGGGATGCCCGGGAGAGGTTTAGAACGTCGTTCAAACTTCTCGGGCCATTGAACCCGGCCCGGGCCGCCCTGTCCAGCGTTGCGGCTCCGCGCCGGTTCGGCTCGCCGGGGCAGCGCGCGGGGTGAGCTGGACCGGCGCGCGGGGTGAGCCGGGGCGGACCGGGCGCGCGGGGGAGGGGGCTCGACGGCCGGACGGGCCGGCGCGCGGCGCGGGGACGGCACGGTTCCGCGCGCCGGGTGTGCGCGGGATCGGCGAGGGGAGGGCTCGAATGCCGGCTCTGCGCTTCGCAAACCCGTCCGGCGCGGGCAGTCGGATCACGCGGACCTCCCCGTGCCCCTTTCACCCCACGTGATCGGACGCACACTGTTGCAAACGCCGTCAGCTGGGCATGAGGATGGGGTCGGAACGAGGAGGGCCACCCGGCGGGCGGGGGATCCTGCCCGGGGGCCCGGATGCGAGGGCGGGGGCAAGTGGTGATGGACGGTCAGTCGCGATTCCCGCGGCAGCGGACGAGTTCGGGCGATGCCTACCGGTCCGGGCCGGTCCAGGGGCCGGCCGGCGGCACGGGGACCGCCCTGCCGGGCGCCACCGCCCCCGGCTGCGCACTGCACCGCCGGCTCCACCTGACGCTCGACCCGGCCGACCTGGTCGCGGTCGGCTCGGTCCGGCACCGGCTGCGCACCGCGCTGAGCCACTGGGGGGTTCCGGAGCTCTCGGACACCGCCGAGCTGCTCTCCTCCGAGCTGGTGACCAACGCGCTGCTGCACACCGGCAAGGGCGCGGTCTTCGACGCGGTGCTCGGCACCGACCACCGGCTACGGATCGAGGTCCAGGACGGCACGACGAGGCTGCCCGGCCGCCGCCGCGAACCGGACGCCGAGTACGCGACCTCGGGCCGCGGGCTCCTGCTGGTCGAAGCGCTCGCCGACGCGTGGGGCGTCCAGCTGCGCGGCGACGGCAAGGTCACCTGGTTCGAACTCGCGACGCCATAGGCGCGCCTTTCGGATCGGGCCGGGAGCGCCCCACCCGTCCGCCGAATGGTTCGGGTGCGGTTCATTCGTCATCGAAGGACGCCCTGAACAGAAGGCGGAACAGAAGATTTCCGGCCCGTTGCCATTGCCGCCGGCCCGAACATTGGCCAGGATGGTGGGAATGTGTGACCACGTGCGGAGAGCAGCGGGGAGACGGTACCTCGACTGACCGCCGCAGGTCGGCACCGTCCGATCCAGCACCACCCATCACAGCGCCACGCGGTCCGGCCGGACGGTCGGCGGGTCCGTCACGGCAGCGGCAGGAGCAGCATGCCCACTGAGCCCGAGTCGCCGGGGCCGGCGCTCCCTCCCGGCGCGTCCACGGCCGACCCGCCCGCCGGCTCCTCCGGTCCCACGACCACGGGCACGGGCCGCGCCAAGCCGCCCGCCCAGGCCGTGCGCCGACGCCCGCTGCGCACCGCCCCGGGCACCGGCCGCCTGGCGCCGGTGCTGCCCGGCGGGCTGCCCTCCACCGCCGGCGACGCCATGCCCGACTGGCTGGAGCCCGCGATGGCCGCCAACGGCATCGGCTCCTTCGACTGGGACATCCGCCGCGACGTGCTGGAGGGCGACCCCCGCGCCTGCGCGATCATCGGCCTGGACGAGGTCGGCCAGGGCGCGTTCGACCGCACCGCCGCCTCCTTCCTCGCCCTGCTCCACCCCGAGGACGCGCCCGTGGTGCGCCGCCGGGTCGAGCGCGCGGTCGCCGAGCTCGGCCAGTGCGGCGCCTACTACCGCACCGTCGGGCCGAACGGCACCATGCGCGCCGTGCGCTTCCGCGGCCGGGTGCTCGCCGACGCCTTCGGGCGCGCCTCCCGGATGGTCGGCTTCGTCTGGGACGCCACCGTCGAACTGCACAAGCGCGACCGCGCCGACCGGCTCGCACTGCTGCGCGAGGAGCGCTCCCGCTTCATCAAGGAGGCCGCCCGCGCGCTGTCCGAGGCGGTCACCGTCCGCGACGTCGCCCGGGTCTTCACCGAACTGCCGCTGCCGGGGCTGCCGCCGGACGGCCTGGTGCTGGCCGCCTTCGAGGCCGGCCGCACCCGGATCCTCGGCGCCTCCGGCTACCGGCCCGGCGCACTCACCATCTGGGACCGCACGCTGCTGCCCGCCGGCCACCCCGCCGCCGAGGCGCTGCGCCACCGCGCGCCGGTGTTCGTCTCCTCCCGCGACGAGTACCGCGAGACCTACCCCGAGGTGTGGGAGCCGACCAGCCGCAACGGCCGCGGCTCCTGGGCCTACCTGCCGCTGGTGGCCAGCGGCCGGGCGATCGGCGTGTGCGTGGTCAGCTTCGACGACGAACGCGAGCTGGACGCCGACGAGCGGACCCTGCTGACCACGCTGGGCGGCCTGGTCGCCCAGTCGCTGGCCCGGGCCCGGCTGCACGACGCCGAGCACGAGCTGGCGGCCGGCCTCCAGCGGGTGATGCTGCCGCGCACCGTGCCGTCCGTCCCGGGCGTCACCACGGCCGTGCGCTACCTGGCGGCCGGCTCCGGCCTGCAGATCGGCGGCGACTGGTACGACGTCGTGCCGCTGCCCGGCGGGCACGTCGGCCTGGTGATCGGCGACGTCCAGGGCCACGACGTGCACGCCGCCGGGATCATGGGCCAGCTGCGGATCGCGCTGCGCG
Source organism: Streptomyces sp. SP17BM10 (assembly GCF_036322405.1). NCBI lineage: Bacteria > Bacillati > Actinomycetota > Actinomycetes > Kitasatosporales > Streptomycetaceae > Streptomyces > Streptomyces sp. SP17BM10. The sequence continues at coordinate 15,202 of NZ_JAQYXB010000588.1, read as the reverse complement.
CCTACGCCGCCGAGGGGCACCCGCCGGCCGCCGTGATGGCCCGTGCCTCCCGCTTCCTCGCCGACCTCGACACCGACCACTTCGCGACCTGCACCTACGCCGAGGTCAACGTCGACTACGGCGTCGTCTACGCGGTGCGGGCCGGCCACCTCGACCCCGTGGTGCGCCGCTCGGACGGCACCGCGGCGGCCGTGCCGGTGGCCGGCGGCCTGCCGCTCGGCATCGACCCCGACCAGGAGTACCGGGTCACCCGCTTCAGCCTCGACCCCGGCGAGACGGTGCTGCTGTGCACCGACGGCCTGGTCGAGTCCCGCGGCATGGACCTGGACGAGGGCGTCGCCCGGCTCACCGCGACGCTCGCCGAGCCGCTCCCGCTCGCCGAGGAGGCCTTCCGCGACCCGCTGGAGGACCTCGCCGACCGGATCGCCTCCCAGGCCGCCGACTCCAGCGAGCGCGAGGACGACATAGCGCTGCTCCTCCTGCGCTGGGACGGACCGGCCGGCGGCCTGGCCGCCCAGCAGCTGCGCCGCCGGATCGGCCAGGCCGACCTCGCCCGCGTCGCCGAGGTGCGGGCGGAACTGCGCGACGCGCTGCGCCGCTGGGGCGTAGCCGAGTTCATCGACACCGCCGAACTGCTCTCCTCCGAGCTGGTCACCAACGCCATCCGGCACACCGACCGGGACGCCATGTTCACCGCCCGCCTCTACCGCGAGCCGGTCTCCGACGGTGGCCGGGCCCGGCTGCGGGTGGAGGTGGAGGACGAGTCGGACCTGTGGCCGACCCGCCGGACCCCGGGCGAACAGGCTTCCTCCGGCCGCGGCCTGATGCTCGTGGAGGCGCTCGCGGACTCCTGGGGCGTCGAACCGCGCGGCTCCGGCAAGCGCATGTGGTTCGAACTCAGCGGCGCCGCGGCGTAGTTCGACACCGAACCACTAGCCGAACTGCTGCTCGAGGTCCTTGAGCTTCTGCTCCAGCGAGTCCAGCCGGGGCAGCGTCACGGTGTCCTCGTCGGCGGTGAGGTCGATGGTGCGCCGTTCGGGGCGGGCCGGGAGACCGGGCTGCACCACGGTGCCCGCGGCCGCGCCCTCGACCTCGCGGAGGACGGCGGAGCGCTCCGTCCCGGGCCCGCCGGCTATGGCGGGCTCCGAGCCGGCGGACTCCAACTGCCGGGCGCCGCCGCCGCGTGCGCCGCGCCAGGTGCCGTTGCTGCGGCTGATCGCCCGGATCTCCGCGCGCTCCCGGCGCCCGGCGAGCCTTCTGCGCTCCTTCTCCTCCGCCCGCTCCCGCTTCTCCTCGCGGACCTCGTCCACCGCCTCGTCGAGGCTGCGCACGCCCTCCAGGAGCATCAGCGACCACGCCGCGTACGTCTCGCGCGGCGCGCGCAGCCAGCGCACGATGCGGATCTGCGGCAGCGGCCGTGGGACGAGCCCCTGCTCGCGCAGGGCGGCGCGGCGGGTCTGCTTGAGCGCCCGGTCGAACAGGATGGCCGCCGAGAGCGACATCCCGGAGAAGAACTGCGGTGCGCCGGCGTGGCCGAATCCGCGCGGGGCGTGCACCCAGTTGAACCAGGCCGAGGCGCCGGCGAACAGCCACACCAGCAGGCGCGAGCCGAGGGCGGCGTCGCCGTGGCTGGCCTCGCGGACGGCGAGCACCGAGCAGAACATCGCCGCGCCGTCGAGCCCGAACGGCACCAGGAACTCCCAGCCGCCGGAGAGGTTCAGGTTCTGCACCCCGAAGCCGACCAGGCCGTGGAAGGAGAGCGCGGCGGCGACGGCGGCGCAGCAGAACAGCAGCGTGTAGGAGGCACCCCCGTACAGGGATTCCTTGCGGCGGCGCCGTTCCTCGGAACGCTCCCAGGTATCCGCGCCCGCGGCGGCGGATCCCCGGCTCCGGGCCAGGGCCACGAGGAGCGCGCTGACCAGCAGCCCTACGCCTCCGGTGACGGCCCAGCCGAGCGGTATGTCGGACAATTTCATCGCCGGGACCAGCCTCGCTTTCCTGCGTCGCGTTCCTGCGTCGTGATGGCGGGGACCATCATGACGGATGCTCGCCGGAGGAATGGCCGATTCGCCGTCAATGCGCTGAGTAGAGGGATTTCTGACCCCGGCTCAATCGCATTTTCGTATCAATACCCGGCGGACGATTGCCGGAATTCCGGGCTTTCCGGATTCCCGCTCGCACGTCCTTTCGTCAATTCCGCGTGACGCGCGGGCAGCCGCCGCACATCGCCGCGGGCTCGGCGGTGTAGACGAGGCAGCAACTGGCGCGGGCCCGGTCGGTACCCGAAGGACCGCCGGGGCGGCCGCCCCGCGGGCCGAAGCCCGCGCCCGGGGTGAAGGGGTGCGGACCCGGGGCGGGGGTGCCGGACGCGCCGGCCGCGCACGCCGGGGCGGCCGGGTCCAGCAGGGCCGTCAGCTCGGCCCGCGCCCGCTCCTCCTCGCCGAGCAGCCCGGCGACGTACCAGAGCCCCTCGACCGCCGCGTCGGTGGCCATCGCCCACAGCACGCGCGGTCCGCGCCGCACCTCGGGGCGGAACGCGGCCAGCACGGGCGCGAGGAACCCGCCCATCGCCCGCCGGAGTTCGGCGGCCAGCGCGGCCCCGCCCGGCACCGGACGGGCCTGCGGCAGGCCGGCGGCCGGGTCGTCCGGCAGGCAGGCGAAGGCGCCCGGACGGACCGTCACCTCGCCGGTGCGGCGGCGCAGCGAGACGTCGGCCGGGTCGAGCAGGGGGACGCGCCGCTCCAGGAACCACGGCGCGGTGAACAGCAGCGCGGCGGGCCAGACGAAGCGGTGCAGGGCGAAGCCGGCGGCGACGTCCGGGCGCAGCGGCCGCCCGTAGCGGGCGAGGCCCTGGTGGGCGTCGTGGGCGATCAGGTCGTGGACGGCCGCGGGGTGGTCGGCGAGGTCGGCGGCGGGGATCCAGCCGCGTCCGCGCCGGGGCGGGGCGCAGTGCACGCGCAGGACGGGGAGGAGGACGGCGAGTCGGCCGTAGGCGGCGGTGCAGGGGGCGGCAGGGTCGGGGGTGGTGGTGTGCGGGGCGCGCGGCGCGGGGCCGGGCCGGGTGCTGCTCGCGGTGGCGCTGGTCGCGGTCATGGGCGGGCCCCATCGGGTCGTCCGGGCCCGCCGGCTGGTGGCACGGCGGGGCCTGCCGGACCGCTGGGCGGGAGCCCCCGGCGCGCGCCCGCGCCGGGCCGGGGCATGGCGGTGCCCGGGAGCGGCAAGGCGAACCCGCCCGGGGCGCTGCTCTCCCCGGACAGGTTAGGCTCACCTTAGCTGATGCTGCCCCCGGTCTCCTGTCCGATGCGTCCGTCCGGGGGAGGCGCCGGAGCGCGGCCCGCGCCCAGCTGGCGCGCGAGCCACACCGGCACGCCTCCCAGGGCCTGGACGAGCCGGGCGGCCTCGGCGCGCAGCCGGGCCGCCTCGGCCGGTTCCGTCACCTCGGCGAGCGCGGCGAGCGCCGGTGCGACGCCCACGGTGAAGCCGAGTTGCTCGCGCAGCCGCAGCGAGGCGTCGAAGCCCTCGCGGGCGTGGCCGTGGTCCCCGCGTGCGAGCGCCAGCGCGGCGAGGTGGCGCCAGGTGTAGGAGCGCAGCAGTTCGTCGCCGCGCTCGGCGGCTCCGTCGTGCGCCCTGCGGTAGGCGATCCGGGCGGCGCCGCGGTCGCGCAGGAGGTTCTCCGCGACCAGGCCGCGACGGAAGTCCAGCAGCGGGCGCCCGGGGGCGTCCGGTGGGAGCAGCGCCGAGCTGCGGCCGAACGCGGCCTGCGCCTCGTCGAGCCGGTCGCGGGGACCGAGCACGCTGGCGAGGTAGGCCAGGAAGCCGCGGGCGCAGGCGGCGGCCGCGCGCTGCTCGGTGGTGGTCACGACGGCCTCGGCCAGGCGCAGCGCCTGCTCCGCCTGGGTCCAGTGCGCGGCGGTGAACAGGCAGCGCTCGATGAGGAGTTCGGCGCGCCCGAGGGCGAGCGCCGGATCGTGGTCGGCGGCCGGTCGCAGCACGTCGGCGGCCTCCTGCCAGCACCCCCGGGACCGCAGTCGCCACACCGTGTCCCCCGGCTCCTCCGGCGCCGCCGGCCGCCCCCGCCCGTCCGGGCCGCTCGGGCCCCATCCGTGCTCCGACAACGCCACCTCCTTGTGTGCGCCATCCAGCATCGGCACGGCGCCCACAGGCCCGCGCTGTGGCGGCAATTCAACACGCGGGTGAGCTTGTGCACCAGATCACGAGCGCAGGTTGTTGCGTCCGCGGAGGAATCGATCCAGTGGGGCGTGTGGTGTCAGGAGGTCCAGCCGGTCTCCATCAGCGCCTCGGCGGCGCCGTTGGCGGGCTGCGGGACACCGGCGAGGTCCAGGCTGAACAGGGCGACCAGCAGTTGCTCGCCGCGGACGGTGGCCTGGTGGGAGTAGCCGGCGAGGGTGAACATCGCGGCGGCCATCTCCTCGGCGTGCAGGGTCTGCAGCCACAGGCACTCCACCGACTTGACGTCGGCGGGCTCGGTCCAGGTGTCGACCTGGGCGACCATCCTGCTGCCCAGCAGGGTGACGCCGTCGCGCTCCTGGGCCTCCGTCAGCTCCAGGTCGTCGAAGCCGAGCCACTCCAGGTAGCGGGCGGCGGTGAACACGGCGTCCTGGGAGGTGCGCACCGGGTGGGGGCGGAAGGGCGCGCGGTGGCGGAAGGGCTTGGCCTGGCCGCCGCTGCCGCCGGGCGGGGCGGGCACCGGGGCGTTCAGCGGGTGCGCGGGGTAGGGGCGGGCGGGCTGCGGTCCGGCGCCGCCGAGCGGGGCGGCGGTGCCGCCGCCGAGGCGGGTGGTGCGGTCCACCGGCAGGCGGACGGTGGCGCCGCAGTTGCAGGTGAACTCGGGCTGCGGCCACTGGTCGGAGCGGCCGCAGTGCGGGCAGCGCATGCTCAGCCAGGAGTCCTCCCAGGAGCGGAAGCGCACCTGCACGGGCACGCCGCCGCGCAGCAGCGGCACCTTCAGGGAGGCGCCGCAGGGGCAGGGCAGCGAGGGCGGTTCGTAGAGGTGTTCGCGGCGGCAGGCGGGGCAGCGGATCGCCCGGCCGCCACCGCCCGCCCCCGGCCCGTGTCGCGCGGGGTCGTGTCCGGTGAAGTCGTCGGGCAGTCCGGCCATCTCGGGCTCCGTCCGTTCGAGTCGGGTGGGAGGACGCCTCCCATGCTCCCTGAAACCGGGGCCGATGGGCGCGGAATGGGGCAATCCTCAGGGAGAGATCAGGGGTGTGCGGCCGGTCGGTGTGCGGAGCGCGCGGTGGGGCGGCGCGGACGGGTGGTGCGCGCCGGGCGGATGGTCACCCGGTGGACCAGCGGGCCAGGTCGGCCGGGGTGTCGAGGTCGTCCGGGACGGCGACGTCGGCGCACTCGACGAGCGCGATCTCGTCCGCGCGCGCCGTCAGGAGTGCGCGGGCTCCCGCGTCGCCGGTCGCGCCCGCGGCGGCCTCCGTGAAGTGCCGGGCGCCGATCAGCACCGGGTGCCCGCGCCGCCCGTGGTAGGCCGCCGCGGCGAGGTCGGCGCCCGCCCGGTGCGCGGCCAGCAGCCGGGCCACCGCGGCCGGGGTGACGCCCGGGGTGTCGACGAGCATCACCAGCACCGCGGACGCGCCCGGGGCGAGCGCGGCCAGGCCGGCCCGCAGCGAGGAGCCCATGCCGCCCGCCCAGTCCGGGTTGGTGACCAGGCGGCAGCCCGGCAGGTGGGCGGTGGCGCGGACCTTCTCGCCCTCGGCGCCCACCACCACCGTCACGTCCGCGCACCCGCCGGCCCGCACGACGGCCACCGCGTGCTCGACCAGCGGCCGACCGCCGTAGCGGATCAGCGCCTTGGGCCGCCCGCCGAGCCGGCGGCCCCCGCCGGCGGCGAGCACGAGCGCGGCGACGGGCGCGGGTGGCCCGGGAGTGATCTGCATGGGCCCAGCCTGCCCGCCCGGGGCGCCGCCGCGCACCGTGGGAACCCACAGTTGTACGAATCCACAAGGCGAAGCCGCAGGTCGTGGCCGGTCCCCGGCGGTTCGGCCGCTGGCGGTGCGGACCGCCTGCCCCTGTACTTGGCTGATGAACACCGCACCGCGCCCGCTGCTGGACCGCTTCGGCCGGGTCCACACCGACCTGCGGGTCTCGCTCACCGACCGCTGCAACCTGCGCTGCACGTACTGCATGCCGGCCGAAGGCCTGAACTGGTTGCCCAAGGCCGAGGTGCTCGGCGACGACGAGGTGCTGCGGCTGGTGCGGATCGCCGTCGGGCGGCTCGGCATCACGTCGGTGCGGCTCACCGGCGGCGAGCCGCTGCTGCGCCGCGGCCTGCCGGACCTGGTCGGGCGGATCACCGCGCTCGGTCCGGAGGTGTCGCTGACGACCAACGGCATCGGGCTCGCCCGCACCGCCGTCGCGCTGCGGGAGGCCGGACTGCACCGGGTGAACGTCAGCCTGGACACCCTGCGGCCCGAGCGCTACGCGGCGATCACCCGCCGGGACCGGATCGCCGACGTGTTCGCGGGCCTGGCCGCCGCGCAGGCCGCGGGCCTCGCGCCGGTGAAGGTCAACGCCGTGCCGGTGCGCGGCGTCAACGACGACGAGATCGTGCCGCTCGCCGAGTTCGCCGCGGAGCACGGCTACCGGATGCGGTTCATCGAGTCCATGCCGCTGGACGCGCAGGGCGCCTGGGACCGCTCGACGATGGTCACCGCGGACGAGATCCTCGCCGTCCTCGGGGCCCGCTGGGACCTCGTCCCGGTCGGCCGGCACGGCAACGCCCCGGCCGAGGAGTGGCGCATCGCCGGCACCGACACGGTGATCGGCGTGATCGCCTCCGTCACCCGCCCGTTCTGCGGCGGCTGCGACCGGGTCCGCCTCACCGCGGACGGGCAGTTGCGCAACTGCCTGTTCGCGACCGAGGAGTCGGACCTGCGCGCCCTCCTGCGCGGCGGCGCCGACGACGACGCGGTGGAGGCGGCCTGGCGCGCCACCATCGGCGGCAAGGGGCCCGGGCACGCGATCAACTCCGACGGCTTCGTGCGCCCGGAGCGCCCGATGTCCGCGATCGGCGGTTAGCGGCCGTCGGCCGCGGCCGGTGGCGGTCGGTACCGCTCCCGGAACGCCTCCGAGGGCGACCGCGGCCCGGCCGCGTGGCTGCCCGTCGGCACCGGGATCGTCCGCGCGTACGCGGTGCGGTTCGCCCGGGTGTCGCTCACGCACCAACTCCCGGTCACCGAAGCGGACAAGAGAACCACGCTCGAACGGTGTGCCGCCCGGTGAACCCCTGATTCGCCGTCCTAGCAGGTCCCTGGCGTGACCGGAGCACCGGCCAGGTGGTATTCGTGGGCGGTGGACTCGATGATCCCCCGGTACTCGCGGCGCGCCCTGCCCGTCCTCGCCGCCGTCCTCGCCGTCGCGCTGCCCGCGGGCTGCACCGGCCCCGCCGCCCCGCGCGGCGCCGCGGGCGCCGTCCCGCGCGCGCCGATCGCCGAACGGGTCTCCGACACCGCCTCCCCGGCCCTGCGCGCCCTCTACGACCAGCGGATCGCCTGGGCACCCTGCAACGACGACGCCAACGCCGACCCGGAGGAGACGGTCGTGCAGTGCGCCGTCCTCAAGGTGCCGCTCGACTACGCCGACCCCGGCGGCGAGACCATCGACGTCGCCCTCGCCCGCGTGCCCGCCGCCGACCCCTCCCACCGCCGCGGCTCGCTCGTGCTCAACCCCGGCGGCCCCGGCAACTCCGGCGTCTCCCAGGTCCAGTGGGGCTGGCGGAGCTTCGACTCGGCGCTGCACGACCACTTCGACCTGGTCGGCTTCGACCCGCGCGGCGCCGGGCGGACGATCCCCGTCACGTGCCTCGACGACAGCACCCGCGACGAGTGGACCAGCACCGACGACCCGTCCTACGACCACGGCCAGGTGCTCGCCGACGCCTGCCGGGCCAAGTACGCCAAGGTGCTCCCCTTCGTCGGCACCCGCAACAGCGCCCGCGACATGGACGTGCTGCGCAGCGCCCTCGGCGACCGCAAGCTCGACTTCCTCGGCCTGTCCTACGGCACCTACCTCGGCGCCCTGTACGCCGAGGAGTTCCCCGAGCGCACCGGCCGGCTCGTCCTGGACGGCGCCGTCGAGCGCAGCACCGATCTCCTGCACATGAACGGCGAGCAGGCCGCGGCCACCGAGACCGAGTTCACCGCGTTCGCCGCCGACTGCGCCTCCACCGAGGACTCCTGCCCGCTCGGCACCGACCCGGCCACCGCCCCCAAGCGGCTCGCCACGTTCCTCGACGGCCTCAAGAAGCACCCGCTGAACACCTCCAGCGGGCGGCCGGTCACCGCGACCCTCGGGTGGACCGGCGTCCTCAACGTCCTCTACGACGGCCACCGTTCGTGGGAGCGCCTGCGCGCGGCCGTCGAACCGGCGATCACCCGCGCCGACGGCGACGAACTGCTCAAGCTCGCCGACAACAACACCGGCCGCGACGAGGACGGCCACTTCGAGACGCCCGCCGACGCGTACGCCGCGATCCACTGCGCCGACGCCCCGCTGGCGCCCACCGACGCGGACCTGCGCGAGGCGCTCGACGACCTCGCCGCCCGCGCCCCGCTGACCGGCTCGCACGACACCCGGGCCACCCTGCTCGACCCCGACTGCCGCCCGTGGCCCTACCGTTCGACCGAACAGCCGCACACGGTGCAGGCGGCGGGCAGCGCCCCGCTCCTGGTGGTCGGCTCCACCGGCGACCCGGTCACGCCCTACCCGTGGGCCCAGCGGATGGCGGCCGGCTTCGAGCGCGGCGTGCTGCTGACGCGCGAGGGCGACGGGCACACCGCGTACGACAAGAGCAGCTGCGTGCGCGCCGCGGCCACGGCGTACCTGCTGGACGGACGGCTGCCGGAGGCGGGCACGCACTGCTCGACGGACTGACGGCCGTCCGGCGGCCGGCCGCCGACGCGCCGAGGGGGCGCACCGCCGGCCGGCCGCCGACGCGCCGAGGGGGCGCACCGCGGGGTCGCGGTGCGCCCCCTCGGGGTTCGTGCGGGTCAGGAGGAGGGCGTGACGGTCAGGTCGTAGAACGTGGCGCCGCCCACCGTCTTCGCGGTGAAGTGCGCGGTCACCCACGCCTCGATCTGGGCGCTCTCGTTCTGCTGCCCGTTGTCGTCGCCGCCGCCGAAGCCGCGGTGCGAACCGCCGGCGACGTACCAGTGGATCTTGCCCTCCTGGACGTACTTCTGGAAGCCGGCCAGGCTCAGCGACGGGTCGGTGCCGTTGAAGCCGCCGAGGGCCATCACCGGCTTGCCGGTGGCGAGCTGGTAGCTCGCGGCGTTCTGGGAGCCGGTGGTCGCGGCGGCCCAGGTGTAGTGGTCGGCGTCCTGCTCCAGCAGGGCGGCGGCCTCGTCGCTGACCTTGGTGCCCCCGAGCAGGCCGCCCATCATGCCGCCCGCGCCGCCCGCGCCCTCGGGGCCGCCCGCGCCGGGCATGCCCGCGGCGCCGTTGCCGTTGCCGGGCGTGCCGGTGGTGCCGTCGCCCGTGCCGTTGCCGCGCTCGTGGCGGCCGCCGGTGCCGCTGCCGTCGCCGGTGACGGCTCCCGGGAAGCCGCCCTGGCCGCCGCCGAAGCCGCCCGGGAAGCCCCCGCCGTTCTGGCCGTGCGGGGCCCTGCCGCCGGGGAAGCCGCCCTGACCGCCCTGGCCGCCCTGGCCGCCCGGGAAGCCCTGGCCGCCCTGCCCGCCGGGGACCTGCCCGCCGAAGCCCCTGCCGGTGGCGCCCTTGCCGCCCCGGCCGCCCTTGCCGAAAGAGCCCGGCCCGAACGCGCCCTTGACGGACGGTCCGGCCGTGATGATCGAGCCGTTGTGCGCCGTGCCGACGGTGTCCACCGCGTACGCGGCCGGACCGCCGAGCGCCGCCGCGAGGCCCACCAGGCCCGCCACCGAGGCGATCCGCGCCCCGGTGCGCCCGGAGGTCCGCCCCGCGAACTGCCCGGCCACCAGCGCGGCGGCCGCCACGAGCCCGGCGGCCAGGACCGCCCAGCGAAGCCACGGCAGGAAGCCGGGGCTGCGGCCGAGCAGGACGAACGCCCACACCGCCGTCGTCGCGAGGGTGCCCGCGAGGGCCAGCGCGTACGGCAGGCGGTGGCGCGCCCGCCACAGCCCGTCCACGCCCATGCCGACCAGCGCGGCGACGGCCGGGGCGAGCGCCACGGTGTAGTACTGGTGGAAGATCCCGGACATGAAGCTGAAGATCAGCGCGGTGGAGATCAGCCACCCGCCCCAGACCAGGAACGCCGCGCGGGCGGTGTCGGTGCGGGCGTGGCGGCGGGTCGCCCAGAGCGCGACCACCAGCAGGATCAGCGCGGCCGGCAGGAGCCAGGCGATCTGGCCGCCGATGTCGCTGCCGAACAGGCGGGTGATGCCGGTCTGGCCCCAGCCGCGGTTGCGCATCCCCTGCGCCGCGCCGGCCGGCAGGTCGAGCCCGGCGGGGAGGCGACCGCCGCCGCCCACGCTGCCGCGCTCGTTCCCGTCGACCCGGCCCAGGCCGTTGTAGCCGAAGGTGAGCGACAGGAAGCTGTTGTCCTGCGAGCCGCCGACGTACGGGCGGGCGGAGGCGGGCAGCAGCTCGACGACCGCGACCCACCAGCCGCCGGCGACGACCACCGCGACGCCCGCGAGCAGCGTCTGGCGCACCCGCCGCCACAGGCCGGTGGGCGCCACGACGAGGTAGACCACCGCGAAGGCGGGCAGGATCAGGAACGCCGCGAGGGTCTTGGTGAGGAACGCGAAGCCGAACACGGCGCCGGTGAACAGCAGCCACCGGGTGCTCGCCGTCTCGATCGCGCGGATCAGCCCGTACGCGCTGACGGTGAGCAGCAGGACGAGCAGCGCGTCCGGGTTGTTGAAGCGGAACATCAGCGCCGCGACGGGGGTGAGGGCGAACGCGGCGCCGGCGAGCAGGCCGCCGAGCGGGGAGAAGCGGCGGCGCACCGCCGCGTACAGGACGCCGACGGTGGCGGCGCCCATGAGCGCCTGGGGGGCGAGGAGGGACCACGACGAGAGGCCGAAGATCCGCGCGGACAGGGCCATCGGCCACAGCGACGCCGGGGGCTTGTCGACCGTGATGAAGTTCGAGGCGTCCGAGGAGCCGAAGAAGAACGCCTTCCAGCTCTGGCTGCCCGCCTGGACGGCCGCGGAGTAGAAGGCGTTGGCCCAGCCGGAGGCGCTGAGGTCCCACAGGTAGAGGACGGCGGTGGCGGCCATCAGGCCGAGGAGGGCCGGGCGCACCCACCGCGGGTCGTCGGCGCGGCCGCGCCATGCGCGGGTGGGGAGGGTCCGCAGTCGGCCCGACCAGGAGGCCGGGCCCGTGGGACCGGCCGGCGGCAGGGGCTGCTCGGGGAAGAGCGGTGCCAGGACCGGGGCGGGGGCCGGCTGGGGCACCTCCGGCGGCGGGAAGTCCGCGGCCTCGGGCCACGGTTCGCCGGCCGGCTGGGTGTAGCTGGTCGTGGTCATGGGCGATACGGTGCGTGGCGCGCCTGAGAGAACCGTGAGACGGGGCTTGGAGCCGGGTGTGATCTTCGCCGCCCCTCCTCCGCGGGCCTTCGGCCGGGGCCCGTCGGCTCAGGCGGACTGCGGCATGACCAGGTGCTTTCCGAGCCACTCCAGGGCCGGGGGGATCTCGCGGGTCCAGGTGTGGAAGTTGTGGCCGGCGGTGTCCAGGGTGATCGTGGACACCGTGGTCGGGGCCTTGAAGGCGCCCACCATGGCCTGGGTCTCGCCGTAGTTGTTCTCGTCGTAGGCGGTCGTCAGCAGCAGCGAGACCGGGGCGGGCGGCTGGTTCTTCAGCCGCCACAGGAGGTCGTTCTCCTGCTTCAGCTTGTCGTTGCCGCCGAACAGGTCGCCGGTGGTCTCGTCGTGGGCCGCGCTGTAGTAACCGGAGAGCGCGATCGCCGCGTGGTAGGAGTCGGGCTTGCGCAGGGCGAACTTGAGCGCGCAGTAGCCGCCGGTGGAGTTGCCGATCACGGCCCGGTTGTCCGGGGCGGTGCCGATCCGGTAGGTGGTGGCGAGGGCCTTGGGCAGGTCGGTGGTGAAGAAGGTCTCCACCTGGGGGCCGTTCGGCACGTCGACGCACTCGGTGTCCCGGTTGCCGACGAGGGTGGGCCTGGTCATCACCAGGATGGTCGGCGGCAGCTTCTTCTGGGTGATCGCGTCGAGGGTGGACGCCGGGTACTGCATGAGGGAGATCAGCTTCTCCGGGGTGCCCGGGTAGCCGGTGAGGACCAGCGCCATCGGGAAGCGCTGCTTGGCGTAGTCCGGCTGGAAGTACTGCGGCGGCAGGTAGACGTAGGCCTCGCTGGTCAGGCCGCTGCCGGCTCCTTTGACGTCGACCTTCTGGATCAGGCCGGAGCGCTCGGGGTCCGAGCCCTGGGCCGAGTAGAACCTCTGCTCGCCGGTCACGGCCACGCCGGAGGCGTTGGGCGTGTGGTCGACCACCGTGCCGTTCTTGCCGCTGGTGCCGAGCAGGTCGGTCCACGAGCTGTAGAAGCCGAAGTAGCTGTTGGCGACCAGGCCCATGGCGACCAGCACCGTGATCTGGGTCGCGAGGAAGGCGCCGATCCGGCCGAGCCAGGACTTCCAGGTCCGTCCGCCGAATCTCGGCCACAGCCACATGGTGGCGGCGAAGACGGCGATCGCGATCACGGACGCGACGATCTGGAGGGGGAGGCCGGTGAGACTGAGCACGGGCCCGATGGTAGTTGACCGCCACCGGCGCCCCGCGCGCCCCTCGCGCGCGCCCGTACGCCCCTTATGCGCCCTGTTGACCTTGCCGCGCACGCTCCGGGACGATGTTCGGCGGGATGCGTGCACATCGTGTGCGCGGCGCGTGCGGGGGACGACACGTGGGGGCGGGGTTCATGGGGTCCATCACCAAGGCCGGTCTGGCCGTCGGATCGGTGCTGCTGCTGGCGGCCTGTTCGAGCGGCGGAGGTGGTTCGAACGCCGGTCCGGCGCCGTCCGGCGCCTCCGCCAGGGCCACGGTGCCGACGTACACGCCCCCGCCGACGCCGACCCGGCCCCCGTACGGCCCCGTGCTCACCGGCGCCGTCGACCCGGTCACCACGGCGCTCGGGAAGGTGACCACGGCCAAGACCCTCGCCGACCTCGACACCGTCCTGGCCGAGATCGCGACCAGCGCCAGGACCGGGAGCCTCAAGCTGCGCACGGCCGACCAGCCGCCCGAGGTCGGGATCACCCAGAGCGACCTCGCCTCCGCCCTCACCCAGCTCGGCACCGACATGACGAAGGTGCAGGGCGACATCAAGCACAGGACCGTGTGCGGGCTCAGCGCCGGTCTGGCGGAGGTGGGCCAGGCGGCGGGCCTGAAGGCGGTCACCACCGCGCTCGGCACGATGGCGACGGCCGGGTACCCGACCACCTTCGCCGTCCCGCAGCTGCCGGCCGCGCAGAACCGTTCGCTCGACAACGGCACGATGGTCCGCAAGGGGCGGCTGAACGGCGAGGGCGTGTTCAAGGTCGACAACGGCGGCTCGTCGGACGCCGTCGTCACGCTCGCCCTGGACGGCAAGGCGGTCAACTCGGTGTACGTCGCCAAGGGCTCGAACGCGAGCATCGAGGGCGTCCAGGACGGGACGTACGAGGTCTACTTCTCGGGCGGGGCGGACTGGGACGGCGACGCGAAGGCGTTCACGCAGAACTGCCGGTTCACCAAGTTCCAGGACACGCTGGCCTTCGAGACCGGGCGCACCGCCACCTCGTGGTCGATCACCCTGAAGCCGGTGGTCGGCGGCAACGCCAAGACCGAGGACGTGGACCAGCAGAACTTCCCTCAGCCGTAGCCGTTCTGGCGTTCCGTCGGCCATTCGTCCGGCCAATTCGGTCCGAACGGTTGACCGGTTGAAGTGGCCATGGCACTTTCGTGCGGCGCGGGCCTCGGCGACCAGTCGGGCACCCCGCGATCCCCCACAAGGAGAGCCATGTTCAAGAGACTTGTCGCCGTGGCCGGCGCGGGTGCCGTCGTCGCGGGCGGGCTGACCCTCGCCGCCGCTCCCGCGCAGGCCGTCCAGGCGGCCGACCTCACGTCGACCATCGCGCTCAGCAACTGCTCGGCTTCGCTGGTCCGTTACCCCGCGTCGGTGGACGGCGACCGCGCGCTCATGCTCACCAACGGCCACTGCCTGCCGACCATGCCGGACGCCGGGCAGGTGATCCAGAACGCCGCCGCCAGCCGCAGCGGCACCCTGCTCGACGGCGCCGGCAACAGCCTCGGCACCGTCCAGGCCGACAAGGTGCTGTACGCGACGATGACCGGCACCGACGTCGCGCTCTACGAACTCACCGACACCTACGGCGCGATCAAGAGCCGCACCGGCGCCACCGCGCTCACGATCAACGACGCCCACCCGGTCGACGGCGCGGCGATGTACATACCCTCGTCGTACTGGAAGCAGGTCTGGAACTGCTCGATCAACGGGTTCGTGCCTACCCTGCGCGAGGACCAGTGGAGCTGGCACGACTCGCTGCGCTACAGCTCCGGCTGCAACACCACCCACGGCACCTCGGGCTCGCCGATCATCGACACCGCGAGCGGGCGGATCGTCGGCATCAACAACACCGGCAACGACGACGGCCAGATGTGCACCCTCAACAACCCGTGCGAGGTCGCCGCCGACGGCAGCACCACGGCCACCAAGGGCCAGAGCTACGGCGAGGAGACCTACTGGTTCACCACCTGCCTCGGCGCGGGCCGGGCCATCGACCTGAACGTCGCCGGCTGCCTGCTGACCAAGCCGGGCGGCGGCAGCGCCGTGTCGGTGAGCAGCCCCGGTGACCAGTCGACCACCGTCAACGGCTCGGTGAGCCTCCAGCTCCGGGCCTCCGGCGGCACCGCGCCGCTGTCGTACTCCGCCACCGGGCTGCCGGCCGGCCTGTCGATCAACTCCTCGACCGGGCTGATCTCCGGCACGGTGAGCACGATCGGGACGTCGGCCGTGACGGTCACCGTCACCGACGCCACCGGGGCGAGCGCGACGACCAGCTTCAACTGGACGGTCGCGAGCACGAGCGGCGGCTGCACGTCGACGCAGCTGCTGGGCAACGCGGGCTTCGAGACGGGCTCGGCGTCGCCGTGGACGGCGTCGAGCGGCGTGGTCGACAACAGCGCGTCGCAGGCGGCGCACGGCGGCAGCTGGAAGGCGTGGCTGGACGGCTACGGCTCGACG